>NZ_CP016539.2:2492500-2792500 GCF_001687605.2 Planococcus plakortidis
ATCGTCAATGGCCGGTTCCAGTACAGGACGAATAATGCGGCATAGACAAGAATATCAGCAAAGAACAGGAAATCGAGCGGCGTATACAATAAGCTGACCGTTTCCATGACCGATCCCGCTTGATCGCCTTGCTGAAGGTCAAAATAGCTCGGCACGGTCTGGAAATAGCGTTCATACCAGACAATCGATACGAGAAGCGCTGACACGAACAGGTTATAGATTAACGCAACGAGCGGGCTGACCCGCCGAAGCACGACAAACAACAGGACCGGCAAGAGCATGAATACCGGGAAGTCGATGGCCACCAGGCGCAGCCAAGATACTTCGCCGTAGACCAAGTATCGGAATACCCCCAGCTTAATGAGCAGAAGGACGGATAAAATCACTAATACAAGCAGCGGAGAATTTAATTTTCTTGTCTTTTTCATCAATAAACACCTCATAATTAATGAATCCATCATAGCATCTTTATTACAATTATTACAATAGGGCTAATATTAGGTAAAGACGCCAGACCATTGCGCAGGGTTCCTATATGCCTTCTCCTTCCTTGAGCGGCAAGACTCGAATGATTCTTGGGCGTATTGAGATTTTACTGAAGATTAATACGGCGTTTTGGTTGAGTGGATTCACTTTCGACGTGGGATGGTATCGAGAATATGATCGGGAATCGCTTCCCGGGACAAAAATGTTTGAGGATACCGAGGGGTTGCTTGTGGAATGGTTGCGAGGTTCTATTTTTTTCTTCCCGATACTATTCGCCGCCTTGCTTTGGGTTGGCCTCTCACAGTAAGCCAAAAAGGACGCTTGTCTTACTGTGTCGGCTCACCCTGGGCGCCGGCAGGCTTAAAGATTTCATTGTGCGAAGACTGTTTAAGCAGTTCTGCTTCTGTATTCAGTTGCCGGCTAGCGGGGGAATCGCTTCCTACGGTGAAGCATCTGGTTCTCTAGCGTTTAAGTCGAAAAACTAGTGGTGAAATTAGCACTCACAATCGCTTTATCTTGTATCCAAATGATGTGAACTAGAGAACATGAAGCATTTCCACATTTTCATTCGAGCGGATAGAAGAAATTCGCTTTCCTTCTAAAACTAGAGACGGAGTGGAAGGGGGCTGACGCCTGTGGGACCGCGCGGGCTGGCGAGACAAACGTGATGCGCCCTCTGCGTCACGTTGGCCGGGCACCCGCCCCCATCCCCGGGCAGCTGAAAACGCGACGTCCTGTCGCATCAGCTGCATGATTCGCATCCTGCGAACCCCAAGCAGCCCCCTGCAACGCAGTCAAAATGCGGAAGCTTTTTTAATCTCTTCTTTTTCATCATTTGTTTTACATCTGTTTCATGACTCACATCTTACAAGTCCCCAAGCATCCCCCTGTAACGCAGTCGACATGCGGACGCTTGTCTACCCTTCTTTTTATTCCAAAGAAAAAGCCGCCCTGATGAGGACGGCTTTTTGCTTATTGTCGATATTATTTATTTCACAAATTGGGAAGTGTGTTCGATCGAGACATTCTGGTAATAGAATTTCAGGATGTCGTCGGCGCTATGGCCGGCTTTTGAGCGGTAATAGGATCCCCACTGGCTCATGCCGATGCCGTGGCCGAAGCCACTGCCGTCCATGACGAAACGGTCTGGCTCATCCACGATGTCAAAGTCGACACTCTTCAAGTTCGCTGCGCCCATCAAGGTACGGAAGGCGGTCATATTCGGTGTCTTGCCGGCTGTGTAAGTGACGATCGCCCGGTGCTTTTTCAAAGAAGAGCCGATGTATTCATTGCTCGCCGTTTTCAGGGCGCTTGGAATGACCGACTCGCCTCCGAGGTAATAAGCCTGGTCTTTTGTCAGTTTACTGATCTGTTCCATGTGTTCAGCTGGTAAACGATCCGGATCCGGATGCAGCATGAGGATCGGTGAATTCGTTTTCGCCGCTAACACAGATCCTGCGAGCGCATCGACAAATGAATGGGCATTGCCCACTACAAGGTTTTTGCCATTCATTGGCAATAGTCGGTTGATTTCCAAGCTAGTTTCAACACGGTTTTTTCCACTGATGCGATTGCTGAAGATGCCGCGGTCAAATAATGCTGTTTCGACTGCTTCTGGAACTACTGCGGTGCCTCCGATTAAGATAGCTTTTTCGGTTGATTGACTTTCCAAAAATGAAAGTGTAGCTTCTGGGCTCTTATCGCCCATATGGATAATGATTGGCAACTGATGTGAGGCTGCATACGCGGATGCAGATAAAGCATCGGATGAATTGTCGTTGCCCGTTGCGAACAGCACCGTTTGCATCTGCCCGATTTCTTTTGCGATCACTAGAGATGTTTCCGAACGGGTTTTACCCGCTAAACGCTTTGTCTGGAATCCTTTTTCAAGCAATCCATTTTCGATATTTTCTGAAATGGCTGAAGTTCCGCCAAGTAAATACACAGTGGCACCTTTTACGGTTTGTAGTTCCAGAAAATCACTTACTGAAGATGGCAAGCTGTCATTACGGGTTAACAAGACAGGAGCCCCGTGTTTATGGGCAAGTACGGTACCTGCCAGCGCATCTGCTGGTATATCCCCTCGCCCAAGCACGATGGCAGGCGCTTTTTCAGCACCCACTGTTTCCTTAGCAATTTCGACGGCTGTTTCGTAACGATCTTTTCCTGCCAATGTCTTGGATGCTGCACCGGCTGCCATGTCGAAGCTTAATGCCCCGTTTTGGCTGTGGCGGAGGTAATAATCCATTTCTAATGTGATGGACCGGACTTTCCCGGTGTTGTCGAAGTCTTCTGTTTGGATTTCATTGATCGAAGCGATCTTGATTGATTCGACCGTCGAATCCTGGGCTTTCGCTTTTTTCAATAAATCTTTTTTGAAATTGGTGAACGCATTTTTACTTTGCTCACCGACAAGCGAGCCGTTCAGGTTCAGTTCGCCTGTCGTATTCCACCAAGTGGCCGGAGCCATCAAATCGGTATTATCCGGCAGCTGCTGCTTGAGCCAGTTGAGTTTCCATAAAACGCTTTTCGTGTCGAACTCGTCTTTTTGTGTGGCCGAGAGATACGGCAATTTGCCTGACCAGTATTGCTCCGGAAGTTCAGTCTGTCCCCCGTTGCTCGATGAGAAATAAGCTGTGACAAACCCTTTCTGGCCATCCGCTTTTTTATACGTGAGGATCTGTCCTTGTGTTTCATCGACTGCGCGGTTTGTATATTCGTAAGCCGATTTATAATGTGGGGATAAAGGATCCCACATAAAGCCTTTATACACTTGGAACGTCGTCGTGTCGTCGATTTCCAATGTGCTTTGGCTCATTTTAGAGAAGATATAGGAACGGGCTGTTATCGCTTGCGCTTTCAATGATTCCATGCCCCCGCTTGCTCCCCAGCTGGCCGGACTTTCCGATGGCACGACGCCTTTCAGGTAATCTTCGAATGGCAAGGAGTTGACCGGCTGGATTTTCGTCGTGCCGGACATGCGGAAAAGAATCGTGCCAAGATACGGGTAGATCGTCTGGGAGCCCGGTTTGTATAGATGGACATTGTTTGCTTTCGAATAAATGGACGGTTCAACCGTCACCGTGGTCAAACCGCTTTTCAAGGTTTGGCTGCCTTTTTTCAATACCAGCTTGCCAGAAGACACTTGCACCTGGTAACGGGTCCCTTTGTCCAATTTTACGGTTTTGTCTTCCTTCAATTGCGAGTTGCCCTGTGGAACGAAATCGAAGCTGCTGTTTGTGCCCAAGCTATTGGTGAGCCGGACTTTAACCGTAAAATCTTCAGCTGCCGAGACGTTTGATGCCCCTCCAGCCAAAACGCCGATAAACAAAAGCATGGCCAAGCCTTTCAATAACATTCTCAATGCTTTTCCCCCTAATTACGAAATTTTAGATGAACATTCTCTCTTTTTTAACAGTATATTCTAGATTTTTATTAAAAGGTACATAAATTTTCTAAATATTTGTAAATAATCACACTCGTTAATTTCCTGATCTATATGCCCTTGCCTTTTCTCGAGCTATGCGGGCAAAAAAAAATGGCCGAAGCCATTTTTTCAATCCGTGTAAGAGCGAATGGTGACGATTTTCTTGTCCCAATGCCCCCAAGACGTATCAAGTGGCGTGATCGTTACGCCTGTGCTGGTACCGGCATGGATGATTTTTCCATCACCGACATAAATCCCTGCATGTGTCGGCCTCGTCGGTGTGCTTCTGACCAAGTCCAATAAGACAATATCGCCGATCTTGACATTTGAATAGCTGACCGGCTTGCCGGATTGGGCCATCAAAGCGGTCGTTCTTGGGATCGAGATCCCGTTTTTATTGAATACATACATCAAGTAACCTGAGCAATCAAACCCTGAAGTCGTTGTGCCGCCCCAGCGATACGGTGTACCGATATGCTTTTTCGCTTCGGTAATGATGTTGTCACGGACATCCACGGATGGCTTGACGACTGGGATCGGGGCAGGTTTCGGATTCGGGTTTAGCGCTTCTTTGGAAACTGCAGTTTCCCCACCGATGACTGTTAGATTATTGACTTTTTTGTTATTGATAATATCTTTTGTTGATGGTGGCAACTTAGCTTGACGTACGAGCAAAACCGGTTTCTTCTGTTTTGCGCCTAGAGCAGAGCCCGTCAAGGCATCAGCGAATTGTTGACCGGAAGCGACAAGTGAATCGGTGACTGTCGATGGATAGAGTTTGGCAACGACCGCTGCTGCCGTCGCATAGCGGTCTTTGCCGGCAATACGCGATACTGCTGCCGTTTCATCGATTTTTTTATAGACCTCAGCACTGACGGCACTTTCGCCGCCGACAATTGTTACACTCTTATAATTTTTCACCGCGGTTGCGACTTCTTTTGACATTCCGTTTCCTGAAGTCAATAGGATCGGTTTGCCCGTTTCAGCGGCATGTGAAGCGATGGATAAGGAATCGGCATAACCGGAACCACTCGCGACGACCGCTGATGTTCCGCCTACTTTTTCTGCAATTAGCGCTGAAGTTTCAGAGCGGTTGCTACCCGCAATGCGCTCGACTTGTATTCCTTTTTCTTTTAATTGGTTGACGACTTTATTGGAAATGACACCTTCACCGCCGAGGATGGTTGCGTTCTTCGCACCGAGACGGCCAATTTCGGACATGATCGACGCCGGTACCGAATCTTTTTTCACCAATAGAATCGGCGCATTCAATTTTTTGGCAAGTGGTGCGCCTGCAAGCGCATCTGGGTAGTTATCACCAATAACAAGAACAACATCTTTTGTACTGTGGTATCCCCAGCCTTCACGTGCTACTTTAATCGATGTTTCGTAGCGGTCCACCCCCGAAATACGGTCGAAATTTGTAAACACGCTTGCTTCTGAAGTGGAAGCGAAAGCAGTTATAGATAATGCAGTCGCGGCGATCATTGTTCCAAACCATTTTGTCATTTTCATATGCTTCTCTTTCCCCCTGAGTTCCATAGTCTAATTAACTGTATTTATTAGGCAATTTTTTATTCTGAATAATTCAAAGTTTATCATTGAATTTATGAGAGTAATATTACATTTATGTTACAGGAACGACAAAAATCCCCTTGAGACAGCGCTCAAGGGGATTCCAAAACCAAGCCACATCTAGGCTTAGCGGCATATTTCATAATATTAACAGTTCAAAATAAACAGGAAAAATTACCTAGTTTAACCTCAAAACCGCTTCATAAACTTTTCGGATTTCCCGTTGCAGATTTTCATTGGAAAAATTTTCTTTAGCGAAGCTCCGAAGCATGCTTCCCCTCTCCCGAGTATCCGCATCCATCGCCTTTTCCATGACGTGTTGGAGGGCATCGGCACGGCCCGGCTCCACAATCCATCCGGTTTTCCCCGGATCGACAAGTGCCGGCACGCCTCCCACATTCGTCGCGATGACAGGCGTGGCCATATCTGCCGATTCCAAGAGCACGAGCGGAAAACTTTCGCTATGCGAGGTCAATAAGGATACATCCGCTGCATACAATAATTGGTCGACATCCTTTCGTGCCCCCAAAAATTGAACGCGCTCCGCAATGCCAAGTGCCGTTGCCTGTTCACTTAAGGACTGGCGCAAATCACCATCGCCGATTACCCATAGCTTGCATGGACGGTCGATCTGTGCGAACGCTTTAAGTAAAATATCGTGGCCTTTTACGGGGTGAAGGCGCGCCACGATCGCAAAGACGAACTCATCATCTTGTGTGCTGAGCGATTCACGGATTGCGCGCCGATCGAAGTCCGGCAAGGTCTCATGGAAATTGATGCCGTTGAATACCGGCGTGATCCTCTTCGGTTCGACTCCCATTTTGACGAGCATGTCCTTGAATTTCTCCGAGACGGCAAACAAATGGTCCGCACGGCGCATGGCCCGCTGGTTCAGGATGGTGAACACTTTGGCAAGCGGCTTGGGCTGATGGAGAAAGTCGAGTGTCGGATCGCTATGGACGGTGATGAACCAAGGCATGCCCAGTTTTTTATAGACCGAATCGATCAGGAAATTGGCGCGCGCCCCGTGGGAATGGACGATCGAAAAACCGCCTTTTTTCAAGACCATCAGGATTTTCCGTGGTGCGGACCGGTCGAGACGGCTGTTCTGCTGGACGACCGTCACCGGAATCCCGGCTTTTCGTGCATCTTCCGCAAATGCGCCTTCTGTCAATAATAGCAACTCTGCTTCTACGGGAGAGTTCGTCAATAGCTGCAATAGATGCTTTTTCGAGCCCCCGGTCTCTCCCCCGCTGATGACATGGAGTACTTTCATCAGCGGTTTCCGCCTTTATCGCGCACGGCTTTGATGAGAAATTGCGGGAGCGCCATTTGGCGTTTGATGCGCGTTGGCTGGCTCGCAAGGCGGTAGAGCCATTCGGTGCCCGTATTCAAGAACAGTTTTGGCGCGCGTTTGACATTGCCGCTGTAGACGTCGAAACTGCCGCCGACGCCTTGGAAGATATTGACGTCCAACTGCTCCATGTTCTCGCGGATGAACAATTCCTGCTTCGGGCTGCCGAGCGCCACGAACAGGATTTGCGGTTGTGCTGCATTGATGGCCTGGGTGATTTTTTCCCGATCTTTCTCATAGCCGTCGAGCGTGCCGGCGACGATGAGGTTCGGGTATTTCGCTTGGATGTTTTGCGCAGCCAGTTCCACTGTCGCTTTTTTCGCCCCGTACATGAAAATGCGGTGGCCGTGCTTATTGGCGAGCTGGAGCAGTGCATCCATCATGCCGATGCCTGTGACGCGTTCGCGGATTTCGCCGCCGCGCATGCGGGACGCGATTTTGATGCCGACGCCGTCGGGAATCTGGTAAGTCGATTCATTCAACAAAGTGCGGAGCGCGGGATCCTTTGAAGCCATCATGACCTTTTCGGGATTGATCGCGACGATGCGCGATTTGCGGCCCATTTCGATGTCGTTCTGGATGTTATCCAGCAATTGCTGTTCGGTCTCTTTATTGACAGTGACGCCTAAAATTTCTTCCTTCATGTAGTTCGTGCCTCCATGCAAAACCGCATTTCCAAGAGCTTGAAAATGCGGCCGTGTATTTTAATTTTTCGGGTTGCCTTTGCCATCGCCGAGACGGTAGACCGTGAATCCAGCCTCTTCGTATGCTTCGCGGCTGATGGCATTTTTCGTGTCGAAAATGGCTTTGTGGCGCATCGTTCCGCCCAGTGTTTTCGGATCGTAATCCTTGAACGCTTTATGGTCCGTCAGGATGACGATCAAGTCCGCACCTTCGACTGCTTCATCATAGGATTGTGTCTGGAACGCCGCTTTGTTTTCTTTGACGTGTGGGTCGAAAGAAGAAATGCGCAGGTTTTTCGCTTTCAGCCGTTCCAATACTTCCATCGACGGGCTCTCGCGGATGTCGTCGATATTGCCTTTGAAGGCCAGGCCGAAGACAGCGACTTTTGCATCTTTTACGTCTTTCAGGATGTCATCGATTTTGTCTGCGGTGTATTGCGGCATGCCGTCATTTGTGTTTCGCGACAAGTGGATGATCTGCGACAGGTCCTTTTCTTTTTCCACCAGGAACCACGGGTCGACTGCGATGCAATGGCCGCCGACTCCAGGGCCAGGCAGGTGGATATTGACGCGCGGGTGATGGTTGGCGAGGCGGATCGCTTCCCAAGCATCGACGCCGACATTGTCGGAGATTTTCGCGATTTCATTGGCAAACGCGATATTGACATCGCGGTATGTGTTTTCCATGACTTTGACCATTTCAGCAGTGGTCGCATCCGTCAAGATGAATTCGCCTTTCACGAATGATTCGTAATACACTTGCGTACGCTTCGAAGATTCCTCGTTGATGCCGCCGATGATGCGGTCATTTTTCACGAGTTCCTCAAATACTTTTCCTGGAATGACGCGTTCCGGGGAATGCGACACAAATAGTTCTGTCCCGATTTCCAGATTGCTCTTCACGAGGATCGGCATCATGACATCGAGCACAGTGCGCGGTGGGACGGTCGATTCCAGCACGACCAGATCCCCTTTCTTCAAGAAAGGAACGATCGATTCGGTCGCTGCGCGGATGTAATCCATATTGGCAGTTTTGTCTTCCGCAATCGGGGACGGTACCGCGATGATGAACATGTCCGCTTCAGCCGGTTTTGTCGACACTGAGAAGGTCCCTTTTTCCAATGCTTTATTCAAATAATCCTGAAGAAACGGTTCTTCGATGTGGATTTGCCCATCGGACAGCATGTCCACCGCTTTTTGATTGACGTCCACGCCGTGAACTTCATAACCATGGTTTGCGAACATGACCGCTGTCGGCAAGCCGATATATCCTAATCCAACTACACAGATTTTTTCCATTTCGTTAATTCTCCTCAATCGCCAGTAATTTTTATCTCCCACTCCAAAAGCAGGATGTTATTTCAATAATTTTTGCTAATATCAATAGTTCATTCTACCATAGCAAAGCCTTGGGCAGAAATCGTTTTGGTGTATTTTTCATTACGGTTTCGTTACAGGACGCAAGGCAGCTCGATGGGTTCCCAAAGAAAAACCTCTTCCGCAAATGCGGAAGAGGCCAGAAGTTATTCGTCGTGACGATGTGCTTCTTCTCCCCAGCATTCCGTGTTTTTCAGGCCAGGTAAATTTTTCGCATAGAAGACCGGGTTCTTGCCAGCTTTCCTCTGCCCTATATAATCGTCGAGGACGCGGAATGAGATCTTGCCGAGCAATGCGATAACGACCAAGTTGATGACCGCCATCATGCCCATGAACAAATCAGCCATGTTCCAGACCAGCTGGACTTGCGCAATCGAACCGAACATGACCATCGCCAGCACGCCGAACCGGTAAACCGTCAGCCACATGCTGTGGGCATTGATGAACTCGATGTTCGTTTCGCCGTAATAATAATTCCCGACGATGGAACTGAAAGCGAAGAACGTAATGGCGATTGCCAGGAAATATGGCGCCCAGCCGCCAAGGTGCATATCCAGGGAAGCTTGCGTCAACAGGATGCCTTCCTGTTCACTCGTGCGGTACAGATCCGCCAAGATGATGACGAACGCGGTTGCCGAACAGATGATGATCGTATCGAAGAATACGCCGAGGCTTTGGACGAGCCCTTGTTTGGCGGGATGCGAAACGTTCGCGGACGCTGCGGCATTCGGGACAGAACCCATACCGGCTTCGTTCGAGAACAAGCCGCGGCGGATCCCCTGCATGATCGCCGCGCCGATTCCGCCTCCGACCACTTCCTCAAGGCCGAATGCATTCTGGACAATCAAAGTGAAGACCGCCGGAACTTCCGTGACGTTCGTGACCATGATGTAAGCGACGACAATCAGATAGATCGTCGCCATGATCGGCACCACGATTTGAGTTACATGCGCAATACGGCGTACCCCGCCGAAAATGACGATGGCTGCCAGGACGACCAGACTGGCCCCGACCACCCAGTTCGGGATATCGAAGACATCACCGACCGATTGGGCGATGGTGTTCGATTGCACCGAATTGAAGATGAAGCCGAACGCGAGCGTCAGGAGGATGGCGAAAATGATGCCCAATTTCCGGGTGCCGAGCGCTTTTTCCATATAATACGCAGGCCCGCCGCGGAATTGTTCGCCGTCTTTGATCTTGTAGACCTGAGCGAGCGTACTTTCGATGAATGCGGTTGCCATCCCGATGAGGGCTACGACCCACATCCAGAACACGGCGCCCGGGCCGCCGATGGCAATCGCCAGGGCGACGCCGGTAATGTTTCCGGTCCCGACACGCGAGGCGGTCGAGATCGTGAATGCCTGGAACGCGGAAATCCCGCCTGTCCCGTCTTTCTTTTCCGTGATGACACGGAACATCTCGCCAAACAAACGCACCTGTACAAAGCGCGTGCGAATTGTAAAGTAAAGCCCTAAACCGAGCAGGAGCCCAATTAATATGTATGTCCATAATAAGTTATTGCCTTCGTCGACTATCCATGTCAACCCGTTGAAAATTGCATCCATTTCATAGACCCCTTTAAAATCCTATAGTTTATGCATGGTTCCATACCCTTAATGGAAGGCATGGAAACAAAAAGTTCCAGTAGTGGCAATGCCTTCATGCCAGGCGAAGCGTCTCCGCCAATACGCGGGCACCGATATCAAGCGCATCGCGGTTGAATTTCATGTCCGGATGATGCAGCCCAGGCGCCAAATCCGCTCCGATCCCGATCATCGCCGCCTTCAACTCCGGTTGTTTGATCGTGTAGAAATGGAAGTCATCCGCGCCGGTCGTCTGGATGGGTTCAGCATAAGCCTCTTCCCCGAGCACATTGCGGATGGCCTGCGCGGCAATTTCCATCGCTTCCTCCGACACTTCGGCAGCCGGCGTATAATCGTTCCATTTCAAATCGATTTTCACATCGTGAAGCGCTGCGATTGCCCGCAGGCCATCCTCGAGGCGAACTTTCATCGCATCCATCAACTCATTGGACTGCGAGCGCACGTCCAGCGCAAATGTGGCGCTTCCCGGGATGATGTTCAGGCTGTCCCCGCCGGTCTGGATATTCGTCAGCTTGGCTGAATAGGATTCGAACGGCGAGAAATAAATCGTTTTCACGAATTGATGGATTGCCGCAATGACATCGATGGCATTTTTGCCTTGATGCGGCCGCGCACCGTGCGCATCTTCTCCGGTGATCTTGCCTTTCAGGAAGATGCCCGATCCGTGTTGGAGCGCCGGTGTCACTTTGCCGAACGGCAGCTCTTCCTGCGGCCGCAAATGGACGCCGAACAGATGTGTCACGCCTTCCAATGCGCCGCGTTCAATCATCGCAAGCGACCCATTGCCCTGCTCTTCGGCCGGCTGGAAAATAAAGCGGATGCGTTTAGTCAAAGTTTCATCCTTTAACCGCAGGAGCGCACCGAGCACCATCGACATATTGGCGTCATGGCCACAGGAATGGTTGGCCTGTACCTTGCCGCCCACTTCCTGCCACAAGGCATCGATATCCGCACGCACGGCAATCACTTCCTCGCCTTCCCCGATTTCTGCAAACAAGCCCGTGACATCATCAAATGTCCGGTACTCCACCCCGAGCGCTTCCATGATCTGCGCCAGTTTCTTCGTGGTCTCGACTTCTTTGAAGCTGACTTCGGGATGCGCATGGAAATGGTCGAAATACGTTTCGGTCTGCTGTTTGAATTCCATAAAAGATCCGCTCCTTCATTTTTTCATCTTTTTGAATTGTACCTGTCTTCTCCATTCAAAACAAACCGGGCCCTGTAGAGCTTGTGGTTTTCACGATGTTAATCAGCGTCTTCTCCGATGTGCAAAATCAGGCTGGCGATGATTTCCGGGATTTCCTCGAAAGCATTCTTGATATGGAGCCGTTCGGTGCGTTTATGCGGGTCTTTGCCGAATGGGCCGATGTTCAGGACCGGTGCCTTCAGATGTTGCATCGCCTGGAACGGGATGCTGTATTGGTCGCCATAGACGGGCGTGTTGTTTTCATAGCTGACCCAGCCGCTCGAGCTGTCCTGGTAATTGACATAGCTCAGGTCGGAGATGCCGTTGAAGAAATGCACTTGCTCGAGCTCCAGGCCGAAACGTTCAAAGGCATGACGCGTGACGTGCCCGACACATTTCTCGATGAACGGGTCGTCGCTTGAATTGACCGCCGGGTAATAGGGCGGCGCAAATAGCAGGACGATGCCAGGCGTCAACTCCTGGCAATTGAGCAGCAGGATGTCCGCGATATGGAATGATTTATCGCGGACGTCACGTTCCGGGTCCATCAAGGTCTCGCGGATCAATTGATTGAGGTAATCGATCCCGAATTTTTCCTTGGCATACTCCACAAGCTCTTCGTAACGGATGACGCGGATATTATCAAACCGCGGCTCCATGGCCGCTTTTTTGCATAATGCACGGTAATCTTCCATGCATTCCGCAGCGGATTCCTTCGCCAGCCCCTCAAAAATATCCATGATGTCTTCAGCGTTTCTTTCCATGGTGAAGACATTATAGAGCGCTTTGGTGCGGTAAGGCGTCTGCACAGAATACTCCTCTTTCATGTCCCCTTGCGTCAGGGTTACCGGAAGCGGCGTTTCTTCCCCGTGCACGGTCTCGGAAAATGCTGGATTCCATTCCATTTTCCGCGTCAAATACGTGGACAGATAGCTTGAAGTCATGCCGGCAAGCGGCTCGCCTGCATGCGTTTCCTTTCCGTAGAACAAGGCGCTCGGCATGATTTTCCCGATCGACCCGGTATAGATATATTGCGATTCGTCGCCCGGTGATTTCGCGAATACCGGCTCGCCGTTCAAAAACAGCACATATTCCAGGCCGTATTGGCGTTCGAGATCGAGCAATTTCGATACGCCGTAACGCATGCCCGCCGAGTTGACTTCCTCATCCGGCACCGTCATGAGCAAGAGGTTGACCGGCCATTCTTCGCTGCTTGCCCGTTCAATCAATGCCATGTGGATCGCGAGCCCGGACTTCATATCCATGATGCCGCGCCCGAATAGATACTCGCCGGATGCAAGGTCTTCCTGCATCTCCGGCGTGAATTCATTTTTGATTTTCTGGAACGCTTTCTCGAGTTTTGCCGGTTGATAGGCGAGCGGGGCCAAATCCCCGTATTCGTGAACGGCGACCGTATCGAAATGGCTGAGCAGCACGACGGTGCGCGCAGCTTTCTCGTGTTTGTACAGAGCCGTCAAATAGCGCCGCTCCCAATTGACCTCCCCCAAGGAAACCAGTTCCGGATGGTTTTGGAAATATGGCATTTCCATTAATTCGGCTTGTAACTTTTCCGGGAATTTCACTTCCCCTTCCGTTAATCCTTGCGATTCCCAGCCGACCAATCGTTCGGTCAGCTGGCGCAATTGTTCGGGCGTGCCCCATAAACTAACCATCTTTCATTTCTCCTTTCGCTATTCCACTATAGAAAAAACGGCTCATCCGGGGAGCCGTTTCCTGCGTTTCCGGAGCAAATCCTCCGCTGCCCCCGACCCGAAGATCACGCCGATGACAATGAGCACCAGGCCGATCAAATGGCCAGGCGTAATCGTTTCACCGAGAATGAGGCTTGCTGCCACGAGCGAGAACAGCGTATTCAAGTTCATGAATATGGCCGCTTTCGTCGGTCCTGCCTGGCCGATCGAGTAATTATATAGCATATGCCCGACCGCCGTCCCGAGCATTCCCGAGAAGAAGAATGCCAGCCAGAACGAAGACGGGACATCTGCGAATGCCGCGATTTCCCCCGGCTCCTGGATGAGCGCGATGATGAACAGCACGGTCGCCCCCGTAACGAGCATATATCCAGTCAGCAGGCGCGGATCGAGTGAACGTGCCGCATTTGCTATGACGATATAACTGAAGACCTGGGCGAGGATCGAAATGAAGACCAGCACATCGCCCAGGCTCAAGCCTGATGCCGAATCGCTTCCGACCATTACGGTCGTGGCAACACCGGCAAAACCGATGAAGACGCCGAGCCATTGCAGCCTCGAGGGCACGATGCGCATGATCAGCGACACCAATACTGCCGTCAGCATCGGCCCGGTCCCGAGAATCAAGCCGGCATTCGTGCCGGAAGTGATCGCCAAGCCCTGGGACAGGAAATAATGATGCGCCACGACGTTGAGCAAAGCCCCGAGCAAGATATATTTCCAGTCGCTGCGCTTTGGCCAGCGCATCATGCCGAGCGATGCGAGAATGATCAGCACGGTCACTCCAGCCAGCAGGATCCGAAACGCCGTCAGCGTGACCGGATCGACAAATTCCAATAAATATTTGACCGCTGCGAGGTTAAATCCCCACACGACCATGACGGATGTTAAGATGCCGTAAACTTTCCATGGAGTCAAAAGCGCAGCCCTTCTTTCCCTAATTCCAAGTATAGCCCTCTATTTTACGCTTGTTTCTCGTTTCTGTATAGAACGGCGTTGTAATCATACGCCTGCCGTTTGATCAGCAAGCTGAACGCGATAAAGGCGATGAGCGACAGGAGGACCGGCAAGGTGACTGTATGGACGCCGAACAAATTGCCGTTTTCGATGTTGTAGAAATGAAGTGCGATATAGCTTGCGATCCCTGTCGCCATGCTTGCGACCGCCCCATATTTATTGCCCCATTTCCAGTACAGGCCGAGGACGATCGGCCAGATGAACGCCGCTTCCAATCCGCCGAATGCGAATAAATTCAGGAAAATCAATAGATCGGGCGGGTCGAGCGCCAGCAAGAAGACGATCACGCCGAGAATCCCGGTGACCCCAAACGACATGCGCTTGATTGTTTGAAGGCTGGCGTCCGGTTTGACGTAGTTCAAATAGATGTCCTTGACGATCGACGAGCTGACGAGCAACAACAGCGAATCGACCGTCGACATGATCGCCGCCATCGGAGCCGCAAGCACGATGCCCGCGACCCAAGGCGGCAAGGTTTCGAGCGCGATGAGCGGAATGACTTTGTCGCCGACTTCGATGCCTGGAAGGATGGGGCGTGCGAACACGCCGATCAAGTGCATATTGAGCATGATGAAGCCGGTGACGATGGTACCGATGATGAGCGCGCGGTGCATCGAGCGGGCGTTTTTATAGGACATGGCCCGGACCGCGATTTGCGGCAAGCCGACAACGCCGACACCGACGAGAATCCAGAACGACGACACGTAAGCGGCGCTGAGATTGCCTTCCGCCCCGTACGGCGTGACCAGATTCGGGTTTTCATTGATCAGATCCTGCATGATGTTCGAAATCCCGCCGCCAGAAATAATAACCGCAACCAGCAAGACGAGCGTGCCGATGAGCATGACCGCCCCTTGCACGGCATCCGTCAAAGCGACTGCCCGGAAGCCGCCGATCGTCACGTAGACAAGAACACTGATGGCAAATAAGAACAATGCCGATTGATAGCTGAGCCCGGTCAAGGACTCGATCAGCCGCGCGCCGCCGATCCACTGCGCCGCCATCGCAGAAAACAGGAAGATGATGATGCTAAGCGCCGACAACAACACGACGGCTGTGCTATTGTAGCGGGCTTTGAGAAAGTCGATCATCGTCACCGCGTTATAGCGGCGCGCCATGATGGCGTATTTTTTCCCGAGAATCATCAGGACGAAATAGCCGGTGACCACTTGCGTCATCGCCAGCAGCACCCAGCCGAAGCCCATCGTATAAGCGGTCCCCGGCCCCCGAGGAAACTCGAGGCACTGCCGTATGTCGCGACCATGGTCATCGCAAGCACGAAGCCGCCAAGTTCGCGGCCGCCAAGGAAGTAATCGCTGATGAAATTCGAAGAGCCGGCCAATTTCCGGCTCGACCAATAACCGATGAAAAAGATGATGATCAAGAATACGATCATGGGAATGAGGACTGAATAATTCATCGGCTTTCCCCCTGTTCTTCGTCAAATGGCACATCGACGAAGAAAAACTTCACGACGACCGCGACCAGCACGGCCATGACCAGGAATCCGACGATGCAGCTGTAGAAAAACCAATCGGGCAAGCCGAATATGTACGTGTATTCCTCGACGGGGCGGTTGCCAAGCCCATAGGCAAAAGCGAACCACCAGATGAAGTTAAAAAGCGCGAGGCCGAGGCCGATCCAGGCTTCCCGGTGCGCGACGCGAAAGCGCCAATCTGTTTCTTTCATGGATATCCCACTCCGATCAATGGCTGTAATGTGTTGTGTCTATCGTACACCAATGGCGGCCGTAAATTAAGCGCCAGTTTCAGCGGCGCTGTTGCTGTGCCTATTTACACAGCCGACACGTGAGCTTTCCGTCTTTCATTGCCATCAAAAAAACCTCCGGAACTTCCCGGAGGTTTTGCTTAGCGTGCCAATAGATATTCGACATAAGCGCGCCATTCTGTATTCTTCGCGTAATTAAAGTCCGGCGTGCGGCCCGGGAACGGCATGAAGAGCTTCGGCCTTCCCGGATAATCGTGAAGCTGCTCTTCGTTGATTGCGATGTCCCCTGCTTCCATGCCGCTCGCGAGCACGATGCGGCCATGCTGGGCAAAGGCGATCTCGACCGGAACGGCACTCGGGCGGCCATCAATATTCAATGTATAGGCAGTGCCCGCCGTCTCGTCGTCATCGTAAATCCAGCCATCGCGCAAGGCGACCGCGTCTTGTGCTTCATTCAAAGTAATTTCGGTATTAACATTGCTTCCATACGGCATCGTGTCCTGCAAGGACGCATCTGGCGCAATGCGCACTTCGTAGAAGGCAATCGGGTTGTTTTGTTCGATGCGGCCGAGGTCGCGGTAAGCTTCGAACCATTTCGACTCTTCCGCCGGGATTTCGGAAACGCTGCGGACCGTTCCCGGAATCGCGCCTTCAATGCCTGGCGCCTGGATGAATACGCGGTCGGCCTGTTCGACTTCATGCCATTCATCTTCCAGCAAATACGTGACGAATTCCCGTTCATTATTGTAAATCTCGATGCTGAGCGGCGCGCTGTCACGGTTGATGCTTGCGACCGTCCCATCGACCGGGCTGATGAGCGCCGGATTTTCCTGGCTTTGCGCGAGCTGCGCTTCCACGACCGCCAGTTCAGAATCGATGGCTGCCAGGCGCTGCTGGGCTTGCGCGATGCCCGAAGCATATGCGCCGTCTTCAGGCACTTCCACGCCGACCGAGACGTTGACATCCATGCGCAATTCCTGCTCCATGTCTCCGCCAATTCCCGGATAGCTGGAGCTGTTATTGGAGTTTTCGGATACGCTGCTGTCTTGCGATGCACGCGCCTGCGTCAATTCCTGCAACGTGGACTGGACTTCACTGCGTTCTGCTTGAAGCGCGCTTTGTTCCGATTGCCAAATGGCGCGCTGGTCTTCCGATTCGCTTTCGTTCAAGCGGGCCAATTCGGCGCCCGCTGTCACGGCGTCGCCTTCTTTGACGAGCCATTGCTCAAGCGCTTCGTGGTCCTGGACATAGATTTCCATCGTGTCCTGCGGTGCCGTCAATGCTTCTTTCGGCAATGTTTCGGTATATGTATGGGTATACGCCTGTTCATACTCACTGACATATAATTCTTTTGAAATGATGCTCTTCTCACCGAACAGCAAGAGGAAGTTCGAGGTCAAAAAGGCGACGATGGCGATAGATAAGCCGATAAAGAAAAAGCGGTTCATAGGATCGGCCCCCCTTGCATAAAGTCACGCAGCATTTCATCGACCGGAATCTGGCTGAACAACGCGACGATCAATGCCGAGATGATATGAATCATGATCAGCGACAGCAGGATGACCTTCGGCGACACACGCGAAAAGTTCTTGATGAAGCGGTATTGGATCGCGATGATCAAGGATGTGAATAAGGTCAATTGATTAAAGAAATATATCAGGTAGCTGTTGTCGAGAAACGTCGCGGCGATCGGCCCGAATGAAAACGGCGAGAAGGCCATCGTGTAGCCATTCCAGGCGAATATGCCGAAAATCAAGCCCTTTTCCAGCACCAACAATGCCGTAACGTAGGCCTGCATGACGATCATCGCCTTCCACGGGATGCCGATGATGCGGCTGTAGAGATAAGCCGCTATGTACAGATGGAAGCTCAAATACAAGCCCCCCCATAGCAATGTGCCGGCAAGCGAAGTCCAGCGTGCGAGTGTGTATCCGTCGAACATGCCTGCCGCAAGCAGCGGCGTCAGCGACCCAGTGTTCATGCCCCATATTTCAGGCAAGGCGAACACGATCAGGCCGAGTACAAGAATCACGGCCAGCCGCTTATTGATCTGCCTCATTTCGGTGTTGCGTAAATTATGTATGAGTTGGCCTTGGTTCAGGAAGAAATGCCAAAATTTAAAATCAGATATCATGCGTCTAAGTCCTTTCAGGCAAATGGCGTTCTGCTTAGTTTTACTTTACCAAAAAACCATACGCTTTGAAACGAATTCTCTGCCACAATTTTCAATATTTGGTGGCTTTGAGACGAATGGCACAGGATTGTGGTGAATTTCAAAATAGTAAAGGGTGAAGTAATGAAAAAGAAGTGATTGGAAAAGCTTCCGCTTTTCGACTGCGCTCCAATGGCTGCTTTCCGGGGGGCGGGTGTTGAGCCAACGTCCCGCAAAAAACGCGGTACGTTTGTCTCGCCAGCCCGCTCGGTCCCACAGGAGTCAGCCATTTCCGCTCCGTCTCTAGTTTTAGAGCAGAAGAAAACTTCTTCTTTCCACTCATTATTATATGTGAAATTGCGTCATGTACTATAGCCTGTATCTTTTGGAACAAAGACAATACAATTATGTGTGCTAATTCACCACAAGCTTTTCGAATCAAATAGTACAGCACCAGACGTCGTGTTCCGGGAAGCGATTCCCCCACTAGCCGGCAACTGGATAAAGAAGCAGTTCTATCTAAAGCATCTTGCCAACGAAATCTCCAAGCTGCCGAGCGCCAAGGGTGAGCCGACGCCGTAAGACAGGTGCTCTTCCTGGCTTATGGCAAGAGGCCAACCCAAGCAGGGCGGCGGCTGCCAAGGCAAAGCTTAGATGGAAAATAGAAAGATTTCCACACCCAAACACTCGCTATCTTCACTTAATTTCATACAATAAAAAACCTCCGCGGCTGCGGAGGTTTCATTTATTGATCTGCGACAACTTTGTATTTCTTATGTGAAATTACGGTCATGTTGGAAGCAGCGCCGATTTCCTTGGCGTCTTCTGGTGAAATCTCGACGATCACCGAGTTGTCCATAATTTTGAAGATGGTTCCGTTAACGTCGACGCCATTGCGGGTGAATGAAATCCATTCGCCGATTTTGCGGGCCGCTACAAATTCAGATACTTCTTTTTCATGGGGTTGAAATGCCATAGTTATCCACGCCTCTCTATAATGAAAACATTATCTTTTTATTATAGCATAAATTTATGGTAATTTCACCTGTTTCACTTACTCATACAAATGACAGGCGACGTAATGGCCGGGCTCTTTTTCCTGCCACGCCGGCTTTTTCTCCGCGCAGATGCTCATCGCATGCGGGCAGCGCGTCCGGAACACACAGCCGCTCGGCGGATCGATCGGGCTTGGCAATTCGCCTTCCAAAATGACGCGCTCGCGGGCTTCTTCGATATCCGGGTCCGGGATCGGAATCGCAGACAGCAGCGCTTCCGTATAAGGATGAAGCGGCTTCTCATACAACTGGTCGGCCGTCGTCAATTCCACCATATGCCCGAGGTACATGACGCCGATGCGGTCTGATATGTATTTGACCATGCTTAGGTCATGGGCGATGAACAAATACGTCAAGCCCTTTTCCTTCTGCAGTTTCTGCAGGAGCATGACGACTTGCGCTTGGACCGATACATCGAGTGCCGAGATCGGTTCATCCGCAATGATGAAATCCGGGTCGAGCGACAAGGCGCGCGCGATGCCGATGCGCTGCCTTTGCCCGCCGGAGAATTCATGCGGATAGCGGTTCGCATGGTCGCGGTTCAACCCGACATCTTCCAGCAATTGATGGACGCGGGCCTGCAATTCCTTTTTATTTTTATACAGCCCATGGACTTGCATCGGTTCGGCAATGATTTCGAAGACGGTCGAACGCGGATTAAGCGACGCGTATGGATCCTGGAAAATCATTTGCATATTGCGCAGGTAATCGAAGCGGTCCTTGTCTGACATTTTGTGGATATCGACGCCGTCGTATTCGACTTTGCCGTCGGTCGAGCCGTATAAGCCCATAATCGTCCGTCCCGCTGTCGATTTGCCGCAGCCAGATTCCCCGACGAGCCCAAAGGTTTCGCCGCGTTTGATATCAAATGAAATGCCATCGACCGCTTTTAGAGTCGTGTCTTTGCCGAGATCGAAATGGCGCTTGAGTTCCTGTACAGACAATAAAGTTTCGTTCGTCATGTTGTTTCCTCCTGTGTGAATCTGCGGACTGCACATAATTCCTTGTCGTAGACCGTGCCTTCGAGGCGGATGATTTCAATGGCTTTGCCCGATGTCGGCGAATGGATCATCAGGCCATTGCCGCAGTAAATGCCGACATGGTGAAGTTCGCCTTTTCCTTCTTCATAGGCGAAGAACAACAGGTCGCCTGCTTTCCAGACATCGGAATCGAGCCGGTCGATTTCTGCGCCTTCTTTGGACTGGTCCCCTGCATCCCGTGATATGTATAGGCCGTTCGCTTTCAGCATGTGATGGGAGAATCCGGAACAGTCATAGCCGAAGCTCGACATGCCGCCCCAGAAATACTGCAATCCCAAAAAGCGCTCCGCTTCACCCACAATGGCCTGCGCGCTTCCGGATGGGATCTGGTCAGGCGCTGGGACGAGCTGGACGTGATGTGCTTTGAGATAAGCATCGCCATCCGGGGTATGGACATGGATATGGGTTTCGCCTGCATCTATGACCGGCAGCAAGCTGTTGAAAGGCAGCTGGGCGACCGGCCGGTGGTCTCGCGTCCATAATTGCGCTTTGTCGGCAGTGACGCGCGCGTAGCTTCGATCTGTAACGGAACTGATTTCTTTCAGATGCGCTAAAGGCACCCAGCCCGGATAGCCGCGTTCGTCTTTATGGGTCGGCTGCCAAGGCGCGATGATTTTCGCCCAAGTGCCGTCGGTTTCTTCTATTAAGACAGGTTCGCCGTATAGCAGTTGCGTTTGAAGCCGGTTGCTTTCGGTGAGGTCCTTCGTTTCCTGCCGGTTCATCGCTTCACGCCATTTATTGATATCGGGCTGATCCGCCACGCCTTGAGCGTCCACTTCCCGCACTTTATCAGGATGGGTCCAGACGCTCGTCACCGGAACGCGGCAGACCCATGTCGTCGGTTCTGGCTGTGCCATATTATCCTCTCCATTCACGTAAAGTCTCCAGGAATCTCTCTGCATCGATGCCAAGCCCCGGTTCTTCTGAAAAACGGACGGTTTTGCCGCAGTACTGGATGCCTCCTGGCAGGATGTCTTCTTTCAGCATGAGTGGCGCATCAAAATCAAAGCGCGTCACATTCGGCTGGCTCGCTGCAAAATGGGCAGCGGCAGACAGGCCGAGTTTCGTTTCGATCATGCTGCCGGTCATGCACGGTACGCCGAAGGTTTCAGCAAGGGCATTGATTTTCAATGCCTTGTGGATGCCGCCCGCTTTCATCAATTTGATATTGATTAAATCCGCCGCGCGCATTTCCAGCACACGCTTCGCATCAACTGGGGAGAAAACGCTCTCGTCCGCCATGATCGGAGTCATCGTCTGTTCCGTGACGAATCTCATTCCTTCGATGTCATTCGCCGGAACCGGCTGTTCGATCAACTCGATACCGTATCCGGCGTCTTCCATCTTCCGGATGGTGCGCACCGCCGATTTCGGATCCCAGCCTTGGTTGGCGTCCAGGCGCAACGTCACTCGATTGCCGACACGGTCCCGGATTGCCTGGATCCGCCTCAAATCCTGTTCAGGCGTATCGATGCCGACTTTCACTTTCAATACCGTAAAGCCATCCTGTTCGTAATCCGCAGCATCCTGGGCCATTTCTTCCGGGGCATTGACCGAAACCGTGTAATCGGTCTCGATCGATTCCCGGTAGCCGCCAAGATATTGAGTCAAGGGCATGCCCGCTTGTTGTGCGATTAAATCATAGAGTGCCATATCGACTGCCGCTTTGGCACTGGTGTTGCCGACGATGGTCTTATGGAGCTTGTCAAACAGCTGTTCATGCCGCCGGATGTCCATGCCGATCAACCCGGCGCCAATCAGCTGGGCGGCGCGTTCGATTCCATCCAGTGTATCGCCCGTGATGACATGGGTCGGCGGCGCTTCCCCGAAACCGGAGCGGCCGTCTTGTGTCGCCAGATGGACAATGATCGCTTCAGCCGCTTCCACGGTCCGGAGTGCCGTCTTGAATGGCTTTTTTAAAGGAACGGCAACCCGGAATGTCTCGATAGACGATAGAATGGGCATCTCACTCGACCCCCGGCAGGATGGTCAAGGTTTTCGCGTCAGCATCAAGACGCGCTTTGACGCCGAGCGGTACAGAGAAATGCGGTTCGCAATGGCCGATCTTAAAGCCTTTGACGACCGGGATGCCCATGTCCTTGAAATAATCATCCAGCACTTGGTCAAGCGTCCATGATTGCTCCGGCTTTTTCGGTTCAGCGTTTTTGAAATCGCCGACGACGATGCCGGCCACTTCCTCGAATTTGCGGGCTTGCTTCAATTGGTTGAGCATTTCATCGACCTGATATGGTTCTTCTCCGGTATCTTCAATCAGCAGGATCTTGCCTTTCGTATCGAGTTCGAATTTGGTGCCGATGCCGCCGCGGATCAACGATAGATTACCGCCGACCAATTCTCCGTCCGCCATCCCGCCTGATAAGGTTTCCAATTCCGAAACAGACTCATCGTAATGCAATTCAAACGGCTGGAACAATTGGCCGAACATGCGGCCGCTGCGTTCATGGAATTCGGGTTTGCCGACATCAGACGCCAGCATCGGCCCATGGAACGTCACTAGGTCCGCATACATGCCGAGTGCATTATGCAGGAATGTCACGTCTGAATATCCCCAGAAGACTTTCGGATTTTCCTTGATCATGCCGTAGTCGATCCGGTCTGCATAGCGCGCAGCCCCGTATCCCCCTCCAGCGCAGATGATGCCCTTCACTTCCGGGTCTTCGAACATGGCATGCAGATCCGCTAAGCGTTCGTCATCCGTACCTGCGAGATAACCGTTTTTCGCTTCGACCGATTTCCCCATTTTTATGTTCAAGCCCAGTTCTTCCAAGAACGGCAAAGCTTTTTTCAAATTCTCTAAGTTCGGCGGGCTAGATGGCGAGATGATGCCTACCGTGTCCCCTTTTTGCAATCGTTTTGGCATTGTGCGCATATTGCTCACTCCTCTAGTTTTCTGTTCTTCACTCATTAAAACTACCAGTTTTCCTCAGTGAAAAACAGAAAAGCGCGGCGCCTGGCCGCGCTTCTGTTTTTTCAAGTGATCAAGTCCGTTGAACGGGCGTGACCGCTTTTAGTCATATCCAGCTCTCACGCCCAACTCCTCGGGTCATAAGCCATCTTCCCTGTGCGGCAAAAAGCGCCGCTTCGGGAACTCGTCTTATGCCTGTCGAGCCAGAACGGCCGCTTCAGCTTTTATTCATATCCAGCTCCTCGCCCCCAACTCTTCGGGTCGTAAGCCAACCCAGCATTGCGGCAAAGAGCGCCGCATTGCTGGTCTGTCTTACGCCTGTCAGAGCTGAACGGGGGCAGTCGCTTTTATTTATATCCAGCTTCAGCGGCCTGTCTCTCGGGTCATAAGCCATCTTCCCTGTGCGGCAAAAAGCGCCGCTTCGGGAAGTCGTCTTATGCCTGTCGAGCCAGAACGGCCGCTTCAGCTTTTATTGTTTATCCGCTGTTTTCAGGTCGATGTATCCTACCGGGTGGCGGAGGATGCCTTCGACGCCTTCTTTTTGCAGCTGGACTTGGTTATAGAAATGGATCGGGAAGATCGGCATTTCGTCCATTAGGATTTTTTCTGCTTCGATGAGCATGTCCCAACGTGCTGCAGAGTCTGTTTCTGCTTTTGCGTCCGCGATGAGCTTATCGAATTCTTCGTTGGACCATTGTGTGCGGTTCATGGAAGAATCGGTGATGAAGCTTTCAAGTGCGTTGACCGGGTCCGCATAGTCATGCAGGAATGAGCTGCGCGACAATTGGTATTTGAATTCCTTTTGCTCTGTCAAGAAGACGCTCGCTTCGACGTTTTGAAGTTCAACGTCTACATCCAAAGCGGTCTTGAACTGGTCTTGCAATGTTTCTGCGATGTTCTGGTGGGATTCGCTAGTCGAGTAGGAAATCGTCACTGGCGGCAATTCATCCCAGCCTTCTTCTTCCATTCCCTCTTCAAGCAATTGCTTCGCTTTGTCCGCGTCGAATTTCACCAATTCGCCCGCTTCGTCGCGGAATTCCTGGCCATTCGGGCCTTCAAATCCATAAGAGACAAAACCGTAAGCCGGTTTTTCACCGTTTTTCGTCACGTATTGGACGATGTCATCCTGGTTCACCGCATAAGCGAATGCTTGGCGGACTTTTTTGTTCGTGAATGGTTCTTCTTCAACATTGTAGCGGTAGAAATACGTGCCTGCCTGGTCCATCATGCTAAGTTCAGGAGAGTCCTGCAATTGCTCGGACATTTCTGCCGGCACGCTGGATACATCCAGTTCGCCCGCTTCATACATTTGGTATTCCGTGTTCGGGTCATTGACCATAGCCCAGTGGACTTTATCCAATTTCACGTTTTCAGCATCCCAATACTCTTCGTTCTTCTCGAAAACGAATTCCTCGTCGTGGCTCCAAGAAGCCAAGTTGAACGGCCCGTTTCCGACAAAGCTGTCCGCTTCTGTATGCCAGTCCGGGTTTTCTGTTGCTGTCGCTTCGTGGATCGGGAAGAAGCTTGGGTTGGTGATGATGTTCAAGAACGCTTCTGTCGGTTCTGTCAATTTCACGACGAAGGTCTTGTCGCCTTCTGCAGAAATCGCAATATCTTCTGCAGCGCCTTCTCCATTGTTATACGCTTCCGCGCCTTCAATGAAATAAGCGAGGAACGCTGCCGGAGAAGCTGTTTCCGGGTCCAGCATATGTTTCCATGCATAGACGAAATCGCCGGCTGTGACCGGTTCGCCGTTAGACCAGTTAGCATCTTCACGGATGTTGAATGTGTACGTCAACCCGTCTTCAGAGATGTCGATCGATTCAGCAGTCGCTTCGACCGGCTGGGATGATTCATCCAGGCGAGTCAAACCTTCCATCAAGTTATTCAAAGCGCCCCATGATACAGCGTTAAAGCCGATCGATGGGTCGAATGAAGTCGGTTCTTCCCCATTGTTCATATACAATACTTTCTCCCCGCCGGAATCAGCGGATCCTTCTTCTCCTGAATCGGTGCTTGTGTCTTCTCCCGCGTCTTCGCTTGCTGTACAAGCTGCGAGAACGAACACGAACATCGCCATCAGAAACAATACAAGCCATTTCTTCATGTGATTTCCCCCTCGTGTTTTCTTTATGTGAATGCGCAAATGCGCCCCCAGCCAAAATTATCTTGCAAAAGCCTGTTCATCGATCAGTTTTTGGGCCCGTGGATCCTGCAGCCAGCAATCCACTTTATGGGTCTCGGATAAAGCCGTCACTTCCGGATAGACATTCGTGCAGACATCCATCGAAAACGGGCAACGCGCGGCAAACGGGCAGCCAGTCGGCGGCGCGAACAGATCGGGCGGCGTGCCATCGATCGGCTGGAGTTCCCCGCCAGCAAGGTCGAGACGCGGCACGGAATTCAACAAGCCTTTTGTGTACGGGTGCTGCGGATGGTAGAAAATCTCGCGCTTATCGCCGGTTTCGATCACTTTGCCGGCGTACATGACCGCGATGCGATCGGCGATTTTTGCGACCACCCCGAGGTCATGCGTGATCAGGATGATCGAGACACCGGTTTTTGCCTGGATTTCTTCGAATAATTCCAGGATTTGCGCTTGGATGGTCACATCAAGCGCCGTCGTCGGTTCATCGGCAATCAATAATTCCGGCTCGCAGATCAAGGCGATCGCGATGACGATGCGCTGGCGCATGCCCCCAGAAAATTGGTGAGGGTATTGCTTGAGCCGCTCATCCGGATTCGGGATGCCGACCAGCTTGAGCATGTCGATGGCGCGCTGTTTCGCTTCCGCCTTGCTCAAGTTCTTGTGCTGCTTGACGCCTTCTGTCAATTGCTCGCCGATGGTCAAGGTCGGGTTGAGTGCAGTCATCGGGTCCTGGAAAATCATCGAAATATCGACACCTTGGATTTTGCGCATTTCTTTCTTCGATAATTTCGTGAGGTCCTGTGACTTGAAATGGACGCCTTTGGAGCTGATCTTGCCGGGCGGCTGCTGTATCAAGCCCATGATGGCGTTCGAAGTCACCGATTTCCCGCAGCCCGACTCCCCGACGATTGCCAATGTCTCGCCTTTATACAGGTCGAAATTAACACCGCGCACGGCCTGTACGGTCCCTCCATAAGTCTTGAAGGTTACGTGCAGGTCCTGTACGGAAAGGATTTTCTCCCCCGTGACGGTTTTGCGTTTTTTCGGCTTTACGATTTTGCCGCGTTTGCCGCTATGGTCGAGCGCGTCCATTTCCGCACCCTCCTCCAGGCGGGTCCGCGCCAACTCTTCAGCTATCTGCTTTCCTGTCATGTCTTCACTTCCTCATCTTCGGATCGAGCGCGTCCTGCAGCCCGTCTCCAAGTACATTAAATGCGAACATCGTCAATGAAATAAATAAGGCCGGGAAGAACAAGCGCCACCAGTCACCGGTAATGATGACCGGCAATGCATCGTTCGCCATGACGCCCCAACTTGCAAACGGTGCCTGGATCCCGAGGCCAAGGAAGCTCAGGAACGCTTCAGCAAAAATGGCGCTCGGTACGGTCAAGGTCATTTGCACGATGATCGGCCCCATCGAGTTCGGGATCAAGTTCTTGCGGATGATGCGCGGCGTCTTCGCCCCGAACGATTTCGAAGCGGTGACGAACTCGTAGTTTTTCACTTGCAGCACCTGTCCCTGACAATCCGTGCCATGCCGACCCACCCGGTAATGGTGAGCGCCAGGATGATCGTCCATAAAGACGGCCCCATCACGACGAGCAGCAAGATAACCACAAGCAAATACGGCAAGCCGTAAAGGATTTCGATGATGCGCATCATGATGCCGTCGGTTTTGCCGCCTTTGTATCCGGCGATGCCGCCGTAGACGATGCCGATGACAAAATCGATCAATGCGGCCATCAAGCCGACGAATAAGGAAATGCGCGCGCCGTACCACGTCCGTGTAAAGACGTCGCGCCCTGCTTCATCGGTCCCGAACCAATGCGTCGCACTTGGCGGCTGGTTTTGGTTCGGCAAGTCTTGCGTGGTGACGGAATGCGGCGAGAAAATCGGGCCGAATATCGCCATCACTGCGAGCAAAGCCAGGAAAATCAGCCCGAGCATCGCCAATTTATTTTGCTTCAGCCTGCGCCAAGCGTCTTTCCAATAGGAAAGCGACGGGCGGACGACGGCTTCTTTTTCATCCGCACTGTTGTCAGATGGGCGGAACCATTCATCACGGACTTGAGTCATCACACATCACCTTCTTTCTTGTGGAGCTTGATGCGCGGATCCAATATGCCGTAGACGATGTCAACCAGAAACAGCATGAAAATCAGGAACGCACTATAGAATACCGTGGTCCCCATGATGACCGGGTAATCGCGGTTATTGATCGAATCGACAAAGTATTTGCCCATCCCCGGGATCGCAAAGATTTTCTCGATGACGAAAGTTCCCGTCAAGATCCCGGCGAGCAATGTCCCCATGATTGTCACGACCGGCATCAAGGCATTGCGCAGCGCATGCCGCAAGACGATCCGCATCGGCTTGATGCCTTTGGCGCGAGCCATCTTGATGTAATCCTGCGTCAGCACTTCGAGCATGCTCGAGCGCGTCAGGCGGGCGATGATCGCCATCGGCCCGGTCGCGAGCGCAAGCACCGGAAGCACCATGTGCATCGGGCTGGTCCAGGTCGCCGGCGGAAACAGATTCCAGTTGACCGCGAGCTGCTGGATGAGCACTGTTGCGAGCACGAAGTTCGGGATCGAGATGCCGACGACCGCAAAGGCCATGGCTGCGTAATCGATCATTTTATTATGCCGCAGCGCAGCCATCGTCCCGAGAATGATTCCCGAGACGACCGCAACGAGAATGGTGATGATCCCGAGTTCGAAGGATATCGGGAAGCCTCTCGCCAATAGTTCATTGACCGTACGGTTCGGGTCTTTGATCGACGGCCCGAAATCGAAGGTGACGATCGATTGCATATAACTCAAGTATTGGATATGTAATGGCTGGTCGAGCTTGTAGAAGCGCTCCAGGTTCGCCTGCACCGTCTCGTTTGTATTGCGGTCGCTTTCAAGCGGCGAACCTGGAACGGCGTGCATGAGGAAAAACGTCAGTGTCGCGATGATGAAGATCGTCACGAGCATCATCAAAAATCGTTTGAATATGTATTTGCCCATTGTTTCTTCCCCCTAACAGAACTTCGCTTGCATCGCCAGTTCTGTCATGACCAGCATGGCGCGATAAGCTTCCAGTATGTTTTGTGCTTCGTAGCGGACGATCGTCGTGCCTTCTTCAATGCGTGTGCCGGGCATCATCGCCGCGAGCTCCGCTTCGCCGTAATTGGTGAATTCCATGCGAAGCGTCGGTTGTTCCGGCGGCATGAGCGGCTTGACGCGATCTTTGTGTTGGATCGCTTCCTGCGTTTTCTCACGCAGCAGCCGCTGTGCTTTTTTCGGATGCAGCGTCTTGACCGCGGAACGTGTCAAGGTCTCTTTGACCGCGACAGTCGTGACGCCGGGAATGAGCGCTTCCGCTTCCCGGCATGCGCAGTCATCTCCCGCCACCATCAACACCGGCACGCCGTGGTATCCGGCGACATACGCATTGAAGCCGAGCTCCCCGATTTCGACATCGTCGATCCACATCGACCGGACACCGAAAATCATGGCATGGGACATGACGCCTTTTTGGCCGGCGCGCGCATGATAGCCCGCAAAAAAGGCACCTGTAAAGCTATCGTCCAAACCTTCGACCATCGAAAACGCTTTGACGCCTCCCGTGATGAGTTCCGCTTCTTCGTGAAGGTCCTCAGCGATCAAATTGTTCATTTTGGAATGGGAGTCATTGATAAGGAACGCTTCTGCACCCGCATCGAACGCCCCGTGGATGATGGCATTGGCGTCGCCTGTCATGAGGCGGCGCCCCCTTTCATAATTCGCTTCTTTAGAATCCACATATGTATAATCCGGAAGTGCCGTCACGCCTTCCATGTCCATCGACAAGTAAAATTTCATGCTGCATAATTCCCCTTTGTTTGTCTTATTCGGAATATTTTTGTAACTTGATATGTACTAATGTAGCAATATTGTAAGAATATTTCAATATAATTTTTTATTCTAAATGTTTCTTTCTTATGCATTCTGTGATGGAAACCGAAGCGGAGATGACGGTACTCCCGTACTTTTTCGCCTGTCATCCATAAACGATCTATGCATTTCAGTGAACAGACGTTGCAATCCGGTGGCACGCTGACAAATCGTGATTCGATTCAATCTGCTGATCCCGTCCATGGGTACAGCAACAATCGGTTCTACGCTCAGAATCTCTCTATTTATTTTAATTTTTAGAATATTTGGTAATTTAGTCTCATGCATTTTCTTCCAATTCCTTATACACTTTAATTAAGTTATAAATAGTTCAACCGAACACTATAACTGGCAAACAGGGTTTCCCGATAATCAGAGAAGGAGCGGATCATCATGAATAATTTTGACAAAGTACTGGAGATGCAATGGGGAGATCTTGCGCTGGGCGTGACGGGTTCTGCTATCGTGATGTTGGCACTCAATTACTTCATGCTCATGTAGAAAGGAGCACCATATGGTTTCCGAACATACGTAAAAACCCTTTTCCGATAGATGGAAAAGGGCTTTTCGCATGTTTCTTTCCATATAAAAACGCCTGCTCTCCAATTCACGGGCAGGCGTTCCTTATCCATAGGCTGTTGTATGCTTCATCATAGACCTCCATCGAGTAATTGTTTTTGCTGGGACAGCAGTTTCTCAAACAGTTCCTTATCCCCCGCGGCTAATGCCTGGTCGATCATGCGGTTGAAGTTTTCCTGCTCCAGGAACTGGATTGCTTCGGTCGCTTCTTTCTTTGTTTGTTCGTTCACTTCGATCAATTCCGCCCTTTCTTCCTTCAGTATGCTTTGAAGGTGTGTATGGATATCCGAGACCAGCAGCAATTGGTAGAGCGGCAAACGGATAAAGCGGTTCCCTTTCTGGAATACAAAGACTTCGGAAAGGTTTTCGACTTGGAAGGTATTCAAGTTGACGATGATTTCCTTGCCTTCGACAGGGATGAAATGGAATACTTCATCGTCTTTCAGGATCGAAAAATATTGATAGGCGAACACAAACTTGATGCGGTGCCCTTCTCTCTTTGTATAAAACGGCTTCATCAATTTGACATGCAACATCTGACTCCCCTCCTTATATTTCAGAATATTCTGCTTACATGAATCATACCATAAATTGGTCAAAACGGATAGAAATAAGTACGGGTCAGCCGAGGCATTTGCGCTTCTTTTTCCTTCTTCGTTTACTGTATTGCCACAAATGCGTATAATAGAAGGAAATGTTTTTATTTGGGGCGATGCAAATGGCTACGGTTTTATCCTTAGCGAAACAATACGAAGACACGATCCACAATTATATGGCTGCTATCGACAAGTCGCTTCACCCTGCACGTGCGCTGGATGAGGAAATGGTTCGAAAAGCAGTCTTTTTAGTGCGCCATGACGGTGTGCAAATCCATTCATTCAATGAAGAACGGCTGCTGCTCGAAGCGAGCGTGAAAGATGCCCATTCCGTGAAAGTGGTGCTCAATTTCGGGAAACTCACCGCCGTGTGCGCTTGCCCGCAGGAAACAAACTGCCGCCACCGCTTGGCGGTCATTTTTTCGCTCTACCAGAAAATCGGCTCACTCTCCGAATGGGTCGCAAAATGGCGTGATAAGGAGAACGAGAAATTGGCGACCTTGAAGAACAAACGCTCACCCGATCAATGGGAAGCGCTGATCCGCAGCACGTGGCGCGAACCGATCAACGATTACGTCACGCGCAATTATTTCTATTTTGAGCAATTATACGAAGGCCGCTTGAAAAACGCCTTGTCCTTCATGCCGATCGAGCGTGAATGGAAAACTTTATATAAGACCTATGCCCATTTGATTTCATTGACAGAAGTATGGGAGACATTCAGTGCCGGCACGAAAGAAGTTCACCATTCCTTCTTCAAGACCTGGTTTTCGGATGAGTTGCATGCTCTGCGTGATATGCTTGGCCAATTGCGCGGCTTGCACCGCACGTTCGAATCGGATGCTTTTTTCACACATTTACGTGAACTGGTCCGCGAATTTGCGGAAACGGATGATGATTCATTTTCGGAACGCTTCGACATCTACCAGCTATTCTGGACTGAATTGTTCATCAGCAAGCGCGAACGGATGAGCGGGCTCGAGGAATTCCGCCGCCCGGACGAACGGGTCAAGGCCTTTTTCGCCTTGCTGCTCGGCAACGAGGTTTCGCTCGGCACCATTACGCCGGGGGCTGCAGCTGACTGGGTCAAACTTGCCGTACTCGCCGAAGAAGAGGGGCATCAGCAAGGGCTCACAGCCATCTTGATGGCCATCAAGCCGCATGTCCGCACATTCCTGTTTGACGGATTGTTTACGCAATACCGCCATCATTATGTGCGGGTATTGAGCCGCCTGTATTCATTGATCGATTTGACCGAAGACGATTGGGAAGATTTGTTTACGCAGTTCGGCCATTACGGCTTGCCTGCCTATTCCGCCTACCTCGTCGAAAAAGGCATGTACAAGCAATGGGCAGAACTTCACCAGTTGCATAATTCCCCACTGTATTTTGCAGAGGAATGCGGGTTGAAGGAAGTTCATAACGCCGCTCCGGACTATGCGTTGCCGCTATATCACCGCTATGCGCTGCAGCATCTCGAAGAACGCAGCCGGACGAGCTATAAACAGGCGGTACGCGTCTGGAAGAAGATGAAATCCGCCTGCAAGAAAAGCGGGCAGATGCCGTTTTGGAACGATTATATGAAAGAGATCCAACATCGCTATAAACGCCTGCGCGCACTCCAGGAAGAGATCGAGAAAGGAAAGCTGTTATGAATCAATTCCAAACCGAAGGAAGCCGTACGTATTATCTAAAAATCGACCAGTCGGACATGTTCCGGCTCCAGGCTTATAACGACAGCGGCAATCGGATCCCGCCGGAAATCTGGTCCCCCTTCCTGTTTTTCGCCGATAAGGACAGCTTTTTCGGCATGAACGCCCAAACGGACGGGCTGGACTTGTTATTGACCCCGGCCGATTTTGTCCGATTGTTCCAGCAACCCCCGCATCATTATGTCCAGTTTTCAGGTCGCCGACTGCAAGATGAGACTTGGCTGAAACTCGCCCGCCGCGTTGCCGATTCCCTGAACGATTCTGCCTTGTGGCAGCACGTCCATGTCGAAGATGGCGTCATTTCCATCGATGCGGCATATGGCGATGCGGAAATCCGCTCATTCTTGACCGATACCATCCAGCATCAGCTGCGCCAAAAAGGGCTCACTTCCGCCCACTTGCCGTACCTGTTGCATTTCGTCGAACATGCCGGCTGGGATGGTCTGGAACCTGCAGACGAATATGTGCTCGCGATGCAATTGACCGAGCCGGATGATAGCGGCCTTTGGACTTTCCGGACAGCGCTGCGCACCAGACGCGGCAGTGCTTATTGGACGCCTTCGAAACGCCGTGAAAATGAAGTGATCGAGAAAGTATTGCCTGAAAAATGGCGTGCCCATGCGCATGATATCAAGGAACGGCAAAGCCTTGTGCTCAGCCTATGCCCTTCTGTTGACCGTTATGAGGCTAACCAGATGTATATCACCCGGTGGACCGACGCGGAAGTGTTGACCTTCCTCCGCAACGATGCCGATTTATTGCAGGCATTCGGCATTGAAGTGTCGATTCCTTCCTGGCTGCAAGCTGTCCAGGAATCGAAAGTGCGCGTCAAAGCGAACGTCACCTCGCCCGCGAAAAAAGCATCCGTCGTGGGCTTGGACCAGATCATCAGCTTCGACTGGAAATTCTCGCTCAATGGCGTTGAGTTGAGCATGCAGGATTTCGAACAGCTCGTGACGGAAAATCGCGAATTCATCCGTGTCGGCAACGAATGGGTGCGCGTCGACTCGAACCTGTTGATGCAGCTTCGCCAGATGATCGAGGAAGCGGAAGACGCCGATTGGACGCTGAAAGATATGCTATTCCATAATGTGCCGGATGTCATGCTCGAAGAACCGGGCGAAGAAGACGATCCGCTTGTTGAATTCCGCTTGAACCAATCCTTGAAAATCCTGCTCGATAAATTGCTCGATAAGCGTGATTTGCCGGAGACGCCATTGCCTAAGAACTTGATGACCGAACTGCGCCCTTACCAGAAGACCGGTTTCGATTATTTGGCATTCATGCGCGGAGAAGGGTTTGGCTTATGCTTAGCGGATGATATGGGGCTCGGCAAGACCGTTCAGCTGATCGCGTACTTGCTCCATGTCCACAATGAAAAAACGGAACAGCCATCGCTCATCATTTGCCCGACTTCCGTGCTCGGCAATTGGCAAAAGGAATTGGAACGTTTTGCGCCTGACTTAAAGGTCGTGACGCATTACGGCAGCAGCCGACCGAAAGGCCAGGCATTCCTCGACTCGCTGTCAGCCCAGCAGCCGGATGTGGTGCTGTCGACTTACGGCATCGCTTCTTCCGACAGTGCGGAAATCCAATCCCTTACGTGGGCGAGTATCACGCTTGATGAAGCACAGAACATCAAGAATATGTACACGAAACAATCGCGGACGATCCGCAAGTTCAAAGGGCAGCATCACATCGCCCTGACCGGGACGCCGATCGAGAACCGCCTGTCTGAACTGTGGTCGATCTTCGATTTCATCAATAAAGGCTACCTGTACCGCATCAAGCAGTTCCAGGAAGCCTTTATGGTGCCGATTGAACGGGATGATTCCGAGCAGGCCAAAGAAAAGCTGCGGCAGCGCATCCAGCCGTTCCTGCTCCGCCGGACGAAAAAGGATCCCGAACTTCAGCTCAATTTACCGGAAAAACTGGAGCAACTGGAGTATTGCCCACTCACGCCGGAGCAAGCCGCGCTGTATGAAGGGCTTGTCCAGGATACGGTTCAGAAGATGGGGACGCTCACCGGTTTCGAGAAAAAAGGCCTCGTCCTGAAAATGCTCAGCAAGCTGAAACAGCTGTGCAATCACCCGTCCCTTTATTTGAAAGAGCCGTATACGACTGCAGACGAGTTATTGCCCCGCTCCCAGAAACTTGAGCGTATCGTGACACTTGCGGGGGAGATCGCGGAACGCGGGGAACAATGCTTGATCTTTACGCAGTACATCGGAATGGGCCATCTGCTGCAACAGGCGCTGAATGAATTGTACGGCCATGAAGTGCCGTTCTTGACCGGCCATATGCCGAAACATCAACGCGATTCACTTGTCGCCGCCTTCCAGAATGGCGAATTCCCGATATTCATCCTATCTTTGAAAGCGGGTGGCACCGGGCTCAACTTGACGGCTGCTACACATGTATTGCACGCGGACCGCTGGTGGAACCCGGCAGTGGAAAACCAGGCGACCGACCGTGCTTACCGCATCGGCCAGACGCAATTCGTCCACGTCCATAAATTTGTGACCATCGGGACCATCGAAGAAAAGATCGATTCACTGCTTACGCAGAAGCAATCGATGTCAGATCAGTTTATCCAATCCAGCCAATGGATGACGGAACTGTCTGATGATGAACTGAAAGAATTGTTTACGTATAGCTTCTAAAAAATCCGGCCAGGACCCCACCTGGACGGATTTTTCCTTTTGGACAGCGATGATCAATTTTTCTCGCCTGTGGCGAAGACCCGTTTCAGTTCTGACAGCTCCCGCTCTGCTTCAATCATGCGCTGATGGAGCGAAGCCGTCAGTTTGATCAATTGCTCCATATGGACTTCCAATTGGAGCTGAAGTTCTTTCGGCATTGCACTTGCCTCCTTATGCATCAACTGTTCACCTGCTCAGTTTCGGGCGGCTGGAAATCGAACTCCGCATTCGGGTCCGTTTCCGTCCGCTTGGGGATGAGATCGTCTGAGGGCTTTCGTTTATCGAGGAAACGTACTTGGTCGCCGATTACTTCCGTTACGTAGATACGGGTGCCATCTTCCTTATCGTAATGGCGCGATTGGATCCTTCCCGTAATGGCGACCTGCGAGCCTTTCATGCAATACTTCGCGACGTTCTGGGCGGTCCGTCCCCAGGTGGAACAAAGGACGTAATCGCTTTCAATTTCACCACGCTGATTCCTGTAGTTACGGGAAATGGCCACGACGAAGGTAGTATGTACGCGCCCTTCCCCCAGCACCCGCATCGACGGGTCTTTCGTTAATCGCCCTACAATGCCTACTTGATTCATTCATTTCACCCCCTGCCGGATAGGCCGATTCAGCTGCTGGCCTGGCCGCCTTTTAGCTGCCCTTCCGGTAATGAAAGCATACTAAGACCGCCATTTCCTTGGCAATGTGGGAAATTGCGGATTTGGAAGTTTTTCGGGTATCATTTGCCGGATTCCGAAATGGGCAAAAAATTTTTTCGGCGCCTGCGCCGCATAAAATATAGCATCGCTTGAATTGCTGGCGTGTGCGCAAAATCCCCATTTAATTGCCATTCACTTTTTTACCCGGACATTCGCCGGCCATTTCCCCGCTATGCTATACTGAAACAAAGCTGTGTCTGGAGGGAATTGCATGAAAACCTTTAAAATGCTGTCACTCGCCGTTGTTGACGGGGATCAACTGGTAGATTACCCGCTCCATGATGGCCTGATCATCAACCAGGAAAATTCCCAGCGATCTTGGGTACTTGAAATGCTGGTGGAGCAAAAACATGAAGCAATCTTTCGTGAGATGAAACAAAATGGCAAAGTATACGATGTCAAAGTCGTCATTTCCTATCCCGGCAACGAACCGGCCACTTTCGAAGTGATCATCCACGCTGTCAAACCGATTGGCGGGCATGCCTCCGTGCTGATGAAAGGCACATTGAAACGGGCGCGCCGCAAATACGCCGAGACTTTATTGTCAGAGCTGCTCGAGGATGGGCTTGAAGGAGAGGAATTGCTTGAGCGCTTCGAAACGGATATGCGGGAACGCCCGGTATTGCGAAAAGACGAAACCAAATCCACATAAAAAATGCCTCCCGCAGCTGATCCGGCTGCAGGAGGCATTTTTGCTTTCCATTTATTTTTCCTGGACTGGCCCGAGCGCGAACAGGATATCGCATTCGCAAGCGATTACCCCATCCACTGTCGCGATGGCATGCCCTTTGCCCATGGAACCGCGCAAACGCGTCAATTCCACTTCCAGGCGCAATTGGTCACCTGGCGTGACTTGGCGCTTGAAGCGGCAGTTATCGATGCCTGTGAAGAAAGCGAGGCGGCCTTTGTTTTCCTCCATCTGAAGCACCGCAGCCGCACCGACCTGTGCCAGCGCCTCTACGATCAAGACACCCGGCATGACCGGGTATCCCGGAAAATGGCCGTTAAAAAAGTCTTCATTGGCGGTGACGTTTTTCAGCCCGACCGCTTTTTTCCCCGCTTCGATTTCTGTGATCCGGTCGACCATCAAAAATGGATAGCGGTGAGGCAAAATTGCCTGTACTTGTTCTGTCGTCAACATATAGTCCAATCCCTTCTTCACGTTCTGATTTGCTTGCTATCAACTGTTATCGCTGCGTGATTAAGTGACGCCGCGCATGATGTCAAGAATGTGCTGCCATGTTTCCCATTTCAGGGCATCTCCTGCATTGCCGTCTCCGATGACGCCGTATCCGACCATGGCGCCAAGCGCTGCCATGACGACGAGGATTGCGATTACCAGAAGAACCCGAAGCCAGATCGGAAACATGCGGATTTGCACCCAGCGCGTTTTCTTCTGCGGCTTCTCGGTTTGCGTATTCGGTTTATCTGGCTGGGTGGAGCCAGTTTTTCGTGATTGTGCCATTGCTATGTCAACCTTTCCTCTTTAAATGCCCACTGCCATTCAAGTTTCTTCACTATCTGCCATTATACTAAAAAGCTTGGGCTGTGGAACAAAAATTTGAATATTATCTCCTCATACGGAAAATATCCTGTTTGGCTTCGAGCATCTTCCCGGTTCCGAGAACGACGCATTCCTTCGGCTGGTCAGCGATGGCGATCGGTATGCCGAGACGCTCAGACAAAAGCCGGTCCAATCCGCCGAGCAAGGCTCCTCCGCCGGTCAACACGCCGCCACGGTCGATAATGTCCGATGCCAGTTCAGGAGGCGTTTGTTCGAGCACCACGCGTACGCCTTCTGCCACCAACTCGACAGATTCCTTCAAAGCTTCCGTGATCTCCTGCACTTTCAAGCTGATCGTCCGCGGATAGCCTGTCAGTATATCCCGCCCCCGGATGTCCATCGTGGCTTGTTGGCCGTCGCTGAGCGTCCCGAATTCGACTTTCAATCTCTCCGCTGTCCGTTCACCGATCAGCAATCTGTAGTTTTTCTTGATGTAATGGAGGATGTCCAGGTCAAAATGGTCGCCGGCCGTTTTCAAGGTGACGCTTTTGACGATCTCTCCCATCGACAGGACGGCAATATCGGAAGTTCCGCCACCGATATCGATGACGAGGCTCGCATCCGCCTGGTAGATATCAAGGCCTGCCCCGATCGCAGCCACTTTCGGCTCCACTTCGACGTAGACTTTCCTCGCCCCCGCTTTTTCCGCCACTTCCCGGATGGCCTTCTGTTCAATGCTCGTAATGTTCGCCGGGCAGCAGATGAGGATGCGCGGCTTCATCATGAAGCCTTTCAGTTTCAGTATTTGAATGAAATGCTTAAGCATCAGTTCCGTAATATCGAAATCATGGATGACGCCGTCTTTTAACGGACGGATCACCGCTATATGCTGGGGTGTGCGGCCCATCATCTTCTGGGCTTCCGTCCCGACGGCGATCAGCTCATTGGATTTTTTATCGACTGCCACAACGGACGGCTCGTTTAAAATGATGCCTTTGCCTTTAACATAAATCAGCACATTGGCTGTCCCGAGATCGATGCCTATATCTTTCGAAAACATTACGCCGTCCCCTTTCTTTATTGTTCGATGTTGAGTGGAGTTCAGTTTTTTAAACAACTCAATAATACAAATATTATATATCAGATGAACAGCCATGTATCAAAGAGTGGAAGGCGGCGAAGGGCAAAGATGTGCTCCCACATCGCTGCGCTACTGCGTCGCAAACGAATCGTGTCAGGCACGATTCGCTTCCTGCGGGAGCAGTGACGGAGCTTTGCGACGGAGCGACGCGAGCTGAAGACCCTGGACTGAGCGTGAGCGAGGGAAGCGGCTGAAGCCGTGCCCTGGCAGCTGGCGCGACGTCCTGTCGCGCCAGCTGCATGACCCACATCCTGTAGGCCCGAAAGCGTCCGTCTGGAGCGATTTTACCGTTCTTCACTCTTTCTAATGTTCTAATTCAATTCGTCTAGTTAAAATCTTATCATAATCCTGCAACGGCTGACAAAATTCTCCGAAAATACTTTCAGCCCTTCATTTACGGAAAAAGCCTACCGCTTGATTGTGCGGCAGGCTTTTGATCTTATGAAGTATGAGTCCTGATGAATTAAACCATTTGCTCTTCTTTTACTTCGCTTGTTTCGGTCGATACGCGTTCAATGTCGGCACCTAGAGCTTCAAGCTTCAGATGGAAATCAACATAGCCGCGATCCAGATGATAAAGTTCGTGTACACGCGTGACGCCTTCAGCAGCAAGCCCGGCGAGAATCAATGCAGCAGCTGCGCGGAGATCTGTCGCGGACACTTGGGCGCCTTGCAGTTTTGAAGGGCCTTCCATGATCACTGAACGTCCTTCAATCTTGACGGATGCATTCATGCGGCGGAATTCTTCAACGTGCATGAAGCGGTTTTCGAATACCGTTTCAGTCAAGATGCCGTTGCCTTGTGCAGTCAGCATCAATGACATCATTTGTGATTGCATATCTGTCGGGAACCCTGGGTGCGGCATCGTCTTGATGTCGATCGAACGGAGTGGGCGTGTCGCGCGGACGCGCAAGCCTTCATCCGTTTCCTGGATATCGACTCCCATTTCGCCCATTTTCGAGATCAAAGCAGCCATATGTTCCGGAACGGCGTTTTCAATGATGACATCGCCTTCTGTGATAGCAGCTGCTACCATGAATGTTCCAGCTTCCACACGGTCCGGAATGATCGAATGATGCGATCCGTAAAGTGTTTCCACACCTTCGATGCGCATGGTGTCTGTACCGGCACCTTTGACGTTTCCGCCCATTTCGTTGATATAATTCGCAAGGTCAACGATTTCCGGTTCCTTCGCTGCGTTTTCGATGATCGTTACCCCGTCTGCAAGCGCTGCGGCTGACATGATGTTCTCTGTCGCACCGACACTTGGGAAGTCGAGGTAGATCTTGGCACCGCGCAGGCGGCCGTCGGTTTTCGCTTCGACAAAACCGTTGCCGAATGTGATATTCGCTCCCATTGCTTCAAAGCCTTTCAGGTGCTGGTCGATCGGACGAGATCCGATGGCGCAGCCGCCTGGCAAAGCGACGCGGGCAAATCCGTTGCGCGCTAGCAGCGGGCCCATGACCAGAATCGATGCACGCATTTTGCGGACATATTCGAACTGTGCTTCGCTCGATAATTGTGAAGATGCATCGATGTGCATCTCATTTTTTTCCGGGAAATACTCGATATCGACATTCAAGCTCTTGAGCACTTCCTGGATGGTGTAGACGTCCGCAAGATTCGGCACTTCCGTGATGGTGCTCTTGCCTTCACCTGCGAGAAGCGCACCGGCCAATACCGGCAGCACCGCATTCTTTGCTCCTTCTACCCGTACTTTCCCTGATAATTTTTTTCCGCCTTTAACGATGATATGATCCAAAGCAAAGCCCTCCATGTGTTTAATAGTCCCTTATTTATACAGCTCTCAAGTATATTTTTCTCATTTAGTAATCTCTTAGTTTGATGGCAATTAAAAATGAAAACCTTATCTATAGTACCTTGTTTTTTGATAAGAAACAAGCATTACAGTGCATTCTTATCAAAAACTCAATATACTCCATGTTGTTCGCAGACATAGGTATTTTTATGTCCGTCGTGAAAAAAGAAATATTACAAAATGATTACAGTTAATTGTTTCCCCACTTCAATGGAAATAAACCCTTAGACGGTGAATATTTCCCGGGAAATAGTAAATCATTGCCGATTTGCCATAGGAACGGCATGCATCCGCATTACCATGGCAAATCGGCAATGCTAGAACAGGTACGACAATTGCCTGGACCACGCTGAGATATCCAAAAAGAAATTGGAGACAGCCGTCCCGATCACGATGCTCAAGAATATGTATAAAATCTGTGCCTGCAATACATGGTGTTTCGCGATCCATTTATCGAACATGACAGCCCGTAATGCGTAAAATGAAACGCCGGTAAAAAAGATATGGCTGATGATCGAAATCAATGCCTGCTGGCCAATGTATAATTCCACTCTGCACGCTCCTTCCGTCTCATATCCTATTTGTTGAAACCCCTGCTGTTAGTATAGCTGAAAATATTTAATATGGTGGGAAACTTCATGATTTTTTCGTGAAATTTTATCCATTCCACAATGAAAAAGGACGGACCGAAGCAATTCGCTTCTGTCCGTCCCATTTGATTAAATGTTACCCTCATAAACGTTGATACGATTCATCGCACGTTTTAACGCCAATTCCGCGCGTTTGTAGTCGATCTCATCTTTTCTTGCCTGAAGAAGTGCTTCGGCGCGTTTTGCAGATTCCTGCGCGCGTGCCAAGTCGATCTCAGTCGCAGTTTCTGCGGATTGAGCAAGAATCGTCACTTTTTCAGGGCGGATTTCAAGGAATCCACCGCTTACAGCGACCAATTCCGTCGAGTTTTCTTTCTTTAACCGGACTGCGCCGATTCCAAGAGGTGCGACTGTCGGGATGTGACCAGGCAAAACGCCCATCTCACCGGTTGCTGTAACTGCAATCACCATAGAAACTTCTGAATCGTATACTGGGCCGTCGGGAGTGACAATATTGACTGTAATGGTCTTCATTTTTTTCCCTCCTGGTCCCTGATTTTAGACTTGTACGCCCATGCCTTTGGCTTTTTCGATAACTTCTTCGATGCGGCCGACTAGGCGGAAAGCATCTTCCGGAAGATGATCGTATTTGCCTGCAAGGATTTCCTGGAAGCCTTTGATCGTTTCCTGAACTGGAACGTAAGAACCTTTTTGGCCTGTGAACTGTTCAGCAACGTGGAAGTTTTGAGACAGGAAGTTTTGGACGCGGCGTGCACGGTTAACCGTCAGCTTGTCCTCATCGCTCAATTCGTCCATACCAAGGATCGCAATGATATCCTGGAGCTCTCTGTAGCGCTGCAAAGTTTCTTGAACCTGGCGGGAAACACCGTAGTGTTCAGTGCCGACGATTTCAGGAGACAATGCGCGTGAAGTAGAAGCAAGTGGATCCACCGCTGGGTAGATACCCATCTCAGAAAGTTTACGCTCAAGGTTTGTTGTTGCATCAAGGTGGGCAAACGTTGTTGCCGGAGCCGGATCCGTGTAGTCATCGGCTGGGACATAGATTGCCTGGATCGATGTTACAGAACCAGCGCTTGTTGTCGTGATACGCTCTTGCAATTGACCCATTTCGGTCGCAAGTGTCGGCTGGTAACCAACCGCTGAAGGCATACGGCCAAGAAGGGCGGATACTTCAGAACCTGCTTGCGTGAAGCGGAAAATGTTATCGATGAACAAAAGAACGTCTGCCCCTTGCTCATCGCGGAAGTATTCAGCCATTGTCAAACCTGTCAAAGCAACACGCATACGTGCGCCAGGCGGCTCGTTCATCTGGCCGAAGACCATTGATGTTTTCTTGATAACGCCGGAATCGCTCATCTCGTGGAACAAGTCGTTTCCTTCGCGTGTACGCTCACCAACACCGGCGAATACGGAAAGACCGCCGTGTTCTTGTGCGATGTTGTTGATCAATTCCTGGATCAATACGGTTTTACCTACACCGGCACCACCGAAGAGGCCGATTTTACCGCCTTTGATGTAAGGGGCAAGCAAGTCAACAACTTTGATACCAGTTTCAAGAATTTCAACTTCTGTGGAAAGGTGCTCAAACGTAGGAGCTGAACGGTGAATCGGGTCACGGCGTTCTGAAGCCGGGATTTCCTCACCCAAGTCGATTACTTCACCAAGTACGTTAAATACTCGGCCAAGTGTAGCGTCTCCGACAGGAACAGAAATTGCTCTGCCCAAATCGGTTACTGCTGAACCGCGTTGCAATCCGTCAGTGGATTCCATCGCGATGGTACGAACTGTGTCGTCGCCAAGGTGCAAAGCTACTTCAAGAGTCAAAGTAGTTTGAGCTTGATTGGGACGATCAATATTAACGGTTAGGGCGTTGTAGATTGCTGGAAGCTGTCCGTTGGAAAACTTAACGTCTACAACCGGGCCCATAACCTGAAGAACGTGTCCTGTGTTCATGCTGTTCCCTCCTGTCTTACTTTTATTAAACCTATTTTAAGCTCGAGCGGCTTTATCGGCCGCTTCCGCTTTTCTTACTCTAATGCTGCAGCTCCGCCGACGATCTCCGTGATTTCCTGAGTGATCGCAGCTTGGCGTGCACGGTTGTAGACAAGCGTCAGATCGTCGATCAATTCTGATGCGTTGTCGGTTGCGCTCTTCATTGCTGTCATGGAAGCAGCATGCTCACTTGCTTTGCCGTCCAGCAAGGCTCCAAAGATCAAGCTTTCCGCGTATTGTGGAAGAAGAACTTCCAGAATCGCTTCCGCTGATGGGTCGAACTCGTAAGAAGCAGTCGATCCTGTTGGCTGAATGTCAGTCAACGGCAGCACTTTCTTTTCGGTAACCTCCTGGGAGATGGCAGAAACATAATGGTTATAGTACATATACACTTCGTCATACGTACCATCTGCGAACATACCAACAGCTTTGCGCGTTATTTCCTTGATATCCGCAAACGATGGGTGGTCCGGAAGCCCGATCGAGCTTTCGATGATGTTGTAGCCTTTCTTCGCAAAGAAGTCACGGCCTTTCCGCCCGACGCTGAGGATAACAAATTCGTCGCTTGACGTGTGGCGCTCGTTGATTTTAGCCATGACAGTACGCAAAATGTTACTGTTATAGCCGCCAACAAGCCCACGGTCAGAGGTAATAACCAAATATGCCGTTTTCTTAACAGGGCGTGCCATCATCATAGGATTCGACACGTCGCTGGAACCGGCTGCGATCGAAGCAACCACATCCTGGATCTTTTCCATATATGGAACGAAAGCTTTCGCGCTCATTTCTGCTTTGTTCAATTTAGAAGCGGAAACCATCTGCATCGCTTTCGTGATTTGGCTTGTTTTCTTGGTTGACGTAATTCGTGTTTTTATATCGCGTAAAGATGCCACTGGTATTTCACCACCTTGTTATTTTTTCTTCCGATCCTTCCAGGGAGCTTATTCTGATTTAGCGAATGTGTGCTTGAATTCGTTGATTGCAGCAGCGAACTCATCGTCAGATGGCAATCCCTGAGTTGTACGGATGGTATCCAAAACGTTCGTGTGGTTTGTATCCAACCAGCTAGTCAACTCAGCTTCGAAACGAGTGATATCTTGTACAGGGATATCGTCGAGGAATCCACGAGTCAATGCGTAGAAGATAACAACTTGTTTTTCAACTTTAATCGGGCTGTTCAAATCCTGCTTGAGAACTTCAACTGTCCGTTTACCGCGCTCAAGTTTTGCAGCTGTCGCTGGGTCAAGGTCTGAACCGAACTGGGAGAATGACTCCAATTCACGGTAAGCTGCCAAGTCAAGACGCAATGTACCGGCTACTTTCTTCATCGCTTTGATCTGTGCTGAACCACCTACACGGGATACAGAAAGACCAGCGTTGATCGCTGGGCGAACACCGGCGAAGAAGAGATCCGATTGAAGGAAGATCTGACCATCCGTAATCGAGATTACGTTTGTCGGGATATAAGAAGAAATATCGCCTGCTTGCGTTTCAACGAACGGCAAGGCAGTGATCGATCCCGCACCAAGTGTTTCGTTCAATTTCGCTGCACGCTCAAGAAGGCGTGAGTGAAGGTAGAAAACGTCACCTGGGTAAGCTTCACGGCCCGGAGGACGACGAAGCAAGAGTGAAAGTTCACGGTAAGCGGATGCTTGTTTTGTCAAATCATCATAGACGATCAAAACGTGCTTGCCGTCGAACATGAAATCTTCAGCCATTGAAATACCGGCATAAGGAGCCAAGTATAGAAGTGGGGCTGGTTGTGAAGCAGACGCCGTGACAACGATTGTGTAATCGAGCGCGCCGTTTTTGCGGAACGTCTCAACAACGTTACGGACAGTCGACTCTTTTTGGCCGATTGCTACGTAAATGCAGATCATGTCTTGGTCAGCTTGGTTCAAGATCGTATCGATCGCGACAGACGTTTTACCAGTCTGGCGGTCACCGATGATCAATTCGCGCTGCCCGCGGCCGATCGGCACAAGAGCATCGATTGCTTTAATCCCAGTTTGAAGCGGTTCGTGCACGGATTTACGTGCCATAACGCCTTGTGCTGGGCTTTCGATTGGACGGGATTTAGTCGTGTTGATCGGTCCAAGACCATCAACCGGCTGTCCCAGTGGATTTACTACGCGTCCGATAAGTTCTTCCCCTACCGGTACTTCCATAATACGGCCAGTCCGACGTACTTCATCGCCTTCTTTGATGTCTGCGAATGGCCCAAGGATGATGATACCAACGTTGTTGGCTTCCAAGTTTTGTGCCATACCCATTACACCATTAGAGAATTCTACAAGTTCTCCAGCCATGATGTTGTCGAGGCCATGAGCGCGAGCGATACCGTCACCAATCGTGATGACTGTACCGACTTCGTCAACTTTCATCTCTGATTGATAGTTTTCAATCTGTTGCTTAATCAGATTGCTGATTTCTTCAGCTTTGATGCTCATGTATTTCACCCTCTCATAATTTCATAAATTAGCCGATCAATTGACGCTGCAGGCGGGCAAGTTTCGTGCTGACGCTGCTGTCATAGATGCGGTTCCCGATTTGAAGGCGCAATCCACCGATCAATGATGGGTCGATTACGTTTTCAATCCGTAAAGAATTCTTGCCGATGCTTTTCGCGAAAGCTGTGGAAAGGGATGCCGTTTCTTCTTCCGTCAATGGACGGGTGGAATAGACAGTTGCATCTTCAATTCCCTGCTCTTCGTTGGAAAGCTTGATATAGCTTTGGGTCATATCACTGACTTCGTTCATGCGTCTGCGTTCACCGAGCATCTGAAGTGTATTCACGACATAAGGGTTAGCCCCTTGGAAAACTTCGTTGATGAGGTTGGTACGCTTTTCAGCTGAAAGTTTCGGTGACACGATCAATTGGTATAGTTCAGGAGTCAGCTTGAATACTTTACGTACTTCACGGAGATCCTGTTCGATTTCCAAAGTCACATTATGTTCTTTGGCTACCTGGAATAATGCCGATGCGTAGCGCTCAGCGACTTGGCTCATTGCACTTCGCCTGCCTTCGCAATCGTTTCGTTAATCAACTGACGGTTGTCTTCCTCAGAGATTTCCTTGTCCAATACTTTCGTAGCTGCCAACAAGGACAGAGCTACAACTTCTTCGCGAACTGCTGCGATCGCTTTTTCGCGTTCGTTAGCAATTTCTGCCACTGCCGATTCTTTCATGCGGGCAGATTCAGCACGCGCTGTCGTAATGATTTCCTCACGAGAAACTTCGCCTTGCTTCTTGGCATTCTCAACGATTTCCTGCGCTTGGTTGCGGGCATCCTTCAAAAGGTTGCGCTGCTCCTCAAGCATTTGCTGTGATTCCTGACGGCTTTTTTCAGCAGTTTCGATCTCACTTGCGATCAGATCTTCACGCTGCTGCATAACGCCCATCAATGGACCCCACGCAAATTTCTTCAACAGGACCATTAGGAGCAAAAAGATGACCAATGTTGCGATGATGTCTCCAATATTCAAAAACTCCCCGGTTGCACCGAGTACGAGGTGATCAAAAAACACGATTGTTTCACTCCCTTCAAGAGCCTAAAATACTTTTTCTTCTATTATATATACTGCTTAAATCGTTAGATGTGCTGTCGAAATCCAAAATGCATCATACAAGCATAAATGGCGAAAAACATGCCGGAGCATTCTCGCCATTTAGCTTTTCAGTAATAAATTGCTTTGTCTAGTTCTTCCGCTTTTCGCGATGTCTAGACTCCAGTGCCTAGCTCTTCGGGACATAAGTCAACCCAGCTGTGCGGCAAAGAACGCCGCTTCGCTGGTTCGCCTTACGCCTGTCAGAGCTGAACAGGCACTTTCGCTTTTCGAAATTAACGGTTCATTACGATGAACGCGATAACTACGGCGATGATCGGCAATGCCTCGACCAAAGCTACACCGATGAACATTGTTGTTTGAAGAACGCCGCGTGCTTCTGGCTGGCGAGCGATACCTTCAACTGTTTTTGAAACGATAAGTCCGTTACCGATACCTGCACCTAGTGCTGCTAGTCCTACTGCAATTGCTGCTGCTAATAAACCCATTTTAAAATGTCCTCCTCAGGATAATTGTTTTTTGTTTTGCCCGAAGGCAGTTTATACTCAATGGTCTTCGCTGACTTTATGCGATAAATAAACCATCGTTAACATAACGAAAATGAACGCTTGGATAGCCCCGATAAAGATCGAGAACCCTTGCCATGCCATCATCGGCAAGATTGCGCCGACGAATCCGAAGATACTTGCTGAAGCAAGCCCTGCCAACAAAGTAAGCAAGATCTCACCAGCGTAGATGTTACCGTAAAGACGCAGACCGAGTGTCAGCGTATTTGCGAATTCCTCAATGATTTTAAGCGGGAACAAGAACGGCATCGGTTTCAGGAAATCTGAACTATAGCCTTTCAAGCCTTTCAGCTTAATACCATAATAATGGCTCAAGATGATGATTGTTGCAGCCAATGTCATTGTCACGACTGGATCCGCTGTTGGTGATTTCCACCACAGGTCTCCGTTGACGACAACAGCAAATGGGAGCCCAAGCATGTTCGAAACGAAGATGAACATGATCAGCGTAATTCCAAGGATATGGAATCGTCCGCCATCCCGCCAGTCCATGTTGCTTTTAATGATTCCTTTCACAAAGTCCATGACCCATTCCATGAAGTTCTGCATGCCTGTCGGCTTCAGCTTCAAGTTGCGGGTTGAGAAGAATGCGATAAGGAACACAATAAGAGCGGCTACAAGCAGCATCATAACGTTCGATAGGTTGAACCAGATTCCGAACACCTCGAGCATTGGAGCGCCATGATCCACGATAAATTCACCTCTCTTTCCACTTTCATTAATGGTGTTTCATGTGATAAACGATCCGCTCCACTAAAAGGAGACCATAAGGGATCATCAACCCGATTACCGCACTGACCAAATGTATATGTTCGGCGAACAAAATAGCGATCGCCACAACGGCTACACCTGATGCGAACCGTAATGCCGTTCCAAGAGAACGGACTTTCGAGCCTTCCGTTACCGCCCGGTCGAACTTCTCCATTCTCCGGACCAGGATCCACATATTATAAATGCCGAACAGAGATCCGACGATCAAGCCCGCAAACACTTCCGGATACGGAGTGACTCCCCACCCTAAAACGAACGCGGCGAGGATGAAATACATCAGCCTCTTCAATCTTTTATAGATCTCTTGAAGTCCATCCATTTTTCACATGTCTCCTGATTCGAATTTTCGGACGGTCTGAAGCATCGCCCAGATCCCGGCACTAAGTCCGGTGAGCAGGCAGATGATCAAAAAGAGCGGGGCGGTTCCGAAGCGCTCATCAAGCCACATCCCTGTAAAGACCCCGATTAGTACGGACCCGACAAGTTGCGAGAGAATGGCCGAATAAATCGCCATTGCTTGTAAGGGACTTTTTTTCGGGTGCATGATAAACCCCTCGAAATTCATAATGATTTGACATTCACGCCCATAAAAGAGCAGTCGCATCCGGCTTTCAATAGCACATCCATTATGTATGAAAACCCTCTCATGCAGACCCTTTGTAAGCATACAATAGGGGTAAAATCATGTCAATTACATGTAGTGAAAAACTTCACAAGCTAAAACCCGCCGACATACGATTGACAAATTTGTTACAAGAAAAGCGAGAGCGGCCGATCTGGCTCGACAGGCGCAAGGCAGATTCCCGAAGCGGCGCCCTTTGCCGCACAGGGAAGTTGACTTGCGACCCGAGAGCCAGGCCGCTCGAGCTAGACAATAAGAAAAGCGAGAGCGCCTGTCCAGCTCCGACAGGCATAAGACGGATCAGCAATGCGGCGCCCTTTGCCGCAATGCTGGAACGGCTTATGACCCGAGGAGCTAGGCGCTCGAGCTAGACACCAAGAAAAGCGGAGGCAGCCGTTTAGACCCGACAAGCACAAGACGATTTGCTGACGCGGCGCCTTTTGCCGCATAAGCAAAGTGGCTTGTGACCTCGAGGGTCTGGCTGCCGGAGCTAGACACCAAGAAAAGCGGAGGCAGCCGAATGGAAGCTAAGCTATGAACTCGACGTCCTTTGAGCTCTCCCCTCCCTTGCCTCCTTACAGCTCGCCGAAATACTTATGCAAAGCTTCCACGATCCGCTGGGATGCTTTCCCGTCGCCGTATGGGTTCGATGCTTGAGACATCGCTTCATAGGCAGCTTCATCCGTCAGCAATTCCTTGCCGAGGCGGTAAATCGTTTCTTCGTCCGTACCGGCAAGCTTCAAGGTTCCGGCATCGATGCCTTCCGGGCGCTCCGTCGTATCACGCAATACCAAGACAGGCTTTCCGAGAGACGGCGCTTCTTCCTGCACCCCGCCTGAATCGGTCAGGATGAAGTAAGACTGGGCGGCGAAGTTATGGAAATCCAATACTTCGAGCGGCTCGATCAAATGGATGCGCGGGTCGCGCCCGAGCACTTCATCCGCTACTTCACGGACGGCCGGATTCATATGGACCGGATAGACGACTTGGATGTCATCATGCTCTTCGGTCAGGCGCTTGATGGCACGGAACATATTGCGCATCGGTTCGCCGAGGTTTTCACGGCGGTGGGCGGTCAATAGGATCATGCGGTCGTTGCCGATTTTATCGAGCACCGGATGTTGGTAATTATCACGCACCGTGGTCTGCAAGGCATCGATCGCTGTATTGCCCGTAATATAGATGGTTTCTTCTTTTTTGTTTTCATCACGCAGGTTCTGCGCGGACTTTTCGGTCGGCGCAAAGTGGATGTCCGCCATGACGCCTGTCAATTGGCGGTTCATCTCTTCCGGGAAAGGAGAGTACTTATTGTGGGTCCGGAGCCCGGCTTCTACGTGCCCGATTGAGATTTGGTTATACAAAGCAGCCAAACTTGCCGCAAATGTCGTTGTCGTATCCCCATGGACCAGTACAATATCCGGTTTCGCTTCCTTCATCACATCATCTAAGCCCTGCATGGCCCGTACGGTGACGTCACTTAAGGTTTGGCGGTCCTTCATGATGTTCAAATCAAAGTCTGGCGTGATGCCGAATGTTTCGAGCACCTGGTCAAGCATTTGCCGATGCTGCGCTGTCACGGTCACAAGCGGTTCAATCGTCTCTGGATGCTTCTGCAATTCCAGAACGAGCGGCGCCATTTTAATCGCTTCCGGACGTGTACCGAAAATCGTCATCACTTTCCATTTTTTCGTCACTGCTGATCAACCCGCTTTCTTATTTTGTTCCGAACAAGCGATCTCCGGCATCGCCGAGGCCAGGTACGATATAACCTTTTTCGTTCAGCTTCTCATCAAGTGCCGCGATGTAGATATCGACATCCGGATGCGCTTTTTGCAAAGCTTCCACGCCTTCCGGAGCTGCGATGATGCACATGAACTTGATTTTTGTCGCGCCACGCTTTTTCAAGGAATTGACAGCCTCAATCGCAGAGCCGCCTGTTGCAAGCATTGGATCGACAACGATCAATTCGCGCTCGGAAACATCGGATGGCATTTTGAAATAATATTCCACTGGCTGCAAGGTTTCGGGGTCACGGTACAAGCCGATATGCCCGACCTTCGCTGCCGGAATCAATTTCAGGACGCCGTCAACCATTCCGATCCCTGCACGCAAAATCGGCACGATGCCTAATTTTTTCCCGGCCAGAACGTTCGACTTGGCGACTTGCACTGGTGTCTCCACGTCGATTTCCTGAAGCGGAAGCTCGCGCGTGATTTCAAACGCCATCAATGTCGAAATCTCGTCGACCAATTCACGGAACTCCTTTGTTCCAGTCGATTTGTCGCGGATGTACGTCAGTTTATGCTGAATCAACGGATGATCAAAAACGAATACTTTTCCCACAGTGTATCTCTCCTTTTTCATACATTTTCCTAAACAGTATAACAGAAAATGAACCGCTTTAGAGCTTCCCCCCTGCATTAGGATTATTCAGTCAACTTCCATACGCAAATAAAAAACCAGGGCAGAGGCCCTGGTTAGAGGAGATGCGCTTCATCGAGCGGCATCGGCCGGTGGAACAGAAAGCCTTGGGCGATGGTACAGCCCATCTCGAGCAATAGCGTCCGGTCGCCTTCAGTTTCGACGCCTTCCGCGACTGCCCGAAGCCCCAGATTGTCCGCCAACTGGATGATCGTCCGGATGACCGCGCGCGTTCCGTGTTCATCCATATTGGAGACGAAGGAGCGATCGATCTTGATTTCTTCCACAGGCAGCTTCTGCAAATAGCTGAGCGACGAATAGCCGGTGCCAAAATCATCGATGGATGTCGCGAAGCCATATTTTTTCAGCTGGTTGAATACCGTCCCGGCCGTATCGATGTCGACGACGCCGATACGCTCGGTGATCTCCAGCTGGATCCATTTGGGGTCCACGCCGAATTTTTTCGCCTCGTCCACCAGATGCGGGACAAAGGAATGGTGGAAAAAATGTTCAGCCGAAATATTGATTGCCACTTGGCGCAACTCAAGGCCTTGTTCCTGGCGTTTCTTCAGCCAGGCCAGGACTTGCTCGATGATATGCTGCTCAAGCTGGCGGATCTTCCCGTTCTTTTCCGCTGCCGGAATGAAAATAGCGGGCGAAATCTCCCCGAGTTCCGGCGACTTCCAGCGGGCCAGCGCTTCAAATCCAAGGATGTTCCGGCTTTCGAGCGACACTTTCGGCTGCAGGAAGACACTGATTTCACTGCGTTTGAGCGCCACCGTCAGAGCATTGGCCACGCGCAGGTCGCGCATCATCACTTCGTCTTGTTCATTCTCGAAATAACAGACAGCCTCGCCGATGCGCTCTTTCGCTTTCGATAAAGCGCTGTCGGCACAGCGCACCAGCTCCTCTGCATTCTGCTGTGCCGGGGTGACGATCGCCACCCCCACTTTGACCGTCAGAAACAAATCCATTTCGCCAATCGACACCGGTTCCCGTAAGCTGCTTAAGATATCCTCCAGGAATTCAGGCGCACGCGTCAACGGAATGGTGCTGTAGAGTGACAGGCGCGAATCGGAAAAACGCGCGACCAGCTTTTCCCCGGCGCCTCCTGCCAGTACCAGTCGGCGGCCGAGCTCCCGGCACAAATCGTTGCCTGCCTTATGGCCATATTGGTCGCTGATTTTAATGAATTCATCCGCTGAGATAAACGCGACAAAACCTTCCTTCCCCTCCTGAAGCAACTCTTCCAGTTCGGTACGGAAATAATGGCGGTTCGGCAAGCCTGATTCCTCATCAATATAAGCAAGGCGCAGGATCTCTTCCTGCTGGCGTGAAAACTTAACCGCCAACGAAACGATCGACGCAATTTCTTCCATGAAGACCAGGTCTTTTTCCGAAGGCTTGAATACCGAAGGGAAATAGATCCCGAACGTGCCGATAGTTTCTTCCTGGCCATTGGAAATGGGAACGGACCAAATCGCTTTGATGCCAAATTCATCGAGAAGCTCCTGCAGGCTGCCAAGAAGCGCATCTTTTGCCACATCTTCGACAATGACGGGCTCCTGGCGCAGATAGGCCGCTCCGCACGGGCTGGCATCAGCCGCTACTTCCAAGCCGCGCATCCCTTGAGAGAATTCGTCCGGCATCGATTTCGCTGCGCCCACCTGGAAACGCTTCGCCTCGTCCACCAAGAGGACCGTACAGCGTGAACCGTCGAGGAAAAACGATTCAGCCGTTTCGCAGATGTTCTGAAGGAGCATGCCAAGCATATGGCCTTTTTCAATGCCTTTGTACGTTTCCTTCTGCAGCTCAATCAAAGTTTCTGCCCGCCGGCGGTCGCTGATATCCCGTTGGAGCATTAAAGTGTAACGCAAAGATCGTTCGGGAAATGCCAAGGGCTGGACCGTGATCTCGTTCCAGAAAGGTGTCCCGTCTTTTCGGTAATTGACGATTTCAAAAATGCCTGGCTGCGACGAGGCTGTCGCTTCTCGGATCCGGATTCCTGTGTCGGCATCAGTTTTTACGCCATGGAGGAATTTACCGTTTCTTCCGATAACTTCCTCTTCACTGTAACCGGTCATTTCAAAAAACGCCTCATTGGCATAAGCAATCGGATGATCGGGAATTTCAGGGTTCACGACGACAAAACTCGTGTGGAATTCGATCCCGAGACGGCGCAGCCAATCTATGATCACTTTGCGGTCTTCCTGGATTTCATATTGATGCATACGCGTCCCTCCCATTTTTCTTCGTTATGTATGGTGAAAAAAAGCCGCCTATGCATGCGGCGGCTTTATTCATTTCTGTATTCATCTAGATAACCGGCTGCTTATTTATACAAAGGATGGGCAGCTGTCAATTTTGCTGTACGTTCAGCCGCTTCCTTCTTCACGGCTTCATCTTCAGGGTTTTTCAATAGTAGCGCCATGATTGAAGCGATTTCCTTCATTTCTTCCTCTTTGAAACCGCGGGAAGTGACAGCTGCCGTTCCGAGACGGATGCCGGATGTGACGAATGGGCTTTCCGGATCGAACGGGATGGTGTTTTTATTGGTCGTGATGCCGACTTCATCCAACAGATGTTCCGCGACTTTGCCCGTCAGGTTAAGCGAACGGAGATCAAGCAACAATAAGTGGTTGTCTGTTCCGCCGGAAACGATATCAACGCCTTCAGCCGTTAAGCTATCAGCCAAGACATTCGCATTTTTGACGACCTGGTCGATGTAATCTTTGAACTCTGGCTGCTGGGCTTCGCCGAAAGCGACAGCCTTCGCCGCGATAACGTGCATCAATGGGCCGCCCTGGATGCCAGGGAAGATGATTTTATCGATTTTCTTCGCAAATTCCTCTTTGCAAAGAATCAAGCCGCCGCGAGGGCCGCGTAACGTTTTATGGGTAGTGGAAGTAACAAAATGTGCATGAGGCACTGGATTCGGATGGGCACCGGTTGCAACAAGCCCTGCGATGTGCGCCATGTCGACCATCAGATACGCGCCGACTTCATCGGCGATTTCACGGAATTTCGCAAAATCCAATGTACGTGAGTAAGCACTGGCGCCGGCGACGATCATTTTCGGCTTGTGCTCAAGAGCAGCCTGTCGAACCGCTTCGTAATCAAGCAATTGCGTCTCTTTGTCGACGCCGTATTCGACGAAATTATACTGCATGCCGCTGAAGTTGACTTTGCTGCCGTGCGTCAAATGCCCGCCGTGGTTCAAGTTCATGCCAAGGACGGTATCGCCTTGTTCAAGCATCGCTGTGTATACAGCCATATTCGCCTGTGAACCTGAGTGTGGCTGGACGTTCGCATGCTCTGCGCCGAAAATCTCTTTCAAGCGGTCACGTGCGATATTTTCCACTACATCTACAAATTCACAACCGCCGTAATAGCGTTTGCCCGGATAGCCTTCTGCGTATTTATTGGTCAACACGGACCCTTGTGCGTCCATCACTGCCTGGGATACAAAGTTTTCCGATGCGATCAACTCGATATTCGCTTCCTGGCGTTCTTTTTCCGCATTCATTGCTTCATATACTGCCTGATCCTGAGCCTTAATCAATTCCATCTGTCTTTCCCTCCCGTGATTGAAGAACCTGGCGATCATAGCTCGCACGGATACCGCCGATCAATTTCGGCCGTGTCGTCGCACTCGATACGATCGCTTCCCCTATTAGTTTAACAGAAGTCCGCACCGGAACGGCGACTCTTTTTAAATGCATGCCGATCATCGTCTGCCCGATGTCCACTCCGGCGTGGGCAGCTATTTCCTCGACGACGACCGGGTCGTTCATAGTCATGAAGGCGTAAGCACTCATCGAGCCGCCTGCTTTCGCCACAGGCACCACCGATACCGGCTCCAATCCATAGCGTTCGGCAGCTGCCCGCTCAATCGTCAGCGCGCGGTTGATATGCTCGCAACCTTGAAACGCCAAAAATAACCCATGCCGCTCTGCGAACACGCGCAGCGGCTCATATAAGCTTTCCGCTATATCGAGCCCGCCACCTGTGCCGATGCGCTCACCGGCCACTTCAGAAGTCGAGCAGCCGACGACGAATAATTGGCCTTCCTTGAACGCAATCTGTTGCTCCAATTCGCTGAGAACTTCTTCAAGCTGCAACTGCCATAAGCTTTGCATGCTTACTCCTCCTTAGTTTTCGAGTGCGCTGATTTTCTGGACGCGGTTTTCGTGGCGCCCGCCTTCAAAATCGGTCGTCAGCCATGTTTTCGCAATTTCTTTCGCGAGGCCCGGCCCGATGACACGCTCGCCCATCGCGAGGACATTCGAATCGTTGTGTTCACGCGTCGCTTTTGCGCTGAATACGTCATGGACGAGTGCACAGCGGATGCCTTTCACCTTATTGGCGGAAATCGACATGCCGATCCCTGTGCCGCAAATCAAGATGCCTTTATCGAACTCGCCGCTTGCGACACCTTCCGCTACCGGTTGTGCATAATCCGGATAGTCGACGGAATCGTCCGTCTGCGGGCCGAAGTCCTTGTATTCAATGCCCATCTCGTTCAGTAGATTGACAATTTCCTTGCGCAGGTTATTGCCGCCGTGGTCTGAAGAAATCGCTATTTTCATGATTAACCCTCTTTTCGTTTTCATTTAGCGGGCAGCACCCAAATCAGCGCAGCCGCTTTTATTTAATTCTAACATTTTTGAACAGTTCCATGTTACTTCCTCATGCCCGGTTTCTGCAACTGTCATCCTTTTGCCAGGCAATCGAAAAAGAGCTGTCCCGAAGCACATGCATTTATGGCCTTGGTCAGCTCTCTTCCTTCACGCGATGCCTAATTGCTTTACCAGCTTATCGATCAATTGCTCCAGCTCCCGATATGTCCTGCGGTAATCATCGAGGGACCCGCCATATGGGTCGCTGATATCCCCCGTCGAGCCTTCCGCGAATTCCCTTACGGTGTGCAGCTTCGTCGCTACTTCCGGATAGTATTGCATGAGCGCCATCTTGTGTGAATGCGTCATCGTCAAAATCAATTCCGCCCATTCCACATCGCGCGGGTCCAGCGGCTTCGATACATGGTCGAATTCGATGGATTGCTCGCTCAATACTTTCTGTGCATTGGCTGACAACGGCGCTTGCCCAGCGAAAATCCCAGCCGAACGCGCTTCCACCCCGTCGATGGAACGGGTATGCACAATTGCTTCGGCCATCGGGCTGCGGCACGTATTCCCTGTGCAGACGAATAAAATCCTCATCCAATCCCCCCTTATCCAAGCTTCTGTGTCGCTGCCTTTTGCGTTCAGTGAACTCTCCAGATAGCGTGTGTCTGCCTATTATTATACCGCATTTCATCAAGCTATTGTATGGATGCGGATTGGGCTGTAATGTGCAGCAGTTTTTGTGGATAGCTGGACAGCTGGACTTGAGAGTTTGACGGATTGCTCAATGAAATTCGCTTCGCCAAGTAGCCGCCTCCCACTTTGGGCATGCCTCTTGCAATAAGCCAAGAAGATCACTTGTCTTATTGCGTCGGCTAGCCCGTGTGCGCGGTTCGGCTTTTAAATTCCACTGGATATTGCGTGCGAAGACATGTCACTGTTAATTGTTTTCATCCGCTGGAGGAGACGCTTAATGGGGCTTGATAGCGAGATGTGTTGTCTATTAAACATTTCATCACGAACTAGCCGCCTCTCGCTTGGGGCTGACCTCCCGCCATGAGCCAAGAAGAACACTTGTCTCATTGCTTCGGCTCGCCCTTGTGCGCGGTTCGGCTTTTAGATTTCATTGGATTTTTCATGTAAGAATTACCATTGTTAGTTGTTTTCATCCGCTGGTGGGGACGCCTAGCTAGACTTGATAGTTGTTAAGTCGCCAGAGCTATTCAATTTGGGCTTACGAAGCAGAACAAAAGTATTCCCACTAATGCCAGCGCCAGATGCATTTGACTTACTTTCTAAAACTAGAGATGGAGCGAAAAGGGGACGACGCCGGAGGGACAGCGCGGGTCTGGCGAGACAAATGTGTCGCGCTCTTTGCGGCACATTGGCTCGACGCCCGCCCCATTCCCGGGCAGCTGATAACGCGACGTCCTGTCGCTTCAGCTACATGACTCGCATCCTGCGAGCCCTAAGCGTGGCCCTTGGAGCGGAATCTCAATTCCTTTCTTTTTTCCACTTCCTCTCCCCTCAATTTTAAACAAAAAAACCACTGGAAATTTCCCAGTGGCCTTGCATGCTGTCATCTAATTCATTTGCTGGAGTCAGCTGAACCATTTATGGTCCGCCGCTTTTTCCAGGCGGTTCATCAGGGCAGCATCTTCATTTTCCGGCAATACGCAAGCCAAGATCAGATCAGCATCCGTCTGGTCACATTTCCGGAGGCTGTCGTATAACTTATCCACAGCGAGCGGGAAGCAATAATCCGCCGTTTCGAAATCTTCCCGGCTCAGTACGGCGATTTTCTTCTTCTTGCTATGGATATGGTCGATCGCTTTCTCGATCAGCTTCGTATTGTGCTCAATCAAGTAAAGTGGCGCTTGTGGTGCATAATGGGCATACTTCATGCCCGGTGATTTCGGTGTATTGCCTTTTGTCTCGGAAGATAGGCGGACAGTCCCGATCACTTCTTCCAATTGCTCTTTTGTCACTTGCCCAGGGCGCAAGATGACGGGAGGGGCGCTCGTCATGTCGAGCACCGTCGATTCGATGCCGACTTGTGTCGGCCCACCGTCCAGAATGAGCGGGATCTTGGTATTCATGTCAAAATAGACATGCTCAGCCAAGGTCGGACTCGGTTTTCCGCTCGTATTGGCACTTGGGGCTGCGACCGGCTGCTTCAAACGCTTCAATAAATTCAACGCAACGGGATGATTCGGCACGCGAATCCCTACCGTCGGCAAACCGGCTGTAACGTTAGAAGCAAAGGTATCCGGTTTCGCCTGCATGATCAACGTCAGTGCACCCGGCCAAAAAGCATCCATGCATTGCAGGGCTTTTTCCGGAACATCTTCGACATACTCCAAGGCGGTTTCTTTGGAATCCACATGAACAATCAATGGATTGTCGGTCGGTCGGCCTTTCGCTTCGAAAATTTTATCGACAGCGGTCGCGTTCATCGCATCCGCGCCCAAGCCGTAAACGGTTTCGGTCGGGAATGCCACGACTTCCCCTCCGCGGATGAAATCCACAGCTTGTGCATAACTTTCATCGTTGTTCACATGTTCATCCACAAGAATTGTTTTCGTTTCCACCTAAACATCTCCAGTACAATAAGGTTTTGGCGATAATATCCACATTTTGTGGATAACACCCCTTAACATCAGGCGATTTATACACAAATTACTCTAAAATACAAAATACCATGCGGTCGTGTTTGTTGATATCTTTCTTGCAATAGACACGGGCATCAGGCAAAGCTTTTTGGAATAATTCCGTGACAGCAGCGCCTTGGCTGCTGCCAATTTCCAACCCGATGATTCCTGGGCGGCTGATCAATCCTGGCACTTGCCCCGCCAATGTTTCATAGGCCGCGAGCCCGTTGCGATCCGCGAACAAAGCTTCATGCGGCTCGAATTCGCGGACAGTATCCGCTAGGCCTGAAGCTTCGTGATGCGCGATATACGGTGGATTGGACAGGATAATATCCCATTTTCTCCCCGCAAGCGGCGCCGCCATGTCCCCTTTCGTAAAATGGACATCCACATTCAAGATTTCGGCATTACGTTCAGCCATAAACAAGGCTTCCTCGGAAATATCCGTTGCCATCACTTCCGCTTCAGGCAATTCGCATTTCAAGGTAATCCCGATGACTCCGCTGCCTGTTCCGATATCAGCTGCCTGCACTTCTTCCGCGCCGAATAGCTCACGTTTTAACTTCAAGGTCTCTTCGATTAGTTCCTCTGTTTCTGGCCGTGGAATAAGGACGGCCGGCGAAACTTGGAAGGTTCTTCCATAAAACTGTTCAACGCCAGTTAAATGCTGTACCGGTACGCCTTCAATCAATTCTTCGATATTGGCCCAATAAGATGCAAATTGGCGATCCTCGATCTTATCGCGCATAGCAGCGACCAAACCGGAGTAATCCACTCCCAGTTCATGCTGCAGCAAAATGCGGGCAGGTGTTTCTTCACGGCCGTATCGCTTTAAATAGCTGGCCGCTTGTTCCAAGGCTTGATAGACGAATTCCACTGTCGTTAAGGTCTCAACTTTGTTCATTGTTCAAGCTCTCCATCCTCGTTGATTGTTCATCGATCACCAGGGCGTCAACAATTTCATCCATCTTGCCTTGCAGGATTTGGTCCAGCTTCTGGATAGTCAGTCCGATGCGGTGGTCCGTTACGCGGTTTTGGGGGAAGTTGTATGTGCGGATGCGCTCTGAACGGTCACCTGTACCGACAGCGGATTTACGCACGGAATCATACTCCGCCTGTGCTTCTTGCTGGAATTTTTCATAGACGCGGGCACGCAGCACTTTCATGGCGCTCGCTTTGTTCTTGATCTGGGATTTCTCGTCTTGGCAGGTAACGACAATATTCGTCGGCAAATGCGTCAAGCGCACCGCTGACATCGTTGTATTGACCGACTGTCCCCCAGCCCCCGATGAGGCGTAGGTGTCGACACGGATGTCATTATCGTGGATGTCGACTTCGACTTCTTCCACTTCCGGCAAACAAGCGACCGTCGCTGTCGAAGTATGGATGCGTCCGCCGGATTCGGTGGCAGGAACACGCTGTACGCGATGGGCACCGTTCTCGTATTTCAGTTTGGAATAAGCGCCTTTGCCGGTCACCATGAAGACCAGCTCTTTGAATCCGCCGATTTCCGTCGGGTTTGAGTCCATGATCTGGACTTTCCATCCATTGGCTTCCGCAAAACGCGAATACATCTTGAACAGGTCGCCTGCGAACAAGGCCGCTTCGTCGCCGCCCGCTGCTCCACGGATTTCCATGATGACGTTCTTATCATCGTTCGGGTCTTTCGGAATCAACAGGATGTGAAGGCGCTCTTCCAGTTCTTTTGAACGCCCTTCGAGTTCCGCGACTTCTTCTTTGACCATTTCACGCATATCGGCATCCATTTTTTCCTCAAACATGGCTTTGGAATCAGCCAACTGCGCCTGGACGTCCTTGTATTCACGATAAGTTTCCACAGTTTCCTGCAGTTCGGATTGTTCTTTGGAGTAATCCCGCAGCTTATTTGTATCGCTGACGATATCCGGGTCACTCAACATTTCGTTGAGACGGTCGTATCTGTCCTCGACAGACTGTAAACGGTCAAACATTGTTTTCACCTCTAGTTTCTTCTATATAAAGTTGATAATTCTCTGCATAAGATTTCATTGTTCCCGATATTCCGCGAAATAGCTGGCTTTCCGGGGGTGCTTGCACTGAACTAATTCGGGCCAGGCGCCCGAATGGATTTCAGTACTTCGCTAATCCCCCAGGAGTCTGCACTATTTAGCTCCATATCTTTTATCAGTAGATCCAATAAAAGTTTAAGTCCATTAACTTCTCGACATTTATGATTTGTTTATATAGAAAGCTCCTTTGCACCAATTGACGCTTTCTAAAATTAAATTATTCCGTAACCGTAACGCCGGCTGGGACTTCGTGGTGATGGCGGCAGCGCGGTTCGTAGGCTTCGGAAGCTCCGACTAGAATGATCGGGTCATCCGAACCGGCAGGCTTGCCGTCGATCAAGCGTTGCGTGCGGCTTGCGGGAGATCCGCAGACTGTGCAGACGGCCTGCAGCTTGGTCACTTGCTCTGCAATCGATAGAAGGGACGGCATCGGTCCGAACGGCACGCCGCGGAAATCCTGGTCCAGGCCTGCGACTATGACACGGAAGCCGTGATCGGCTAATTTTTGCACATGGTCGACGATTTCCATATCGAAGAATTGCGCTTCATCGATGGCGATAATATCGAATTCGTCGGTTATATAATCTTTCATTTCGCCCGAATGCCCAATCGGCAAGGCAATGACAGTGGTCCCGTTATGGGAAACGACCGCTTCCTCGCTGTAGCGGTTATCCAATTTCGGTTTGAATACCGCAATTTTCTGCTTGGCGAACTGCGCGCGGCGGATGCGGCGGATCAGTTCTTCCGATTTTCCGGAGAACATGCTGCCGCAGATCAACTCGACCCATCCGGTCTGTTTCATGACGTACATAGTGGAGACCCCTTTCAAACATTTGCTGTTAATATCATACCAAAAATAGCGGGTGTGCCTATCATTTTTCTGCTATGTAATTGCTTTTTTCGGTTCCTTAACAAAAAAAATACCCATCCGGCGTTTTCGCGACGGACGGGTATAATAGTGACTTAGTTGTTGATTTCTTCTTTGAGGCCGTATTTTTTGTTGAAACGGTCTACGCGGCCATCTGCAGCTGCGAATTTTTGACGTCCAGTATAGAATGGGTGACATTCTGAGCAAAGCTCAACGTTGATGTTCTCTTTTACTGAACCTGTTTCGAATGAGTTGCCGCATGAGCAAGTCACTGTTGCTTTTTTGTACTCTGGGTGAATACCTGTTTTCATAATATTTTCTCCTCCCGCCCTGAACCATCTGGAACAGAGTTTAATCTATTTTGCCTATTGCCTTACACGGCTCGTTAGGCCGTATATGCAATAGTACTATTTCGTTTCACTCTTATAATCATATCAAAACCTGAAGTTCTTTGCAAGCAATCAAATCGACTTTCGCGGGGTGCGCGATGGTTTCCCATCTCTCGGCAATTGGCTGAAGAACTCTTCGTTGGTCTTCGAGTTGCCGAGCTTCTTCATGAAACGTTCCGTGAAGTCAGGGGAATCCGAAAAGGTTTTGCGGATTGTCCATAGTTTATCAAGTTGTTCCGGAGCCATCAACAATTCTTCCTTGCGCGTGCCCGAGCGGCGGATGTCGAGCGCCGGGAAAATGCGGCGCTCGGCTAAGCTGCGGTCGAGATGCAGCTCCATATTGCCGGTTCCTTTGAACTCTTCATAGATGACTTCATCCATGCGCGATCCCGTGTCGACAAGTGCTGTCGCAAGAATCGTCAAGCTGCCGCCTTCTTCAATATTGCGTGCGGCACCGAAAAAGCGTTTCGGGCGGTGGAATGCGGCAGGGTCAATCCCGCCGGACAGCGTGCGGCCGCTCGGTGGAATGACTAGATTATAAGCACGCGCCAGCCGAGTGATCGAATCCATCAAGATGACGACATCGCGTTTATGTTCGACAAGGCGCATGGCGCGTTCGAGAACCAATTCGGCCACTTTGACATGGTTTTCAGGAACTTCATCGAAAGTCGAAGACACTACATCGGCGTCGACCGAGCGTTCGATATCCGTCACTTCTTCCGGCCGCTCATCGATCAATAGCACAATCAGTTCCGCTTCCGGATGGTTCGTCGTTACCGCATTGGCAATTTCCTTTAGCAACATCGTTTTTCCGGCTTTTGGCGGTGCAACAATCAAGCCGCGCTGGCCAAAGCCGACCGGGGATACGAGATCCATGATGCGTGTCGATAAATGTTCCGGCCCCGTTTCCAGGCGGATGTGGCGATCCGGATACAGTGGCGTCAAGCCTGGAAAATGGACGCGTTCTTTTGCGACTTCCGGGTCTTCGCCATTGACGGCTTCTACTTGGAGCAGCCCGAAATAGCGCTCATTCTCTTTTGGCGGTCGGACTTTCCCCGATACTTTATCGCCGTTTCTGAGGTCGAACCGGCGGATCTGGGAAGCGGAAATATAGATGTCCTGGGAACTTGGGGAATAATTGATCGGGCGCAGGAACCCAAAGCCTTCCGATTGGATGATTTCTAGGACGCCTTCCATGAAAAAGAAGCCTTCTTGTTCCGCACGGGTTTTCAGAATGGCGAAAATCAATTCTTTTTTCGTCAGTTTGCTGTAATTGTTCAGCTTGTATTCTTTTGCCAGGTTATAAAGCTCTTTGAGCGTCATATTTTCCAATGCAGAGATTGTCATCGTTGCCATCTAGTTGGACACCACACTTATCATTAGTTTCGAGATTTCTGGGGAATTTCACTTGTTCTGGAGTCATTAAAGAAGGAGCCCGGCATAATGCCGGACTCATTTTTGGAGTATGGAAATCAATCTTTCATGACGAGATCCGGTTTTTTCTTGAGGCTGTGGCGCCCTTCGACAAAACGAACCGTGCCGGATTTTGCACGCATGACCAAAGTATGGCTTTCAGCAAATGAACCTTTCAGCTGGACTCCGCGAAGAAGTTCTCCGTCCGTAATCCCTGTCGCCGCAAAGATGGCATCATCGCCTTTGACCAAATCATCCATCATCAATACTTTGTCGACATCAAGGCCCATATCGATGCAGCGCTGTCTTTCCTCTTCATCTTGAGGGACCAGCTTGCCTTGGAATTCACCGCCGAGGCATTTCAAGCCGACAGCAGAGATGACCCCTTCCGGAGCCCCGCCGATCCCGAACAGGATATCGACACCCGTTTGGTCGAAAGCCGTATTGATGGCGCCGGCGATATCACCGTCCGTAATCAATTTGATGCGTGCTCCCGCATCGCGGATTTCCTTGATGATCTGCGCGTGGCGCGGCCGGTCGATAATGGTGGCTACAACGTCTTCGATATCCTTGTTTTTCGCTTTAGCGACTGCGCGCAAATTATCGATGACCGGTGCATTGATGTCAATTTTGCCGACAGCTTCGGGACCGACCGCAATTTTATCCATATACATATCCGGTGCATTGAGCAGATTGCCCCGATCCGCGATGGCCAAAACGGCGATTGCATTCCAGCCGCCTGCAGCGACAATGTTCGTGCCTTCTACAGGGTCGACCGCAACGTCAACTTCAGGGCCATCGCCTGAACCAAGTTGCTCACCGATATAGAGCATCGGTGCTTCGTCCATTTCGCCTTCGCCAATGACGACGGTTCCACGCATCGGAATCGTGTCGAATACAGTGCGCATCGCTTCGGTAGCCGCATCATCCGCTTCATTTTTCAAACCGCGGCCCATCCACTTTGAAGAGGCGATTGCTGCCGCTTCTGTAATCCGCACTAACTCCATCGAAAGACTTCGTTCCATAATTCATTTTCCTCCGTTCAATCTTTGTATATGCCTTTTACATTGTAGCATATATGCAAATGCCGTTAGAGAGTCAATTCACTTCGGAACTGAGGTCGGACTTCCCGCTCGCCACCGGGTCGATCGTTTCCCGACGGATGTCGGCGCCAAGCCCGCGCAGCTTTTCGATGATGTTCGAATAGCCGCGTTCGATGTGATAGATTTCCCGCACTTCCGTTTCGCCTTCCGCCAGCAATCCGGCGATCACAAGTGCCGCGCCTGCGCGCAGGTCGGAGGCGACAACGGTCGCCGCATTCAGCGGTGTCGGCCCGGTAAGGATTGCAGCACGCCCTTCGACGCGCCCGACCGCGTTCATGCGGCGCAACTCATCGATGTGCTTGAAGCGCGCCGAGTAAATGGTGTCGGTGATCATCGAAGAGCCATGCGCTTGTGTCATCAAGACCGAGAACGGCTGCTGCAGGTCGGTTGCGAACCCTGGATAGACGAGGGTTTTCACATCGATCGGCTGCAAGTTCTCGGTTTTCGGGATATAGATCGATTCCTCGTCTTCCTGGACATCGACGCCCATTTCACGGAGCTTCGCCGTCAAGGCCTCCATATGGAAAGGTATGACGTTATCGATCGTCACGCCGTCGCCTGCAGCGGCTGCCATGATCATGAATGTGCCCGCTTCGATACGGTCAGGGATGATTGTGTGATTGGTACCGTGCAATTCATCCACGCCTTCGATGCGGATGACATTGGTGCCGGCGCCTTTGATTTTCGCGCCCATATTTGTGAGGAGAGTCGCGACATCGATGATCTCCGGCTCTTTCGCCGCATTTTCGATGACGGTCTGCCCTTTCGCGCGAACGGCCGCGAGCATGATATTGATTGTCGCGCCTACGCTGACGACATCCAGGTAGATTTTCGCGCCGCGCAATTCATCGGCACGCAAATAAATCGCCCCATGCTCATTGGTCACTTTCGCGCCAAGCGCTTCGAAGCCTTTAATGTGCTGGTCAATTGGGCGCGGCCCAAGGAAGCAGCCACCCGGCAAGCCGATTGCGGCGTGTTTGAAACGGCCGAGCATCGCTCCCATCATATAATAGGAAGCCCGTAATTTCTTGACGTTGCCGTTCGGCAGCGGCATGTCGACCATGTCAGTCGGGTCAATTTGCATGACGCCGTCTTCGAATGTGACGGAACCTCCAATTTCTTCCAAAATACTTTTCAATGTCCAAACATCGGAAATTTCCGGCAAGCCTTCAATCGATACTGGCGAATTCGCCAAAATCGAAGCCGGGATCAAAGCGACGGCACTGTTTTTAGCGCCATTGACTTTAATCGTTCCGGACAGGCGTTTGCCGCCTTTGATTTTATAAACGTCCATTGTATTTCTCCTTTTCCCTGTCAGCCTTATTTCACAGAGCGGGTTTCCCAATCGGCCAGGAATGCTTCGATGCCTTTATCCGTCAACGGATGCTTGAACATCATTTCAAGCACTTTCATCGGCATCGTGCCGATGTGCGCGCCGTTAAGCGCTGCTTCCGTCACGTGCTGCGGGTGGCGGATCGAAGCGGCGATGATTTCTGAATCGATGTCGTGGATCGCGAAAATCTCAGCGATCTGCGCAATCAAATCCATGCCGTTGTGCCCGATATCGTCCAGGCGCCCAAGGAACGGGGAAACATATGCTGCTCCGGCGCGTGCCGCTAGAAGTGCTTGGTTGGCGCTGAAGATCAAGGTGACATTGACTTTCTTGCCTTCGCCTGCAAGAACTGCACAAGCCTTCAAACCTTCCGGCGTCATCGGCAATTTCACTGTGATGTTCGGCGCAAGTTCAGCCAGTTCGCGGCCTTCTTTTATCATGCCTTCTGCATCAAGTGCGATGACTTCGCCGCTGATCGATCCGTCGACAAGGTCGGCGATTTCTTTCAAACGGTCATGGAACGAGACATTTTTCTCTTTTGCGACTAATGATGGGTTGGTCGTCACGCCCGAGAGAATGCCCCAGGAATGTGCTTCTTTAATTTCGTCAAAATTGGCTGTATCAATGAAAAATTTCATCTGTGGTTTCCTCCTGTATGTGGAAAAAGAGACGGATTCGCCTCTCTTGCCCGTTTTATGAATGTGCTTGCTGTGAACTTCCGAAATCGCGCATTTTCCCGATGACGGTCGCTTTGATCGCATCGCGCGCCGGCGTCAAGTATTTCCGTGGATCGTAGACATCTGCATCTGATGCCAATTTCTCACGGATTGCTTGTGTAGCGGCGATTTGGCTTTCTGTATTGACGTTGATCTTCGATGTGCCAAGTGACACCGCACGCTTGATGTCTTTCACCGGGATGCCCGTTCCGCCGTGTAAAACGAGCGGCACATCACAAAGCTGTGAAATTTCTTCCATCTCGGTGAATCCAAGGTTCGGTTCCCCTTTATACGGTCCGTGAACCGAGCCAAGCGCCGGCGCCAGGCAATCGATGCCTGTCTGTTCGACGAGCATCTGGCATTCTTTCGGATCTGCATAGATGACGCCTTCTGCGATAACATCGTCTTCCTGGCCGCCGACTATGCCCAATTCCGCTTCCACGGAAACGCCTCTAGCGTGTGCATACGCGACCACTTTCCGCGTAATTTCAACATTTTCTTCGAATGGATGATGCGAGGCATCGATCATGACCGATGTGAAACCTGCATCGATCGCTTCTTTGCATTTTTCAAAGCTGGAACCGTGATCCAAATGGATAGCGACCGGAACTGTAATATTGTAATCGTGCATCAGGCCTTTCACCATATGTACAACTGTCGTAAATCCGCCCATATAGCGTGCTGCACCTTCTGAGACGCCGCAGATGACCGGGGATTTTTCTTCCTCCGCCGCCTGCAGGATCGCTTGCGTAAATTCCAGGTTGTTCAAGTTAAATTGCCCGATGGCATAACCTTTTTGCTTACCTTTTATCATCATGTCTTTCATCGAAACCAATGGCATTACAATTCTTCCTCCTCAGGGTAGGCACAAGCCCAATATCTTTTTCACTATATCAAAAATGGCGCTGTTTCGCCACTCAGTGCCTATTTAACCGCCGATTGCCTCACGGACGGCATCGCGCAGTTCAAAAACATCGAAAGGCTTGGTGAAATAGCCCATGACGCCCCAGTTCATCGATTCTTCGATTACGCCCATTTCGCCGTAAGCCGTCATCATGATCACTTTACACTCATGATTGCGGCTCTTCAGCCGTTTCAGCAACTCGATACCGTCCATCCCGGGCATTTTCATGTCCATCAGCACGATATCGGGGCACCTGCTTTCAGTGAGCTCCAGCGCTTCCTTGCCGCTGCCCGCAATCCAGGTTTCGTATCCATCCCTCTCGAAAACTTCCTTCAATAACAGGCGGATGCCTTGTTGATCATCGACTATTAGAATCTTTTTCACATCTGCCACTCCTTTCCACCTTTTTCGAAGAGCAGCCCATCTGCTATACTCGTTTTGAGGTGAACCCATTTGAAAATATTGACGACACAATTGACCGGCTTGTTCCAGCGCATCGCTAAAGACGAGGAAGCCCTGGAGGATACGGCGCGCCTTCTCGCGCAAGCCGTCATCGGCGAAGGCCGCATCCATCTGGCTGCTTTCGGCGAACTCGAAGCGGTCGCAGCCGCTGCGTTGAATGGTCCTGAAATGTTCGAATCCGCAGTACGCTTTGACCCAGCCGCTGAATTGTCGACGGCCGACCGGGTATGGATACTGGCCCGGAAAGACGAAGGCGATTCCTTGGCGCAGGAACTTGCTGGCCGTTCCATTCCTTTTGCGATGCTGACAGCTGAGAGCCACGCCAATGAAGCGGCCCACGCTTTTCTATCGCTGAACATCGACAAGGGCCTGCTGCCGGGCGAAGACGGCGGGCGCATCGTGATTCCCCATGGGCTTGGCGCTTTGTATGCCTATCACGCGGTTAAAATAACAATGGATGAAATGCTCGCGGATTGACGAGCAGTTAAAAAGCCTTCCCTGGAATAGGGAAGGCTTTTTCCATCTGACTCGATGCCTGCCTTCCAGGAAATGAAGCGGCTTTTCATGTGTGGATTACCGGTTGTCCAATGATGCGCGAACAAACTCGCGGAACAATGGTTGCGGTCGGTTCGGGCGCGAGATGAATTCCGGGTGGAACTGGCATGCGACAAACCATGGGTGGTCTTCGACTTCGACGATTTCGACGAGGCGGCCATCAGGGCTCGTGCCTGTGAACTTGAAGCCGGCTTTTTCGAACTGCTCGCGGAATTCATTGTTGAACTCGTAGCGATGGCGGTGTCTTTCGTACACAAGCTCTTCCCCGTATGCTTCATACGCTTTCGAAGTCTTATCGAGCTTCGCTGGGTACAAGCCAAGGCGCAATGTGCCGCCCAAATCTTCGATGTCTTTTTGCTCTGGCAGCAAATCGATGACCGGATACAAAGTTTTCGGGTCCAGTTCAGACGAATGCGCACCGTCCAAGTTCATGATATTGCGTGCGAATTCCACAGAAGCGAGCTGCATGCCGAGGCAGATACCGAAGAACGGCACCTTATTCTCGCGTGCATATTGCGTTGCAAGGACCTTCCCTTCCACGCCACGGTCGCCGAAGCCGCCTGGCACGAGGATGCCGTCGCAATCCTTGAGCGTTTCAGCCACGTTCTCTGCATCGACATGCTCTGCGTTGATCCAGTCCACTTCAATATCTGAATCGAATGCGAACCCGGCATGTTTCAATGATTCCACGACGGAAATATACGCATCCTGCAGTTCCACGTATTTACCGACAAGACCGATTTTCACGGATTTCTTCAAGGATTTCACTTTCTCGACGAGGCCGTTCCATTCTGTCATATCCGCTTCCGGTGCTTCGATGCCGAAGTGATCCAGTACGATCTGGTCCATGTGCTGCTCCTGCAAACGAAGCGGCATTTCATAAATGACATCGACATCGCGGGACTCGATGACTTCTTCGGATTTAATGTCGCAGAACAACGCGATTTTGTCTTTCATGTCTTGAGGCACTGGATATTCCGTGCGCACCACGATCAAGTTTGGCTGGATGCCAAGGCTGCGTAATTCTTTTACGCTGTGTTGTGTCGGTTTCGTTTTCATTTCTTTTGCAGCGCCGAGGTAAGGGATCAAGGTACAGTGGATGTACATGACTTCTTCGCGGCCAAGGTCCGAACGCATTTGGCGGATCGCTTCGAGGAATGGCAGCGATTCGATGTCGCCGACCGTTCCGCCGATTTCCGTGATGACCACATCGGCTTGAGCTGTTTTCGCCGCACGCAATAAGCGGTCCTTGATTTCATTCGTGATATGCGGGATGACTTGGACCGTTCCGCCCAAATAATCGCCCCGGCGCTCTTTCTGGATGACCGTCGAGTAGACTTTCCCCGTCGTCACGTTCGAATACTTGTTCAAGTTGATATCGATGAAGCGCTCGTAATGGCCAAGGTCCAGATCCGTTTCCGCGCCGTCGTCGGTAACGAATACTTCTCCGTGCTGGTAAGGGCTCATCGTGCCCGGGTCAATATTGATGTATGGGTCGAATTTCTGGATCGTGACGCTAAGCCCGCGGTTTTTCAGCAAGCGCCCAAGAGAAGCGGCCGTGATGCCTTTCCCTAATGATGAAACGACGCCACCTGTTACGAATATATACTTTGTCATGCTCTGTTTCCTCCTCGAGTAATGAAATGAAATGCGATCGTTCTCCAACTTGCAGTCCCGAATCGTGTTCAGCCAGAAAAAGCTTCGGCCATCCAAAAGAGCGGATGGCACGGGTGATTTGCCGCCGTTTTGGCAGCACTAAAAAAATAAAAAGCGCCCCTCCTGCAAAGCATGCAGGGGGAGCGCGTTAGCTATACGAATCATCTCTCCTATTTTAAGGAGCCCAGTAAAATCTTATCCTGTACAGCCGTTTCCGTCAAGGTGAAAAAAAGTTCAGACTACTTCAGCCCATCCTCATCTTCTTCGTCGTCTTCTTCATCGATGATATTGCCATCGAGGTCTTCTACGAGCACGCCGACATCTTCCACTTCGTCGACATCGTCATCGTCATCGGCTGCATCGTAATCCAGATCAACGACCGGTGCTTTGACAGACGCTTCGTCGTCATCATCGTCGTCATCGTCATCATCCGAAGAAACGTCGCCATCATCTTCGCCGAAGTCTTCGAAGTCCAATTCATCTTCGAGTTCAAGGTCCAAGTCGTCGAAATCATCGTCTGCCGTTTTCGATTTCTTTTTCTTGCGGGCTTTGACCGTCGGTGCAGATTCTTCCTCAATCTGTTCTACCGGGTACCACTCGCGAAGGCCCCAGCGGTTTTCGCCAAGGATCAGGAAGCGGCCATCGATGTTCATGTCCGTATAGTACTGGGCAAGATGCGTTTTCATCTCTTCTTCGGAGAGGCCGATCAATTGCTGCAATTCAGCGACAAGCTCTGAAAAAGTTTTCGTTTCTTTCGTTTCTTCCAAAATGGCATATGTTAAGTCGACGAACGACTCTTCTAGCAATTCTTCTTTCGTTAATTCACGGATGTTCATTCGTGCACGTCCCTTCTTGTATCGTAACTCTATCCATTATATACAAAGTCCTTGCTGTCCGCTACCGGGATTTCTTTTTTCTGCGCATAAGCTGGTCCCACCCGAAATAGAAGAAGTAGGCGGACAGGATTAAAAACGGTATCGAGCCGAGCGCCCTGTTGTACAGGACAATAAGCAGCACGACCGCTACTATGATAATGGCGTAATGGGCAGCTTTGGGCATGGCGTCATCCATCTCTTTTCTCTAGAGTTTCAACTTCTCTCATTATAACGGACTTGCACCGCCAAATCGACCGAAGTGCCGGATGATTCCATTTGTTGCTGTTGTGATGAATGAAATGTGTCGAGCACTGGATGTAGGAAATACTAAGTAGAAGAGATTGCGCTTCAAGGGGACGCTTTCTGAGGGAGCCGGCTTCAGCCGCTTCCCTCGCTAGCGCTCAGTCCAGGGTCTTCAGCTCGTCCTGATCCCTCCAGAGTCGCCCCTTTTCGCTCCATCTCTAGTATGAGAGAAGAATTGAAATTTGTCTCTCTATGAATTAAGCTTCAACAACTTCAATCTACTTCGTAAATTCAAATTGAACAGATAAAAAGCATATCTGAAATTTTCAGGTCCAACTAAGCGTGGCCACCCGCGGATGAAGTCAACTAACAGCGACACTTCCTCGCATGCAAAGTATAGTGAAATCTATTAGCCGAACCGCGCACAAACCCGTGCTCAAGCATCGCAGAAAAACCGTTGCTCCCACACCTGCGAGCAGATGAATGGGCTCATTGCGGGAGGCGGCTCATTCGTGATGAAACAATCAACGAACCACCCATCTCGCTCACTTCTCCACACCCAGTCTAGCTAAGCACGAATGAAAGCTCATGCTCAAGCAAAAAAAATCCCCTTGCCCGGTTAAAGGCAAGGGAATTGGAGCTTACATATTTCTGCGGTACTGGCCGCCTACTTCGTAAAGGGCTGAGGTGATCTGGCCAAGGCTTGCGACTTTGACGGTCTCCATCAGTTCTTCGAAGATATTGCCGCCTTCTTTCGCGACTTTCTTCAAGCGCTCTAACGCTTCGTCCGAAGGGTTGCGCTCCTGGAACGCGCGCAAGTTGTTGATTTGCGTTTCTTTCTCTTCTTTCGTTGCACGGGCGATTTCCATCGCGTTGATGTCATCGTCCGATTGCGGGTTCGGGTTCAAATAGGTGTTGACCCCGATGATCGGCAATTCGCCGGTATGTTTCTTCATTTCGTAATGCATGGATTCTTCCTGGATCTTGCCGCGCTGGTATTGGGTTTCCATCGCGCCCAGCACTCCGCCGCGGTCGTTAATGCGGTCGAATTCCGCCAAGACAGCCTCTTCGACAAGCTGCGTCAATTCTTCGACCACGAAAGCGCCTTGCAGCGGGTTTTCGTTTTTCGACAATCCGTGCTCTTTCGTAATGATCATCTGGATGGCCATCGCGCGGCGTACGGATTCTTCTGTCGGCGTCGTGATCGCTTCGTCATATGCGTTCGTATGAAGCGAGTTGCAATTATCTTGAAGCGCCATCAAGGCTTGCAAAGTCGTACGGATATCGTTGAAATCGATTTCCTGTGCATGGAGGCTTCGGCCCGATGTCTGGACGTGGTATTTCAGTTTCTGGCTGCGTTCGTTTGCGCCGTATTTATCGCGCATGACAATTGCCCAAATGCGGCGAGCGACGCGCCCGATGACCGTATACTCCGGATCCAGACCGTTCGAGAAGAAGAACGATAGGTTCGGCGCGAAATCGTCGATGTGCATGCCGCGGCTTAAATAATACTCAACATAGGTGAAGCCGTTCGACAAGGTGAACGCCAATTGGGAAATCGGGTTCGCGCCAGCTTCTGCAATATGGTAGCCCGAAATCGACACAGAGTAGTAATTGCGCACTTTGTGGTCGATGAAGTATTGCTGGATATCGCCCATCATGCGCAGTGCGAATTCCGTCGAGAAGATGCATGTGTTCTGCCCTTGGTCCTCTTTCAGGATATCCGCTTGGACTGTTCCGCGGACCACTTGCAGCGTCCCTTCACGCACTTCGGTGAATTCTTCGACCGTCAATGTGCGGCCGAGTTCTTCTTCGCGTTTTTTCACTTGCTGGTCGATGGCCGTGTTCATGAACATCGCCAGGATGATCGGCGCCGGCCCGTTGATTGTCATCGAAACGGAAGTCGACGGCGCACACAGGTCAAAACCGTCATACAATTTCTTCATGTCTTCCAGTGTACAGATGGAAACGCCTGATTCCCCGACCTTTCCGTAGATGTCCGGGCGGTAATCCGGGTCTTCGCCGTACAGCGTGACGGAATCGAATGCCGTCGATAAGCGTTTCGCTTCGTCACCTTTGGATAGGTAATGGAATCTTCTGTTCGTGCGTTCCGGCGTGCCTTCTCCCGCAAACTGGCGCTTTGGATCTTCACCCGCGCGTTTGAACGGGAAGACGCCTGCCGTATACGGGAACGAGCCCGGTACGTTTTCTGCATAGACCCAGCGGAGGATTTCGCCGTAATCCTTGAATTTCGGCAAGGCCACTCTCGGCACTTTGATGCCGGACAAGCTTTCTGTCCGCAGCAATGTGCGAAGTTCCTTGTCACGGACTTTCGTGACCAATTCATCGCCCGCATAATCTTCCTGAAGGGAATTCCAGTTATCGAGGATGCGTTTCGATTCAGCCGTCAGTTCATCGCGCACGCCTTGTGCGAGCGATTCCAGGGACTGGACAAGTGCATCATCCGGCGCGTTTTTCCGGACTTCTTCAATCGCGCCTTCGAGCTGGAACAAACGGCGTGCGAATGCGGCCTGCTCTGCGCTTCTCGCATGGTAACCGCGAACGGAATCCGTAATTTCACGCAAATAATAGCGGCGGTCATTCGGGATGATGAGGTTTTCTTTCTGCGTCTTGGCGAAAGCTTCATAGCTCGTTTCCCAGTCCATGCCGCATTTCTTGTTGACGGTCGCAACGAGCGCTGCGAACAGGGCATTGGTGCCTTTGTCGTTAAACTGGCTTGCGATCGTGCCGTAGACCGGCATGTCATCCAGATCGTTATCCCACAGGAGATGGCTGCGCTGGTATTGTTTTTGGACTTGGCGCAATGCATCTTCCGACCCTTTGCGCTCGTATTTATTGATGACAATCAAATCGGCGTAATCGATCATGTCGATTTTTTCGAGCTGTGTCGGCGCGCCGAATTCACTGGTCATGACGTACATCGACACATCGGAAATGCCGGCGATCTCTGCATCGCCCTGCCCGATGCCGCTCGTTTCCACGACGATCAAGTCGAATCCTGCCGCTCTTACGACATCGAGGACGTCGCCGATCGCAGCGGATAATTCCGTTCTGGAGCCACGCGTGGCCAGGCTTCTCATGAATACGCGCTTATTGAAGATGGCGTTCATGCGGATGCGGTCGCCAAGAAGTGCCCCGCCCGTCTTTTGTTTTGTCGGGTCGATCGACAGGATAGCGATTTTCTTGTCGGGAAGCTCAGTCAGGAAGCGGCGGATCAATTCATCCGTCAGGGAGCTTTTCCCGGCCCCGCCTGTTCCGGTAATCCCGAGAACCGGCGTGTTTTTCGATTTTTCGCGGACCGCTTTCATCAAGTCGCCCGTATCGAGATTTCGCGTATGCGCTTCTTCGGCTGTCGTGATGATGTTGGCTAGCGCCACCGGGTTTTCAGCCGATAACCCATCCAGCGATACATCTTCTTTCGCCGTCGAAAAATCGCATTCCTCCACGATTTCCGCGATCATGCCCTGCAAGCCCTTTTTGCGGCCGTCTTCAGGAGAGAAGATGCCGGCAATTCCGTAATCTTCGAGTTCACGGATTTCACGCGGCAAGATGACCCCTCCGCCGCCGCCGTAAATGCGGATATGCCCTGCCCCGCGCTCTTGGAGCAAGTCGTACATGTATTTGAAATATTCCACGTGGCCGCCTTGGTAAGAAGAAATCGCGATTCCCTGGACATCTTCCTGGATTGCCGCATTGACGACTTCCTCCACGGAACGGTTATGCCCGAGGTGGATTACTTCGACGCCATTTGCCTGCAAGATCCGGCGCATGATATTGATCGATGCATCGTGGCCATCGAAAAGACTCGATGCCGTGACGAACCGGATATGGTGCTTCGGCTGATAAGTAGTGTTTTCCTGTATAGTAGCCATTATGGTCAAGCCCCCTGTATGGTGATTTTCTCCCCTGCCATCCCCTGCAGCAGAAACTTCGTTTGCATTTCGATAAATTCCCCAATAGTGAAATCATCCAGCGCCCAGCGCCTGAACGCCCACATCTGCCCTTGCACGAACAAATGATGGGAAGCCAGGACGATTTCCTTTTGCGACAGCGACAATTCCCCTGACGCAGCGCATTTCGACAGAAGCCGCTCGAACAAGGCCGTCATTTCGATTTCCTTGTTCAGCACGTAACGCAGCGCGTCTTTCGGCAAGGATTTGGATTCCTGGTACATGACGACAAATTCATCTTGCATATCGTCGATCAATGTATAGTATTGCTCGAGTGCTTTGACCAGCGTCTCGAGCGACCCTTCCTCCAAATCCAGCCGGTCGAGCCGTGCGTTGACTTCGTCATAGATCGAGTCGCACACAAGATAGAGCACGTCTTCTTTGGTGCGGATGTATTCATATAATGTGCCGATGCTGAAACCGGCTGCTTTTGCAATTTCCCTCGTCGTCGTCCGGTGAAAGCCCTTTTCCTTAAAAAGCGTGACAGCGCCGCGGATCATCTGTTCACGGCGCTTTTCAATCAGGCTTTCGTCTTTCACGGAGGACTGAATTTCACGCTTTTTCGCCATAGGCCGACCCTCCGTTTATTTCGTGACCATACGGGAAATGACCAAACGCTGGATTTCCTGTGTGCCTTCATAGATTTGCGTGATTTTCGCATCGCGCATGAAACGCTCAACCGGGTAGTCTTTCGTGTAGCCGTAGCCGCCGAAGACCTGGACCGCTTCTGTCGTCACTTTCATCGCCGTATCACCGGCCATCAATTTCGCCATGGCCGACTCTTTGCTGTAGGACAGTTTGTTCGACTCGAGCCAAGCTGCTTGGTACGTCAATAGGCGTGACGCCTCGATCGATGTTGCCATGTCGGCAAGCTTGAAGGAAATGCCTTGGTTCGCTGCAATCGGCTTGCCGAATTGCTCGCGCTCTTTCGCGTAATCGACCGCTGCGTCCATTGCGCCTTGAGCGATTCCGACAGCCTGGGCTGCGATTCCGTTGCGGCCGCCGTCAAGCGTCTGCATTGCGATCTTGAAGCCTTGGCCAAGTTCGCCAAGCACGTTTTCTTTTGGCACGCGGCAGTTGTCGAAGATGATTTCCGTCGTCGGGCTTGAACGGATTCCGAGTTTTTTCTCTTTCTTGCCGACAGAGAAGCCTTCGAAATCTTTCTCGACAATAAATGCGGTTGTGCCTTTATGCTTCGATTCCGGATCCGTTACCGCGAAGACGACATAGATGTCCGCGATGCCGCCGTTCGTGATGAAGATTTTCGATCCGTTCAAGACGTAATGGTCACCGTCTTCTTTGGCAGTCGTCTTCATGCTTCCTGCATCTGAACCTGAAGCCGGTTCAGTCAAGCCGTATGCGCCGACTTTCGATCCTTCAGCCATCGGGCGCAAGTATTTCTGCTTTTGCTCTTCCGTTCCGAATGTATACACCGGCCATCCCGCAAGCGATGTGTGGGCAGATAGGATAACGCCCACTGAACCGTCCACGCGGGACAATTCTTCAACCGCGATGCAGTATGCCAAGTAATCGGAACCGATTCCGCCGTATTCTTCCGGCCATGGAATACCAGTCAGGCCGAGCTCTGCCATTTGGTGGAAGATTTTCATGTCGAAGCTTTCTTCTTCGTCACGCTGTTCTGCTGTCGGCGCCACTTCGTTTTTCGCGAAGTCGCGAACCATTTTACGGATCATTTTATGTTCTTCAGATAGTTGAAAGTTCATTGTTTAATTTCCCCCAATTATTTTAGTAGTTGTTTGCTGATGACGATGCGTTGGATCTCACTTGTGCCTTCATAGATTTCGGTCACTTTTGCGTCGCGGAACAAACGCTCGACCGGATATTCTTTCGTGTAGCCGTAGCCGCCGTAAACTTGGATAGCTTCTGTCGTGATATCCATCGCCGCTTTTGAAGCGAACAACTTCGCCATTGACGATTCCTTATTGCACTCGATGCCTTTAGCGTACATATCGGCTGCGTTATAGACGAGCAATTTAGCCGCTTCGACTTGAGTCGCCATATCGGCAAGCTTGAATCCGATGCCTTGCTGCTGGGCGATCGGCTTGCCGAATTGCTCGCGTTCTTTGGCATAAGCGACCGCATATTCGTAAGCTGCTTCTGCGATGCCAAGCGCTTGCGCGGCGATGCCGATGCGGCCTGCATTCAAGTTCGCCATGGCGATCGAGAAACCTTTGCCTTCTTCGCCGAGCAGGTTCTCTGCCGGCACTTTCATATTATCGAAGGTCAATTGCACTGTACGGGAACCGTGAAGCCCCATTTTCTTCTCGTCTTTCCCGATGACCAGCCCGGGGAAATCCTTTTCAACGATGAACGCTGAAACGCCGCGGGCTCCGGCTTCGGGATTTGTGGAGGCGAAAACGATGTATGTATCGGCTTCGCCGCCGTTCGTGATGAATACTTTCGAGCCATTGACTACATAATGGTCACCGTTTTTCACGGCTTTTGTCTTCAATCCCGCCGCGTCGGACCCGGCAGATGGCTCTGTCAGGCAGAATGCGCCCAAGTACTCGCCGCTCGCTAGCTTCGGCACGTATTTGGCGATTTGCTCTTCGGTCCCGAAATTCATGATCGGGTTTGTGCCGACCGATGTGTGGACCGACAGGATGACGCCGATGACGCCGCTTGCTTTCGACAGTTCGTGGATGGCTGTGATATAGGATGTGAAATCCATTTCCGAGCCGCCGTATTTTTCAGGAGCGGTGATGCCCATCAAACCGAGGCCGCCCATCTTCTTGATGATTTCTGTCGGGAATTCGCCTTCTTCCATGCGTTCGATAAAAGGCATGATTTCCTCTTTAGAAAAATCGCGCACCATATTGCGCATCATTAATTGTTCATCTGTAAAATGCAGGTCCATTAAGGCTCCTCCTAGGTCTTAGTTGTATTCGTAGAAACCGCGTCCGGTCTTTTTGCCGAGCCAGCCGGCTTTCACGTATTGGCGCAGGAGCGGGCTTGGACGGTATTTGCTGTCGCCGAAACCGTCATGCAGGACTTCCATGATGTAAAGGCAAGTATCCAGGCCGATGAAATCAGCCAATTGGAGCGGCCCCATCGGATGGTTCATGCCGAGCTTCATCACTTCGTCGATCGCTTCTTTCGTTGCGACACCCTCTTGAAGCGTGAAGATCGCTTCGTTGATCATCGGCATCAAGATGCGGTTCGAGACGAATCCAGGGAAGTCGTTCACTTCGACTGGCGTTTTCGACAATTTCACCGTCATGTCTTCGACTGCCTGGTACACTTCGTCGGTTGTCGCCAGGCCGCGGATGATTTCGACCAATTTCATGACCGGTACCGGGTTCATGAAATGCATGCCGATGACTTGTTCCGGACGGGTGGTCGCCGCTGCGATTTCCGTGATTGGAAGCGAAGAAGTGTTCGATGCAAGAATGGCGTGCTTTGGCGCCACTTCATCCAAAGTCTTGAAGATCGTCGATTTGATTTCCATGTTCTCGACAGCCGCTTCGATGACGATGTCGACATCGTGTGCATCTTTCAGGTCCAACGAAGACTGGATGCGTCCGAGCACTTGCGATTTCTCATCTTCTGTCATGCGCCCTTTTTCGACATTACGTGATAGGTTTTTCGTGATGTTCGCGATGCCGCGATCATAGGCTTCTTGTTTCATATCGTTCAGTTTTACGTTAAATCCAGCTTGTGCGCAGACTTGCGCAATACCGGAGCCCATTTGGCCGGCTCCGATGACCATGACGTTTTGGATAGACATGTTTAGTTTTCCTCCTTCGGTACTTCGATCATCACTGCATCGCCTTGCCCGCCGCCTGAACAGATTGCGGCAATCCCGATGCCGCCTCCGCGGCGTTTCAATTCGTAAGCGAGCGTCAAGATAATGCGCGCCCCGCTTGCCCCGATTGGGTGGCCAAGTGCGACGGACCCGCCGTTGACGTTGACTTTCTCTTCATCTAGCCCCGCAATTTTCGAACTTGCGAGCGCCACGGCAGCGAATGCCTCGTTGATTTCAAACAAATCGATTTCTTCCAATGTTTTGCCTGTTTTCTTCAGTAAATCGTTGATGACGATTCCTGGTGTTTCCGGGAAACGATGCGGCTCGACCGCAACTTCTGTGTGTGCGATTACATGGGCCAATACGGATTTCCCGTCTTTTTGGGCGCGTTCTTCGCTCATCAACACAAGTGCTGCAGCCCCGTCATTGATGCCCGGTGCGTTCCCGGCTGTGATCGTTCCGTCTTTTCCGAATGCCGGACGGAGTTTCGCCAGCACTTCTGTAGTTGTCCCTTCACGCGGCGCTTCATCCTGGTCGACGATGACCGGGTCGCCTTTACGCTGCGGCACTTCGATCGGCGTAATTTCCTCTGCGAAATGAGCGCGTGATTTCAATGCGCGTTCATGCGAGCGTGCTGACCATTCGTCTTGCCGTTCACGTGTCAATTCGAATTCTTCCGCTGTCGAGTTGCCGTAGGTGCCCATATGCACTTTGTCCGGATGGAATGAGCACGACAGGCCGTCGTGGACCATGCCGTCAATGACTTGTGAATCGCCCATGCGCAGGCCGAAGCGTGCTTTCGGCAAATAATACGGTGCGTTCGACATCGATTCCATGCCGCCTGCGACGATCAATTCCTCGTCTCCCAAGCGGATGATCTGGTCTGCTAGCGTGACAGAACGAAGGCCCGATGCACAGACTTTATTGATCGTTTCGGATTTCACATGATAAGGGATGCCGGCTTTATGGGCTGCTTGACGGGAAGGGATCTGCCCTTGGCCTGCCTGCAGGACGTTCCCCATGATGACTTCCTGTACATCTTCAGGATTTACTTGCGCCCGATTGAGTGCTTCCTTGATCGCCGCTGCCCCAAGGTCGCTTGCGGTGAATGAACTGAGTGCTCCGCCGAATTTCCCGAATGCTGTGCGTGCCCCGTCGATGATGACCGTTTTTGCCATATTGAATTCCTCCTCAATTTTTGAAACCGTTTTCATAATGCCTAAAATTTTTTCAGCCCTAACGGCTGGTTTTGCTTTTCTTGGTGTCTAGCAAATTCCAGCCAGGTTCTCGGGTCATAAGCCGTCCCGGCTGTGTGGCAAAGAGCGCCACTTCGCCGGTTCGTCTTATGCCTGTCGAACCTGATCGGCTGGTTTTGCTTTTCTTGGTGTCTAGCAAATTCCAGCCAGGTTCTCGGGTCATAAGCCGTCCCGGCTGTGTGGCAAAGAGCGCCACTTCGCCGGTTCGTCTTATGCCTATCGAACCTGATCGGCTGGTTTTGCTTTTCTTAGTTGACTGAACGCTCGCTCGGCTTAAATACATAAGAAAAGGGAGTGTAGCACTCCCTTCTTTTTTCTCTATGCTGTTATTCTACTCAATTTTCTGTCAGTTGGCAAATCTATTTATTGAACGATTTCCTCAACTGGCGGTGCGTCTTTTCCGAGAACTGCCATCTCGAGAAGTTCAGAGACATCATAGGTGCCGACTTGCTCTTCGACTTCTTTCGCTTTCGTTCCATCTGACAGCATCGTCAGGCAGTACGGGCAGCCGGATGAAATCATGGTCGGGCTCACTTCAAGCGCCTGCTCCGTGCGGGCTACGTTGACGCGGTGTCCGGCATCTTCTTCCATCCACATCAAGCCGCCGCCTGCACCACAGCACATGCCGTCCTGGCGATTGCGTTTCATTTCAACGAGTTCAACGCCTTCGATCGCTTTCAAGATTTCACGCGGTGCATCGTAGACATCGTTGTAACGGCCGAGGTAGCAGGAATCGTGGAAAGTGATTTTCTCGTTCACTGCATGCTGCGGCTTCAGTTTGCCTTGCTGCACAAGGTCAAAGAGCATTTCCGTGTGGTGATAGACCTCAGCTTCAAAGCCGAAATCCGGGTATTCGTTTTTGAAGATGTTATAAGCATGCGGGTCGATCGTGACGATCTTGGTGACGCCAGCTTTTTCGAATTCCTTGATATTGGCAGCCGCGAGCTCCTGGAACAGGAATTCGTTTCCGAGACGGCGCGGCGTATCGCCGGAGTTCTTTTCTTTGTTGCCGAGAATGGCGAATTTGACGCCTGCTTCATTCATCAAGCGTGCAAAGGAAAGCGCGATTTTCTGTGATCGGTTGTCGAATGAACCCATCGATCCGACCCAGAACAGGTACTCGAACTCTTCTCCCGCTTTGCTGACTTCTTTTACCGTCGGAATCGAGATATCCGGGCGAGCGTCTCTCCAGTTTTCTTTTTCCTTGCGGTTAAGGCCCCACGGATTGCCTTGCTTTTCGATGTTGGTCATTGCACGCTGTGCGTCTTTATCCATTTTCCCTTCCGTCATAACAAGGTAACGGCGAAGGTCGATGATTTTGTCGACGTGCTCGTTCATGACCGGGCATTGGTCTTCACAGTTGCGGCATGTCGTACAAGCCCAGATTTCCTCTTCCGTGATGACGTCGCCGATCAAGCTCGGGCTGTAGATATCCTCGATGACCGCGCCTTCAGCGCCAGCTGCCATCGCCAATTGGTTGCCTTGCGTATTGCCGAATGCCATTGCCGGCACCCACGGTTTTTTCTGGGTCATGACAGCTCCCGTATTGGTCAGGTTGTCACGGAGTTTCGTGATCAAATCCATTGGTGACAGCATTTTGCCGGTTCCGGTGGCCGGGCACATATTCGTGCAGCGCCCGCATTCCACACAAGCGTAGAAATCGATCATCTGGGCTTGCGTGAAATCGGTGATTTTCCCGACGCCGAATGTCGGCATGGCGTCAGGGTCTTCTTCGTTTTCTTCTTCCATATCCTCAAAATTGATCGGCTTCAGGCGGCCGACATGATCCAAACGGTGGAACCATGTGTTGACCGGCCCGAAGATCAAGTGCGCGTGCTTCGATTGCGGGACGTAGACCAAGAACGTCAATAGGAACAATAGATGCGCCCACCACATGATATAGAAGATGGCCGCCGCAGCCGTTTCCGGCAGCCAAGCGAATGCCGCTGCGATAACGCTTGCGACAGGTTCTGTCCAAGCTCCTTCGTGGCCGTGCCAGATCATGCTCATGCCGTTCCCGACAAGGACCGTGACCATCAAGCCGCCAATGAAGATCAAGACGAGCCCCGATTTCCAGCCGCGCTTCAAACGGACCAATTTCTCGATATAGCGTCTGTAGAATGCCCATACGACAGCGACCAGGATCGTCAAGGTCACGAATTCCTGGAACAAGGTGAATGCCGGATACAATGGGCCGAGCGGTAAATGCGAATCCGGCGACAAGCCTTTGATGATGAAATCGATGGCACTTGCCTGCACGAGCAGGAAGCCATAGAAGAACATCACGTGTATCGCGCCGCTCTTTTTGTCTTTCAATAATTTCTTCTGTCCAAACACATTGACCATCACTTTGCGGACCCGTTCATTGAAGTTTTCTTCAAATTCCACTTTTTTGCCGAGCTTGATATAGTCATAGCGCGACTTCAGCAAGTAGATGAACAAGTAAACGGCGTAAGCGGTTACAAGTATAAATAAAACCCAGTTAGCGATGAGCAAAAACTCCATCGTGTAGTCCCCCCCTGTTGAATATGTAAATCCCCGATTCTAACCCAAAGTTTACGTGAACTGCGGCAGAATGTCGATACTATGTTCTAGTTTAAAAGTGAATGAGCATTCAGTCAATAGAAATCTTCACACTGCCTAAATATAATTTCCAATAACTGATATTCCACACCTGCCCCCTGCATTCCTGCCTGTATTAAATAATTCGCGCCTCTATTCTAAAATAGCGGCGCGATTGCCCTCGCGGGGAGACATTCCTTGATGCACGTGTGCCCATTGGGTTTTTATGCAAAAAAATAGCCGCTGCATTGGCGGCTGAACTGCTATTGGGTCAATGGGCGAAAATGCCTTCCGAAAAGGCGTTTCGCTTCCGGCACTTTGCCTATTCTGACACCGATAAACAGGCAGGTGGCAGGGCCGCCTGATGTTGTGAGATCAATTTCTTGGGCTAACGGCATCCTGCGGCCGAACAGCTTTTCCGCTTCCTGTTCAATGCCCCCTGACCCAACCGGCCAGATGCGCTCGATTTGATCGCGGTCGAGGGCGTTCTTTACGATTTGCAAATCGGCGATCCGCTCCGGCTGATTTATCACCTCTTCCCCGGCGAGCGGCTCTCCGTAGATGAACCATGCAAGTTCATGCGGATCGGCGAGGGCGCGAAGCTTGCGCCCGATGATCGTTACCGACAGCGCCGATTGCAGGGTCTCGATATTGCTTTCGGTGCTTCCTGATACTGGCGGCACTGGCATGTCGAGCCCGGAAAATAATTGCGTGATTCCTGAGACGTAACGGGGCCATTGCAGGTCTCCGCTGAAATTATGGAGCAGGATGGCAATTGCTTCTCCCCCAGCCGCCCATTGTTCAGCCAATGCGACACGCGCAGCGAACTTCGCTGCGACTTCATCCGGCACATGCACGATGTCATGCGGCTTCTCCCCGATTGCCGCTGAATTGTCCGTCGTGATGACCAGGCCATCAATTACCAATTCGTTGCGCATCAAGCAAACCTCCGAGCCGCTTCTGTGACAAACGGGGCGATGAATGCGGCAACTGCGGCATTCATCGAAGCGGCCAGCAGCAAACCCGGAACCGATGCGTAGAAAAACGCAGGAGATAGCAGGAAATAAAACGGGATGGCCGCCAACACGCCGTTCCCGATAATGAATGCCCCCCATTTCAACCAATTCCTGCCGCTGCGATGCAGCTTCGCAAACAACCAGACGGCCGCAAACATTTCAAGCGCAATCAATAAATGAAACGGGCCGAGGGGCATGCCGCCGAATAAAGCCGATAACAGGTGGCCCGCCGCGGCGATCAATCCGGCAAGCGGTGCTGCGAGAAACAGCGCGGCAACGAGTGCCGGCATCGCGTCGAGCGCAATCGAAGCGATGCCAAGCGGAATTTTAACCATGCCGCCGATTGCGGACAAACTGATGAAAACAGCGGCCAAAGCGATCTGCTGCGTTTTCACTGTCATTCCTCCCGTTTTTTCGAGCGCCCGCCATCCTTGAATACTTTGGCGCTGCGCACATATTCATTGTCCGCTACATCCATGCGTGAATTGGCAACACGTGCAGCGGCGAAAAGATAATCGGACAAGCGGTTCAAATAGCGCTGGATGACCGCAGGGAATTCTTCGCCGGCTTTTGACAAGCTTACGGTCTGGCGTTCCGCACGGCGTGTAATCGTGCGCGCGATATGCAAAGTCGCTGCTGCGGGCGTGCCTCCGGGAAGGATGAAACGCTCAAGAAGTGGCGGTTCGTCCATCAATACATCGATGCGCCGTTCCAATTGTTCGACCGATTCCTCATTTGTTTTATACTGTGGCGTGTTGCGGACATCAGCCAAATCACCGCCGCAATCGAACAGCTCATTTTGGATTGTCTGCAAATCTTCCAATAGATCGGCAAACACAGCCCGATCAAGTTCTGTCATCGCTTTTCCGATAAAAGAATTCACCTCATCGATCGTGCCGTATGCTTCCACGCGCGGATCGTCTTTGTCTGTCCGCCCCCGATCAATCCTGTCTGTCCTTTATCCCCGGTTTTCGTGTATATATTCATCTCGACCATCTCCTTTGATTGTTTGCGGAATACCGTACCAAATGCGCGTGATGTGTTGCGCCTTGCCGAATAAATATTGATAGCTTCGCCCTGTAACATCACGCCATTCGCGTTCAAGCGGATCGATTGGCACGATGCCGCGGCTGATGTCGGTCAATATCCAGATGCGTTCGCCTGCACTTTCCGCCAGTCCGCGGATTGCCGCAACTATTTCCTGTTCAGGGCATTGCCGTTCCAGCTGCTTGCGGATCCATTGCTCCAATCCCGCGATCACCGCGGGCTCACCCGGAGCCGGCAGTTCACCTTCGAGCCATCTGCCCAATTCCGGATTCATCTGTTCTTTTACATACTTGCGCTTGCCGTTAAAGGCTCCACCGAATACGATATGCATGGATCGCCCTCCTTATACGCCGACTTGCTGGCCCAAATGACGGTATAGCAATGCCCATGTGCTGCTTGCTGGGAAAAGAATTGCTGTCCGCTTGCTTTTGACAGGATATAGCGGATCGGCCCGCCGTGAGTGACGACCGTAAAATTTCCCGTTTCGGAAAAAGCATCTATTGCCCGGTCAACCCGTTCGGCCAATTGCTGCAAACTCTCACCGCCCGGCGGCTTTATTGTCTCGAGGGCATCAATCCACTTACGGTAACGTTCATTGTATTCCAAATCGCCATATGTCATTTCTTCCCATTCCCCGAAATTCAATTCCCGCCAGTCGGCAGTCGCTTCATAATGGGCGTCCGGGAACAGGAAATGCGCCGTTTGCCTGCAGCGCAGCAAATCACTGCCCCATACGAACCGTGTGCCGTGATCGGGCATTGCTTCGAACGGCAAAATCGGTTCATCGGTCCAGCCGATATAGGCCTTCCGCATATTGCCCGCGGTCGGCGCATGGCGGATCAGACGAAGAACAAAAGCATTCCCCATAATAATAGCTCCATCCCTTCTGCGTATGCCCCAAGCAAATCGCCCGTTACACCGCCGAAATTCTTGTCGCACCATTTTTTATAGCCGATTGTCGCAATGATCGCAGCAATTAAAAAGGCGAGTGCCACTGCCCATCCACAGAACGTAAACACGATGGCAAGCACAAGCAGCGACCAGGCGGACAATGCGGACATTAGTCTTCTACGGTCGATCAGACGCTGGAAATAAGCCGCGAGCCCTTCTGTTTTTGCCGGCTTTGCAGTGGCTGATAAAACCGAGAGCCCGATCCGGCTGACGACCGGCACAGCGGCAAGGGCAATCAGTGAAACATATGGGATCAGTTCCGCAAACACTATGATCTTTCCTACAATCGCAAAAATCAGCACCATCGCCCCGAATGCGCCAATCCGCGGGTCTCCCATGATTTCAAGGCGCCTGGCCTTGCTCCGGTAGGAAAAATAGGCATCGCCAGTATCCGCCAATCCGTCCAGGTGCAATCCTCCTGTCATCGCCCAGAGCGATGAAGCGATCACAAACGCAATCAATAACGGGCCGATATCTGTGGCGTCCCGCAAAAGCCAGGCCGTCGCTGAAGCAGCGCCCCCCATCACCAGGCCGATCACGGGCAACAAGCTGTACATCGCTGTCACTTGTGGCTTTTTCATAGCGATTTCTTTATGCACCGGAATGGATGAAAAAAATTGAAATGCGAGCAACAGGCCTTCAAATGTCCGATTCGCCATCCGCCCTACCTTCACTTCCGCCGAATGGCAAGGCCATTTTCCATTTCAATCGCTTCGTCCGCACAGCTTGCGAGCCATTGGTGAATCTTTCCGAGCCATTCCTGATATACAAGATCCATTAACGGCTCATCCAGTATTTCATTGGAAACGATGGCGAAATAAACAGCTTTCGCACGGATCGAATCGATGGTTTTTTTCAGTTCCCGCCATTTCTTTTCCATGCAGCCGGGCGTATCTGCGCATAAACTGCCATGCTCAAAACCTTCATATAATTCATTCGCAAGCCATGTCGTGACGCAATCCCACAGCACCGCGTCATTTTGCCGGATGAGCGGCAATGCTTCGGATAATTGCTGAGGCTGTTCGATCGTCCACCAGCCATCTTGTGCACGGTCCTTGCGATGGCGCGCGATACGGACGGCCATTTCCCTGTCATGGGCGACCCCGCTTGCAATATATACTCTCCGTTCTGAATGCGCCTCTCTTACAAGCATCTCAGCATATGCACTTTTGCCGCTGCGCACGCCTCCCGAGATGAATGTTAATTGTTTTCGAACCATCGATGCATCTCCTTTCTCAGCCGCTCCATTGCCGAAGCGCCCTTCATGCCGATGCGGAACCATTCGCCGTCCATCCCTTTAAATGAATGGGTATGGCGCAAGACGATCCCGGCTTCCAGCATCGCATGGAAAAAAGGCCCTGAACGCGACGGATCGGGCAATTGAAAACATAGGAAGTTAGCGACTGATGCCACGGATGGGCAGCCCATCGACTCCAGGTACGCTTCCATTTTTGCGCGTTCATCGGCCGCCGCAGCAATAATCTGCGCGCGGTACGCCTTTTCCGAAAAACAACGCGCCCCCGCCGCCGCTGCCAAACCATTGACATTCCAATGGGCTGCGGAGCCTGTCAATTGCTGGATGATACTGGACTCGGCAATGACGTAGCCGAGCCGAAGACCCGCAAGCGCATACATCTTCGTCATCGATCGAACGACGATGACATGCGGGTAGCGTGTCAACAGCGGAATGAACGAAGCGTGTTCACCGATAAAATCGATAAATGCTTCATCGATGACCAATTCACATTTTCCTGTGCACAATGCGGCTATTTCTTCGAGTTGTGCCAAGTCCATTAGACGACCCGTCGGATTATGCGGATTGCACAAATAAAATGCATCGCAATTTGCCACCTGTTCTTGCACGTCTACCAGTTGCAATTGCCAATCATTTTCGGGCGTTAAATCGATTTCCAATATATGAACTTTTTCAGATTCCAAAGTGCTCCGGTATTCAGAAAACGCCGGTTCCACCAGCATTACCCGTTTGCCTCGGTATCGCTTTGCAAGCCAGGTAAAGATTTCCGCAGCGCCATTTCCGGCAGCGACTTGTTCTTTTAAAACGCCGTGGTAGCCGGCCGCTGCCGAACGGAACGGTTCCGCTTGCGGGTCCGGGTACGAAGACAACAAATCGTAAAAATCTGCCCATTGCTCTTTTAAAAAAGCAGGCGGTCCGAACGGATGGACGTTTTCGCTGAAATCGATCACATCTTCAGGTTGCTTCACGCCAGCCTGTTCATACAGGCGGTGAGGATTGGCTCCGTGTTCAGGCAAATTCAAGCAGGATTCCCCCTATTGCAATCAGTGCGAAAAAACTGATCGCGGCAATATCCATCTGGCTGATGGCGCTTTTGATGTGTTTTGCTTCAAGTTTGACTAGCGGTTCGCCCATTTTGGCGCGGATCGACCGGACACCGCCATAGGAGTTGAAACCCCCAAGTTCGATGCCAAGCTGCACGGCCGTTGCCGCTTCCAGCCAGCCGCTGTTCGGGCTTGGATGCTTCCGGGCATCGCGCAACCAAATGGAAAGGCGGTTTTTCAGCGGCATGCCGCTGTCATTTCGGGTGAATAGCACAATCAATAATCCGGTCACCCGGCTCGGTACGTAATTCAACACATCGTCGAATTTGGCAGAGGCAAAACCGAAATCTCGGAATTCCTCGTTCCTATAGCCGACCATCGAATCGCATGTATTGACCGCTTTGTAGATCCACAATCCCGGCGCGCCGAACAATAGCGCCCAAAACATCGGAGCGGTAATGCCATCGCTTGTATTTTCGGAAACCGTTTCGACGACACCGCGAGTAATTTCGCTTTCTCCCAAAGATTCCGTGTCTCGCCCGACAATCCATGACAGCTTGTTCCGGGCGAGGGCTAAATCACCTTGGACAAGCGGTGCATAGACATCTTCCGCTGCCTGCTTCAAGCTTTTCTGGGACAAGCCGGCAGCGATTAACAGCGCTTCGGCCAAAATTCCGATCACTGGATGGAGCGAATAGGCAGCCATGACGGCGAAGATTGTCGTTGAAGCGACAATCACTAGCACGATGGCAAGCATGATGAAGCCATTGCGAAACGCATGCTGCGGCACATTCAGGCGGCTTTTCAGCCTATTGATCAATGAACCGATCCAGCGAACGGGATGCGGCCATGTCGGCGGATCCCCGATCAGCCGGTCGAGCAATAGGCCGATGCCAATTGCCAGCACATAGTGGATCATGCTTTCTTCGCCTCGCGATACAGATGGATCGCTTCGACTGTACATTCGAAGACACCCGCGCCGATCAGCTTCCCGACTTCGGTGATCGGGCCAGCATACGGCAACGCTTCCCCCTGCTGCGTCGCGGCGACCAGGCAGCTATCGGTTGAGGTGCCCGTCGCGATCGTCCCGGTCAAGGGATCGATGACTTCTTCATGCTGCAAAGCTTTCGTTTTGGCTTCAGTCGCAGTGATCATCGCTTGAATGAACGCTTCATCCGACAGAATGCCGTTCACCATGATCCACGTATTGATCGTGCCGACGCGCTGCTCACGCGCCACGGCCTGCGATACATCAACGCCGTTGCCGACACCGGCCGTCACCGCCACGACGATGCTGCCGAAATCAGCTTTGTATTCACGGACAATGGCATGCTCAGTACGCACAGCTGTCATCATCGCCACCGTATCCGTCGCTTTCAACCCGCTGTCTTCGATATAAGCGACCATTTCCACGTAACTATTGTCGATATTATAGGTGGCGTCGACGCGGCGGTTGAGGAAATTGCGGAACCAGCCCGAGCCTGCATTGACAACTGCAGAGGAAACCGTCTTCAGCGGAAGCTCGCTCTGATAAGCGACGAATTCCGGCGTGATGAGAAAATCGCCGGCTCTCACTTTCTGACCTGGTGTTTTTCTCCGTACGTTTGGCAAAAGAGTGATCTGCGGCTTCGGCAGCTCTGGATGGGGATGGTTGCTGACACGCGTCCGATAGACAGACTCGACGTCATGTGTCCGGACGACTTCGTGAGGCTCCCCTTTCCGGACGATGCTTCCTTCGTCCATCAATAAAAGTTCGTCGCAATACATCGATGCCAAGTTGATATCATGAAAAATCGAGACAACTGTCAATTCTTTTTCGATGGCCTGCCTTTTGATCGTATCCAATAATTCTTTTTGATGGTTGATGTCAAGGTGGTTGGTCGGCTCATCAAGAAGCAGGACCTCAGCGTTTTGCGCCAATGCCTGCGCCACGAAGACGCGCTGCTGCTCGCCGCCAGACATCTCCTCAAGCAAGGTCGATTCGTAGTGGCTGATGTTCATCAGCTGCATCGCTTCCTGGACGGCCGCTTCATCTTCCGCGGACCATGAGGAAAACCATCCGCTTTGGTGAGGGTACCTGCCGAGAGAAACCGTTTCGCGGACAGTATGTGAAAAAGCATGCGCATGAAGCTGCGGCAAGACCGCCATCTTGCGGGCCAATTCCTTGGCCGGGAAATCGTCGAGCGCCCTGCCGCCTATCCGGACCACGCCGGCTGTCGACCCCAAGACGCCGCTGATCAATTTCATCAACGTGGATTTCCCGCTGCCGTTCGGCCCGAGTATGCCGAGCATGCGGCCTTTTCCGACACCGAATGAAATGCGGTCGACGATTTTTTTATCGCCGTAGCCGCCTGATAGATTTTCGATTTGCAACATTTAAAGCCCTCCTCTGCGCTGGCGGAAAAAGATGAATGCAAAGACCGGCGCCCCGATGAATGCGGTGATGACCCCGATCGGCAATTCGGTCGGCGAGATAATCGTCCGCGCCACCAGGTCGCAAATAATCAATAGCGCGGCTCCATTGATGAACGATAAGGGCAGCACATGCCGGTGGTCAGAACCCCAGACGAGACGTGTCATGTGCGGGACGACCAAGCCGACAAAGCCGATCGTCCCGGATACTGCGACGGCAGTTCCGGTCAGGACCGAGCCGCCGATCAAAATCGCCATCTTGCTCCTCTTGACGTCCACGCCCAGATGCTGTGCGCGCTCTTCCCCGAACAGCATGGCATTTAATTCCCTGCGGTAGAGCCATAAGACGAATGAACCGGCCAATACGAACGGCAAAGCCATCTGTACATAAGGCCAGCCTCGCATCGACACGCTGCCGAGTAGCCAACCGATGATCTGCCGGAGCTCTTCGCCGGTCAATGCGATCATCAAGGACATGATCGACCCGAGGAATGAACTGAAGATGATACCGGTTAAAATGACCGTCTCCATCTTCATCGACCGGTCAACAAGCCGCGCAAAGCCCATGACGGCGAGCATCGTGATCAATGCGCCGATCATGCTGATGACCGGCAAGGTGAACAGGCCGAGAAACGGAATGGAGATGCCGAAAAAAAGCGTCATCACGGCACCGACAGCGGCACCGGACGACACTCCCAAAGTATAAGGATCAGCGAGCGGATTTTTCAGCAAGCCCTGAAAAGCTGCGCCCGCAATCGCAAGTGCCGCACCGACCAGTCCCGCAAGCACTACGCGTGGCATGCGGATATTCCATAAAATGTTCGCTGCGGCTTCGTCTGAAGAAGGATTCCAGATGACCGCCGGTGAAATCGGCACCGTCCCGACCGTCACGCCAAGTACCATCGCCCCGGCCAATAAAATCAGGGAGACCAGATAGGCGAGTGCAGATTTACTCACTGAAGGTCTCCGGATAAATCAACTCTGCCATCGTCATCAAGCCTTCCGTCAAACGCGGGCCTGGGCGCGTGACGGTATCCGGATTCAATTCATGGACGGCATCTTCCTGCACGGCCGTCACATCTGCATAGCCGCTGCGCTCTTTGATCAGTTCAGCAGCATTTTCGATATAGCCGCCTTCTGTGGTGATGATGATTTCAGGGTTGGCCGCAACGACCGCTTCCGGATCCATGCTGATCCACCCTTCCTCGCCTCCTGCTACATTTTCCGCTTGGATCATTGTCAGCATTTCATGGATGAACGTACCCGTTCCGGCTGTATAAAGTTCCGGTTCGCTGCCGATCTCCACAAAGACCGATTTGGATTCATCGACACCAGCCGCCAGTTCTTCCACTTCCGCGACTTGCGCTTCCATTTCTTCAATCAACCCGTCTGCCGCTTCCACTGCGCCTGACACTTGGCCGATGACCGAAATCGTTTCATATACTTCATCAAATGTTTCTGCGTTTTCCACGACAAAGACATTCAATCCGGCATCACGCAACTGCTGATATCCTTCAGTTCCCATGCCGAGCCCTGATTCATGGGCCAAAACGACATCCGGCTGCAGGCTGATGATTTTCTCCACATTGAATTCCTGGCCACCGATCTTTTCAAGATCCGCTACTTCTTCCGGGTAATTGTCGAAATCCGAAACGCCGACCATTTTGTCTCCCAAACCGAGTTCGTAGGCGATTTCCGTATTAGAAGGAATCATCGAAACGAATGATTCCGGTTCTTCTTCGATGACCACTTCATCGCCCATTGCATCGACTAAGGTGACCGGAAATTCCGCTTCCGCTACTTCCGACGGCGGTTCAGCCGGTGTTTCTACATCTTGCTCTTCGACAGGCGCCGCACCGTCGCCGCATCCAGCCAGTACAATGGCAGCTATTCCTGCAGCTGTCCCGAATTTCCATCTGTTTTTCATGTCTTTTCCTCCTGATGTTTTGTATTATCCCTACTAAGCGCTCGCTCGGGGTCATAAGCCGACTGCCCTATGCGGCTGAAAAGCGCCGCTTCGGCCATCCGTCTTACGCCTGTCGAGGCATAACAGCCGCTTCCACATTTCATAAAAAAAGTCCCCTGCAGTGAAACTGCGGGGGACTTACAGGACGGTTCGCAAAACAAGCGCGTCCAGCCTGTCCTCGCAAGCTTTCGATTCGGTGTTCATGAAGGCAGGTCTCCTGGCTTGTGATCGTCGCTCGCTGCGCCTTCCCGGGATTTCCCAGTGGCTTGTCGCAGTTCGCTCTCACATACAGTGGCGGGACCGCGCCGGAATCGCACCGGCTTCCCTTTTAACTCATGTTCTTAGACATAAGCACCTTCATGATTGCTATTCAATTGATTTGATGACTCCATTATACACCGAAAGCGCTAATTGTCTTCTACATTTTTTCAGGAGCTTGGACGCCGACGGTCTTCAGGGCGTTTGCGAGTGTTGTCTTAACCCCTTCGATCAAGGCAAGGCGTGCACGCGTCAAGTCTTCGTTGCTGGCATCGAGCACTTTATTGGCATTATAGAAGCTGTGGAAGCTCGAAGCCAATTCGTGGATATATGTCGTGACACGGTGAGGCGCGCGAAGTTTCGCGGCGTCTGCGATGACTTGCGGGAAATCGCCGATCTTCTTCAGAACTTCGATTTCTTTTTCGTGTGCCAACAGTTCCAGATGCTCAGTTGAAGCGGTGAAGTCCTGTTCAGCAGCCTGGCGCAAAATCGAGCAGATGCGCGCATGCGCGTACTGGGAATAATAAACCGGGTTCTCGTTGGACTGGGATACGGCCAAATCCAAGTCGAAGTCCATATGCGAATCGCCAGAGCGCATCGCAAAGAAGTAACGGACCGCATCAAGGCCGACCAATTCGACCAATTCGCGCATCGTGACGGCTTTGCCGGTACGTTTGCTCATCTTCATCTTTTCGCCGTCTTTATACAATTGCACCATTTGGATGATGCTCACTTCGAGCGTATCGCGGTCATAGCCAAGCGCTTCGATCGCCGCTTTCATGCGCGGGATATACCCATGATGGTCAGCTCCCCAAATATTGATGAGCTTGTCGAAGCCGCGCTGGATTTTGTCTTCATGGTAAGCGATATCCGGCGTCAAATATGTGTACGTGCCGTCGTTCTTGATGAGCACGCGGTCTTTGTCATCGCCGAATGTCGTCGAGCGGAACCAAGTCGCACCGTCTTCTTCGTAAATATGGCCATTGTCGCGCAGTTTTTTCAGGGCCGCATCAATCTTGCCGTTTTCATAAAGGGAGGTTTCCGAATACCACACATCAAAATGGACACGAAAATCAGCCAAGTCTTTCTGCAGTTTCGCGAGTTCCACTTTCAAGCCGTGCTCACGGAAGGCTTTGTAACGTTCCTGTTCTGTCATATGGAGGAATTTATCGCCATGCTCTTCAACAAGCGCCGCTGCGATATCGATGATGTCCTGTCCGCGGTAGCCATCTTCTGGCATGCTTTCGCCTTTCCCAAGCGCTTCGAAATAACGCCCTTCGATCGACAAGGCCAGGTTATTGATCTGGTTCCCTGCATCGTTGATGTAATATTCACGGGATACATCATAGCCTGCAAGGTCCAGGATATTGCACAGGGAGTCCCCGACAGAAGAGCCGCGGGCGTGTCCCAAATGAAGATCGCCTGTCGGATTCGCCGAGACGAATTCCACTTGGATGCGCTCGCTGTTGCCTGAGTTCGAACGGCCGTATTCTGCGCCCTGCTCAAGGACCGTCTTGATGACATCGTTCAAATAATCTTTCTTGATGATGATATTAATGAAACCAGGGCCTGCGATATCGACTTTCTCGATATTCGCCGACTGAGTATCCAGGTTTTCTACGATAGCTTCGGCGATCGCGCGCGGCGGCTTTTTCGCGAGTTTCGTCAATTGCATCGCCACGTTCGTCGCATAATCGCCGTTTGCTTTATCTCTCGGCGACTCCAATTGGACCTGGACCGGTTCTTCTGTAAGCCCCGCTTTTTGGACCGCTTCGGCGATCGCCTGTTTAATGTTTTGCTGTACTTGTTCTACTGCGTTCATCTGGTTCCCTCCGTAAACTGTATTTCCATCTCGTATTCGCCGGCAAAGTCGTTTCCTAACGCTAAATCGTAGCGCACCTTGAAACGGCTTTCCGTCATGATGAGTTCGTGCGCTTTGGTCGTGAGCATGAACGATTCTTCCCCGTGGCGCAAATTGCCGGTCTGTTCCTTATCCAATAGGAATGGCAGGCGCATCTGCAAGCCTCCGCTGCGCATCACGACAGCATCTGTTTCACCGAGTTTGACCGTTGTCCGGATATCGAGATCGTCCTGCCGCTCATCGTATTGTAGATAGCGGCGACCGTTTTTTTCGGTCAGAACGCCTTCTGAACGCAGTTCCATCACTTGATCTTCGGCACCCGGCTGGCGGATGACCGTCGTCAATTTGATTTTCACCGATTTCTTCATATGCATCCGCCTTTCCGATAAATAATAACCTTTTCATTATAGCCCGATTGCCGCCGGTTTTTCAATCTAATCCGAGCTAGCCTTCACTGCTTCTATAAATAAAAAAGTGTCTTGTATTGCCATAACTTAATTTTCGGCAAAACAAAGCCGGCCTATGATTTAATAGGCCGGCTTTGTTTTAGGTTTTGAAAGTAGCTATGCGCTTGCGCTTTTCTTCTTGTCTAGCTCCAGCGCCTAGCTCCTCGGGTCATAAGCCATTCTGGCTGTGCGGCTGAAAAGCGCCGCTTCGCCAGACCGTCTTATGCCTGTCGGAGCTGGACAGGCGCTTCCGCTTTTCTTATTTAACCCACCCAAGGATCATTTCGCGGATGAGTTTGCTTGCGGTGTTCGCTGTTTGATCGGAATGATCGTAAACTGGCGCGAGTTCAACGAGGTCGAAGCCGACGACGTTGACGCCCGATGCTGCGATGGCATGGATCGAAGCAAGCAGTTCGCGCGATGTGATGCCGCCTGCGTCGACTGTTCCTGTCCCCGGTGCATGTGCCGGGTCGAGCACGTCCATATCAATTGTGATATAGACCGGACGGCCGTCGAGTGTCGGCAGAACTTGTTTCAACGGCTCGAGCACTTCGAATTTGTACAAATGCATGCCTTGCTCTTTCGCCCATTCGAATTCTTCTTTCATTCCTGAACGGATGCCGAACGAGTATACGTTTTTCGGGCCGATGTGATCGGCAATTTTACGGATCGGCGTTGAATGCGAATATTCTTCGCCTTCGTAGTTTTCACGGAGATCGGTATGGGCATCGAAATGGATGATGGCAAGATCGTCGTATTTGCTCGCGACCGCCTTCATGACCGGCAGCGACACCAAATGCTCGCCGCCCATGCCCATTGGGATTTTCCCGTCAGCCAACAACGTGTGCACATAAGTCTCGATCTCGAGAAGAGATTTTTCCGGATTGCCGAATGGCAGTGGGATATCTCCCGCATCGAAAAATTTCACATCTTCAAGCTCGCGGTCCAGGTACGGGCTGTATTCTTCCAGCCCAATCGAGACTTCGCGGATTTTATTCGGGCCAAAACGCGATCCCGGGCGGTAGCTGACGGTCCAGTCCATCGGCATGCCGTAAAGGACTGCTTTCGACTCTTCGTAATTCGGATGGCTTTTGATGAATACTTTTCCTGAATAAGTTTCGTCAAAGCGCATCTTATTCACCCGTCAAATCTTTCACGAATTTCGGCAAAACGAATGCCGCGTTGTGCAGTTCCGGCGTGTAATATTTTGTTTCGATATCGTGGAATCGCTCAGCCGGCACTTCCAGCGGGTTGTATTTTTTCGAACCGATCGTGAACGACCACAAACCGCTTGGGTACGTCGGGATGTTCGCGAGGTATAATTTCGTGATTGGGAAAATCTCTCTGACATCGCTTTGCACTTGCTTGATCAAATCCGGCGTGAACCACGGGTTGTCCGATTGTGCCACAAAGATGCCGTCTTCTTTCAAGGCTTTCGAGATGCCAGCGTAGAAGCCTTTCGAGAACAAATTCACTGCCGGCCCGACCGGTTCAGTGGAATCGACCATGATGACGTCGAATTCGTTTTCCGATTCCGCGATGTGCATGAAGCCGTCGCCGACGATCACTTCAACGCGCGCATCTTCCAAACCGGATGCGATCGATGGCAAGAATTTTTTCGAGTACTCGATGACTTTGCCGTCGATATCGACAAGCGTCGCTTTTTTGACAGAAGGGTGTTTCAGGATTTCACGGATGACGCCTCCGTCTCCTCCGCCGACAACCAATACGTTCTCCGGGTTTGGGTGCGTGAACAAAGGCACGTGCGCCACCATTTCGTGGTAGACGAATTCGTCTTTTTCAGAAGTCATGACCATGCCATCCAAGAACAGCATATTGCCCCATTCGGCTGTTTCAGCCATTTCTAAATATTGGAAATCTGTTTGTTCTGTATGAAGCGTTTTATTGATTTTCATTGTAATCCCGAAGTTTTCGGTTTGTTTTTCGGTATACCAGAATCCTGCCATGTATAATCAAACTCCTTTATTGATCAGATTGAAATCACTTTACAAAGTATAAGTGTTTTCCGCAAAAGTGCAATACAATTTTCCGCCACTTTTCTTTACCCGATTCGGCGTGGACTATGCATATTGAATAGATGCGCCTACTTTTGTCATGGCCTGGGCATATTCGGGATTCAGCGCATGCAAAAAGGCTTTCTGCAAAGGGAATCGATTCCCTGCACAGAAAACCTTTTTGGCCTGATGGGCGCGGAGGAAGTGACATGAGGCATTGGGCTTGGGTTTGTCGCAATGGCTCATAGCACTTGCCCGCTATCAGGTGTCCTAGCTTTCTAGATGAAAAGCTGTACTCTCAGTTTACTTTCTTTTCGGTTCAACTTCAACTGCCTGAAGGACCGAATTTCAGGTTTCACATTTCGTTCAAGAATCCGCGCTTATTGCGCGAGGTCATTGTGCAATTGTTCCGAGCTGCGTTCCCACATTTCCGGATTGTGGGTCTTCAAATAATCGGCGAGCACTTTTTTCGACGGCGCATCCATATGGTCGACGATGATTTTGCGCTTCATCGATTTGTCCATCAGATTGACGTGGTCGGCCAGTATTTTATAGCCGCGGCGCTTTTCGCGGTTGACGACCATTTCACATGCCGTGACGCCCGCATAGTAAGGCCCTGCCGGATTGAAGTCGATGGTGATCCATACAAGCCAATAATCTTTTCCGCCAGCGGAGTCTGCGCGATTGGTCGTGAATTTGATGCCGCGTTCGGTCTGGCTCCTTGCATGCATCGCGCCGATATCGAGCACCGCGTCCTGTTCTTCGACGTCGATGATGAGCGGCGAAACGTTCTCAAGTGATAGGGAACCGATGCCATAGCCCTTGTGTCCGTCAGTTGGATCGTCTTTTATGATGGTGAATCCCAATTTCTTTTTCGGTTTCTCTTCATTTGCCATTTGTACAATTCCTCCATTCTGATATGATAAGCCTAACATCCAATGAAAAGGAGCTGCATCCATTATGCCATACGTAACTGTAAAAATGATCGAAGGACGCACCGCTGAACAAAAACGCGCGCTTGTCGAGAAAGTGACGGCCGCTGTTTCCGAAACGACCGGTGCACCGACAGAAAAAGTTGTCGTCTTCCTCGAAGACTTGAAGAAAAGCGAGTACGCGGTCAACGGCAAGCTGTTGAGCGAAGAGTAGACAAAAACTCCCCTCGGGGAGTTTTTTTATGCGCAAATGGATGGGCTCATCTCACTGCACCTTCCGCTGTTCGACTACGCTTCAGGAGCTGCTTGAGGCTCGCAGGAAGCGAGTCATGCAGCTGACGCGACAGGACGTCGTGTTTTCAGCTGCCCGGGAACGGGGCGGGTGCCCGGCCAAGGCGGAAGAACGCCGCCTTTGTCTCGCCAGCCCGCGCGATCCCCCAGGCGTCGGCCTCCCCCTTAGCTCCGCCTATAGTTTGAGAGATGAATAGGAATTTCGTCAACATCTCAGCTACTTATGCTGACTATAACAACAGTATAATCGACTATGAGTATTGAGTACGTTTTTACGAAAGCTTCAATTGCTCGAGTTCGTCTAGAAAGCGGTAAGCTTCTCCGATTTCAGCTTCGGTGAAATTGAGCTTGCCTTTGACGCTATGTAATTTGGCGATTTGTTCGCCGCGCTCTAGATGGCCGAAGTATAAAAGCGTCGAGGCCAGTTCCAGGAAACGCGCGCTTTGGGCATTGAGCAAAGCGGCGACTTCGGGATTTTTCGGGATGGAAGCGCCGACAGCATTGCGGAATTCCATGCCCTCATCCGTCACGTCGTATTTATATTGGACATAGGAGCCTTTGTCTTCAAGTGCTTCGGATAAAAAGCCCATATCGCATAATTCCTCGATGCGTGCCGTCAATTCTTCCGAGTACGGGCCGTAAATATGGAATTCGTACTTCTCTTTGAACGGCACATTGAGCTTTTTCATGATATAGACCATTTTCTGCAGTTTTTTGCGGCCGGTCACTCCTTCGGCCGTCGCGATGAAATCGACGATTCTTGCGTGTTCTTGGAGCAACTAAACCCCTCCTTCTCTTAGCATTTCCAGGATTTGCTGCTTGACGGCTTTTTTCTTGCCGTCGATGAGCAGTTCCGCTGGAAAGTACAATTTATAATCGGTACGGCGCTTGCCGGAAATGGCGTCGACGATCTGCGACAGCCTTGAGAGTTCCTTGATATCGCCGTTTGGCATCAATAGCTGGATCGGCAGCCGTTCTTCCTCTTCCCCCGGCCGGTAGAAATCATAGGGCAAATCGGAAGTCGAGTCGTCGATCAAATAATATTCGGGATCGATGCCCGCTTTCTTGAACAAAGCCGAAAGCTCCCCGAGTTTCTTATAATCCGTCCCCGGATCGAAATCGACGTACTGGAACAGGCGGCGATTGACGAAGCGATCGCATAGGTCGGCAAGGATCGGGTCGCGTTCGTTCATCCACAACTGGAAGTAGGTCATCAAGACCCCTTCATCGAGCGCCAGATAATCGGCGAGCGTGAAGCTGCGGTCGAAAAAGGCGAGAAAGTGGGTCGGCGGCTGCTGGAATTGATAACCGCTTTCGCTCAATTCCTTGGCTCGCTGCAAGATCTTCCGCAAAATCACTTCCGCGCTTCTCGCCACTGGGTGGAAATACACTTGCCAATACATTTGGTAGCGGCTCATGATGTAGTCCTCGACCGCGTGCATGCCGCTCGACTTGATGACGACTTGGTCATCGAGCGGCCGCATGACGCGCAAGATGCGTTCCATGTCGAAGTGGCCGTACGACACACCGGTATAATAGGCATCACGCTGCAAATAATCCATCCGGTCGGCATCGATCTGGCTGGAAATGAGCGACACGACTTGTTTATTGGAATAGGTTTTGGCGATGACTTCCGCTACATGTGCCGGAAAATCCGCGGATACTTTTTTCAAGATGGCGTTCACTTCTGTATCACCTGTCAAGATGGCGCGCGTAAATTCCTCATGATCCACATTGAAGACTTTTTCAAATGAATGCGAAAACGGCCCATGCCCGAGGTCGTGAAGAAGCGCTGCGCATAAGACCGTCAAGCGCTCGCTTTCATCCCATTCCGGGCGGCCGTGGAAGACATCGTCCGAGATGCGCCGGACGATTTCGTAGACGCCGAGCGAATGGTTGAAGCGGCTATGCTCCGCCCCGTGGAAGACGAGGTAGGATGTCCCGAGTTGTTTGATGCGGCGCAGGCGTTGGAATTCCTTTGAATTGACGAGGTCCCAAATCACTTGGTCGCGCACGTGGATATACCGGTGAACCGGATCTTTGAACACTTTTTCTTCAACTAATTTCTGTGTAGCGTAGCTCACGGGCACTCCTCCTCGAATCGTACTGGTTATTCTACACGAATCGCACGCTCATTCAAGCGTCCGTTCAAGCATTTTTTCATTGCGTTCAAGCACCCGCTTCAAATAAAACGAGTACAGTTCAAATTCATTTTCCTGAAGCGGCATCGGGGCCGGCGAACCGAGCAGCGCATGCAAATCGAGCACCACTTCAGGAACTGTGATGTCGCGGCCGAGCAATTCGCTGAGCGACGCCATCACGTCCGGCTGGATCTCTGGGTAGCTGAACTTCGTCTCTTCCCCTTGCTTGCCTGCTTCATAGAAATCACGGATCACTTCCGCCCGCTCCGCCCCGCTTCCCTCTATGCACAAATATACTTGCACGGCGATGCCGCGGCGGATGCGCCGCTGGGAAATGCCGGCGAATTTCTTGCCGCCGATGCTCAGGTCATAGCTTCCGGGGCAATACGAACCGACGATTTCGTAGGCGTCGATTTCCGCTTCCGGGAACAAGGCTTCGACGAGTTCGACCATCATATCGTAGCCTTGCGGAATGTCGATGGCGCCTTCTTTTTCCGACAGGACGATGGAGATATTCAACACGCCGGAATCAAGAACGACGGCAAGGCCGCCGGAATTCCGGACAATCGCCTGGTAGCCGTTGCTCTTCAGGACCTCCATCGCCTGATCGATATGCGGCAAGCGATGGTCCTGTATGCCAAGCACGACCGTGTCATCGTGCACCCAGGTCCGGACTGTCGGCTGGCTTTTCTGTGAACCGACCAATTCGCACAGCGTATCATCCGCCGCGAACGATTCGAGCGCTGACCGCTTGCGTGCACTCAGCGACTGGTCCCAAAAGCGCCAGTTTTTGTCTTCCATAAATAAAGCCATGCTGTCATTCTCCTCTTTTATGTTCGTTCTTTTCAGTTTACCCTTTTCCATGCAGGCTGAAAAGGCGCTATGCCCATGTCAAATTGGTGACAGGCCCCATTCGGATAGGAACTTATGTCTTGCATATGATAAACTGTGGAAGAGAGATTCACATAAAAGGAGTGTTCTACTGATGAATGAAGCAGCAATCACATTAGACGGCTGGTACGTGCTCCATGACTTCCGTTCCATGGACTGGGTCGCTTGGAAAATGTTGACCGATGAAGAGCGTCAATTCGCGATTGACGAATTCAATACTTTCATGGAAAAAGTCAACCAAGCCGATGAAAACAAAACCGGTGCCCACGCCCTTTATTCCATCATCGGGCAAAAAGCTGATATCATGCTTATGCTTTTGCGTGAAACGATGGATGAATTGCGCGAGCTCGAAACCGAGTACAATAAATTGACTTTGATCGCCTATACCGTGCCGACCTATTCTTACGTTTCCGTTGTGGAATTGTCGAATTACCTGGCAGGCGAAAGCAACGAAGACCCATACCAAAACCCGCATGTCCGTTCGCGCCTGTACCCGGAACTCCAACGTTCCCAGTACATCTGCTTCTATCCGATGGACAAGCGCCGCGAAGGCAACGACAACTGGTACATGCTGCCGATGCAGGAGCGCAAAGATTTGATGCTGTCACACGGCAAAATCGGCCGCAGCTACGCAGGCAAGGTCAAGCAGATCATTTCCGGATCTGTCGGATTCGATGATTACGAGTGGGGCGTTACTTTATTTGCCGAAGACGTTCTCCAATTCAAGAAGCTTGTCTATGAAATGCGTTTCGACGAAGTCTCCGCCCGCTACGGCGAATTCGGCTCATTCTATGTCGGCACGATTCTCGACAAAGAAAAAACCGTGAAATTCCTCGAAGTCTAAATTCATCCATACTGCCGCTCCCCTTCACTGGGGGGCGGCTTTTTTGAGCCACAGAACCCCATTCACGCCCCTTCAGAATGTTCACACTTTTCTTGAATTCGCCATATTTTTCCTGCCACTTGCTGCATCGATTCGGGTATATTAAAAGAAAAACGGGGTGTTTGTATGTTCGTGATGCGCCAGACAAACTATGCAAAATGGGCTTTCGCTTTATTGCTGCTCGTCCTCTTCAGCAATTTCCTGGTTTACCGTTCCCCTTTTTCGGCTGCTGTCGTACCCGATGACACGTTTTGGCTCGTTGCCGGCTCATTGGTCGACTTTGCCATCGTCGCGCCATTATTGCTGCTCGCTTCTTTTCGCCTGAATGCCAAGCAATTGGCTGCTTTCATTGCGGCTGGGTTAATCGCGGCACGCTTCATCATTCCCTCTCTTTATTTCGAACCGTTTGCCTTGCTGTTCTATTTCGGCGCTGCGTTTGAAGTGCTCGTACTGGCAGCCGAACTTGCGCTGCTTGCCTTGTTGCTCATCCAGATCCCGAGAATCCGGCGTGATATGGCCAAGGAGACGGGCAGCCCGCTGTTCACCTTGTTTCCAGCTGTATACAGAAACATCAAACCGAATCCACTCATCAATATCATATTATCCGAAGCACTCGCTTTCTATTACGCTTTCTTCACCTGGAAAAAGCGTCCCACAGATGACCCGAGGGCCATTACGCTCCATAAAAACACCAGTTCCATCGCATTTACCCTTATGCTGATCCACGCCATCATCATCGAGACCATCGGCATCCATTGGTGGCTGCACGACAAATCCGCTTTGCTCTCCATCATCCTGCTCGTCTTGAATGTCTATAGCGTCATCTATTTCATCGGTGACATCCAAGCCACCCGCTTGAACCCCTTAACCGTCAAGAACGGCAAGTTGAATGTATCGTTAGGGTTGAACAAGAGGATCAGCGTGCCACTCGATTCGATCGAGTCGGTGCGTTGGGGCGCTGAACCTGAAGCCGATGCACTGGAATTCGTAGCTAAAGACTTCGAAGAGCCGGAGCCTGAAGTGGTGATCGATTTCAAGCTTCCACAGCAAGCGGTGCTGTTTTTCGGAAAAACCCGCACAGTCTCGCAAATTGCGCTGAAAGTGGACAATCCTGAGAAATTGAAGCAATTGCTAAGTTCCATAAAATAAAAAAGCTGCCTGCAATATGCAGGCAGCGAAGCGGTCGAGGAGGCTTGGGCGCGAGCCCGCGGAGCCGTGCGATAAGCTTCGGAAAATAAGGCTTTTCATCTTTCCCGAGCCTTATTTACGTTCCGATCCCCGAACCAAATCAGGCTTCCGTCAAGCCCTTATTGCCGCTGTCTGTGACCGGCTTGACTTTCTTGACGGAAGGCACCGTCAATACAAGGCGGCCGAACGGCAATTTCTGGACGAGCATGATGAGCCCGACTGTAATGGCCATCACCGCTACATACCATACCGGAAACAGGGAAAGCGTCCATACGCCTTCGGGCAAATTGCGCTGCAGCATATTGATGACGAACGGATGGATTAAATAAACGCCCATCGACATGGCCCCCAGCTTGGATGCAAGGGTGTGCAGCAACGGATTCCGTGCAATTTTTTCAGAAATCGCCATGATGAACAAAATAAGGATCGGCAAATTGAGGATATTGGAAACCCGGTTGGACCCTATGTAACGTCCCCATTCATATTCGACTGCTGCGAAATAGAGGATTAACAGTATACCGACAAATAAGCCGACTCTCCATTTATACGCCCATTGTTTCGCCGCTTCCCAGTTATAGGCAAGAAACCCGCCGAAGATGAAAAAGAAAATCCATTTGGGCAAAAAGGCGCGCTGTTCCATTATGAGCCCGGCCAGCCCACCGAATTGCGACGGTTCCATGAACTTCATCGCGTAAACATGGATGAGGGCTGATGCTATCAATGCAATCATCCAAGCGGCTTTGCCCTTGATCAATTGCAGCAAAGGGAAAACTAAATAGAATTGCAGCACGATGGAAATGAAATAAAGGTGAGAATATGTCTCCCCAAACGCCACTTCGAACAAAAAGCGCTTGATGCCCCCATCCAGCGGGTTTGCCCCGAAAACCAGCCAAAGGTAAAACAAATAAAAGGCCGTCCAGAACAGGAAGGGAATGACGATTTTCTTCAAACGCGAAGTAAAGAACCGCTGGAAGAAAAACCCTTTATTCTTCACCTGTAAAAATAATAAGAGCCCGCTGACGATGGCAAAGATCGGTGTGCCGAAACGGCTCGCCTGGTTGAGGAATAAAATGACATCCTCCCATTCACCGCGCTGGACATAATATAGCGCGGATACATGCACAAGCACGACCATGAGGCAGCCGACTGCCCGCATCACATGTATGTCAAAAATATGAGCTTGCTGTTTCATATGTATCTACATCCTTATCCGTTAATCAAACCTTATCCATTGTATGACTAGCTGCAATAGGGATACAACATATTTACAGAAACTTAATATGATCTGCTGAAATTTCCATTTTTCTGAGCAATGGAAATGTTCACGCCGATATGAAAAAGCTGCCTGCATGTGCTCTGCAGGCAGCTTTTCTCTCGCATTATAATGTTTTCATGGCAGCGATGATGAGCATGACCCATCCCGCGATAAACGCGACGCCGCCGATTGGCGTGATGGCCCCAAGCACGCTGATGCCCGTCAAGCTCAGGACATAAAGGCTTCCCGAGAAAACCACGATGCCGGCAAGCATCAAATACCCGGCCCAACTGAGTGAACCGAGCGGGCCGATGAGCGCCGAGCTCATCAAGATGGCGACGGCGATCAAGCCGATTGAATGGAACATCTGGTATTGCACTGCTGTTTGCCACGTATCCAAATATTTATCCGCTACTCGGCCTTCGAGCATATGTGCCCCGAAAGCGCCTAAAGCGACGGCCAGCAGTCCATTAACCGCTCCTGCGATCAAGAAAAATTTCATATGTTTCGTCCTCTTTCCATTTAAAATTCAAAAAGCGAATCGCCGTTCGCCCCTTCTTCCTGAAGCCTTGTAGCTGAAGGAACCGACTGTGGCCGGTTCACCGTCTCCGCCATAGCAAGCGGCATGGCGCGCGGTTTCTTTGGCGCTTGGCTGCCGTCTTCGAGAAGCAGGTCGCATAAAGCACGGATTGCGGCAAGGGATTCCCGGATTTTTTCGGGTCCGCCTTCCCGCGCACGGGCCGTATGCTTATCGATTTCATCTAAAATGCGTGTCGTTTCGATGCCCATGTGTCGTAGCCCCTCTCGCTATTAGTCCCAACCAGTTTACCACGTCCAAACCGGATCCGTCAGTCCAGGCAGAAATCGATCGGCGTTTCGCCACGCGATTGTAACAGCTTGTTCACTTTTGAGAACGGCTTGCTGCCGAAAAATCCGCGATGCGCACTAAGCGGGCTCGGATGAGGTGCTTCGATGATATCATGGCGTTCGGTATCGATCAGCCGTTTTTTCGTCTGTGCCGGCTTGCCCCATAAAATGAAGATGACCGGTTCTTCGCGTTCCGATAATTTCCGGATCACTTCATCCGTGAACTGCTCCCACCCCTTTTTCTGGTGTGAATGTGCTTGCCCTTTTCTCACCGTCAACACGGTGTTAAGCATAAGGACGCCTTGGTCTGACCATTTCGTCAAAGTGCCATCCACCGGTTTCCCGCAGCCGATGTCGTCTTCTAGCTCCTTGAAGATATTGCGCAGGCTTGGCGGATGGGCGATGCCCGGCTGGACGGAAAAGCTCAAGCCATGCGCTTGATTTGGGCCGTGGTAAGGGTCTTGTCCCAGTATGACCGCCTTGACGTCTTGATAAGCTGTATGTTCGAAAGCATTCCAGATATTCTCTTTTACGGGGTAGACGGTTTCTTTTGCATATTCTTCTTTTAAGAACTCCCTCAATTCCCGGTAATAGCTTTTACCGAATTCTTCCTCCAGGATTTCTTGCCAGTCATTGCTGAAAATTTGCTTTGCCATAGTAGCTCTTCCTCCGATCAGTCACTTTTCTTTTCAATACCCGTTCTCTTTTTCTCTAGTCATCTTCCGCTGCAAGCGCTTCAATTCGCCAGTCTGCCGTGTTACGATGGAGAAAAGGGGCGGGATCATATGGCAGACTGGCGGCAACGAATCTCTGATATTTCCAAAACGAAAGGCGATAGTGCACCCGAAAGCGCCAAACGCGCCGGCATGGGCTGCCTGGTCGGCTTGATCGTTATAGCAGCCATTTTAACATTGGTGATGGCAGTGGGCCTATTCACCAGCGGGCATTGGGTCATTGGAGGCGTCACGCTATTATTTTCTCTGGCTTCGAGTGCAACAGTGCTCGCCCTGGCTTGGCCTCACAGGCCCAAACCTTTGTAAATGATGCAAAATTTCTATAAAATTAGCTCAATGACTAAATAGCCTAAAGGAGATTGACTTATGACACTCAAAAAGACACTCACCATAGCAGGATCCGATACGTCCGGCGGCGCCGGCATCCAGGCCGACCTGAAAACGTTCCAGGAACACGGCACATACGGCATGAACGCATTGACGGTCATCGTCACGATGGACCCGGATAACCATTGGAGCCATGGCATCCACCCGATCGCGCTCGATACGCTTGATGCCCAGTTGAAAACAGCGTTCTCTACCGGAATCGATTCGTTGAAAACCGGCATGCTGCCGACCGTCGATATCATCGAAATGGCCGGCAAAGCCATCGAAGCATCCGGCATTACCGATGTGGTCATTGACCCCGTAATGGCTTGCAAAGGCGAAGACGAAGTGCTGTTCCCAGAAAACGTCGATGCGATGGTCAAATACTTGCTGCCGAACGCAAAAGTCGTGACACCGAACCTCGTGGAAGCCGGCCAATTGTCTGGGCTCGGCACGCTTCACACGGTCGAAGACCTGCAAAAAGCGGCAGAAAAGATCCACGCACACGGAGCGAAATTCGTCGTCATCAAAGGCGGCAAGCAATTGAAGCATGAAAAAGCAGCTGACCTTCTGTACGACGGGGAAAAACATTACCTGTTGACGGCAGAGAAAACCGATACGACCTATAACCACGGTGCCGGCTGCACATTCGCTGCGGCGATCACCGCGAATCTTGCCAATGGCCAATCGGTCAAAGATGCGGTCTACAACGCAAAAATCTTTGTTTCTACAGCGATTGCACATGGCTGGAAGCTCAATGAATACGTAGGTCCTGTCATGCATGGGGCTGCAAATAAGTTCCAAAAAGCTGAAGTCCAGGTTGTGGAATTGTAATTCAGGCTAGATAGAAAAGGAGGGCGCTTCGGCGCCCTCCTTTTCCAGAGTGTTGAAAAAGTCTATCAATCCATTACGAACTAGAATGGAGTCATTTTTCTACATTCAAAAATCAATGATCTTTCTAAGTATTTGGAGAAGCGTTCGCTCGACTCCTGTGGATCAGCGAGACGACCGAGACCCCGCAAGGAATGAATGAGCGAAGCTTAGCTGAGCGCATTCATTTGCGACGCATCTGCCACGCAGATGTGGGAGCAAGCGGTTTTTCTGCGATGCTCGAACGCAGTGAGAGTTGAGCACAAGGGTTTCGAAGCGACTGAGGAGGCTCGGGCGCGAGCCCACGGAAAGCGAGCGATAAGCTTCGGAAAATACGATTTCCTACCTTTCTCGACAAGCTGGAAAAGGAGGGCGCTTCGGCGCCCTCCTTTTCTATTATCGTTTCCCGCTCCCCTGCCCGTAACCCTCACCAATGGTAATTGTTATGGAATGGATATTCATTTAGGCGGATCTTCATTTTTCAAGCGCACCATTTTTTCCCGCAGCTGTTGCCGGTCCCATTCAACCAATGGATCTTCTTGCGCCGCTTGGCGGGTTTTTTGGAGTTTCGGCTGTTTCGAACGCAGATAGCCTTCCATCATCAACGAGACAGCGAAAATGGCCAGCCCGATAAACAGTACCGGCATAAGCGGCAGCCATGGCGCTCCTTGCAAATAGCGGAAAGTTGAACCGAACAGCCCAGCCCATTCATAGGAAATCGACATCGGCGGATCTCCAAACCAAGGGTCATAACTCACTTTGGTGCCCCCAAGAAAGAGATTCAACAACCCGAGATGCGCGAGGACGATGAAAGTTTCCATGACTTGCTGGCCATACAGCACGGCGATTTTCTCGCGCATTTGGGGGTAGAGATGCTTGCGGATGATGCGCGAACTTCCCGCGCCAAGCGTCTTGGCTGCGAGTATGTATTCCTTGTCGAGGAGCAATGCCGCTTCATTTGCGATCAAGATCGAGACGATCGGTACGGTCAATAATGCCATCATCACCACTTGTATCGCGATGCGTTCCCACAGGGTCGTCGAAAAGCCTTCCGGCGGCATCCACAACACCGGCGCCAGCACATAGGCTGCAAACAAGGTCAGTGGAATGTAATGCATCGAGTCGGCAAAGCTTGAAAGCCACTTCCGGTGCTTGCCCAGATATGTCCCAAGGATATAGCCGGCCGGTACGGCGATCAGCATGCGTAAGGCTGCCACTGCAAGGGCCGCCAAAATGGTGTATTTTGCGCCAAGCATCAATTTGCCGAGTAAATCATATCCGTATTGGTCCGTCCCGAGCGGATACTGCCAGCTCGGGGAAATCGGCGCGCCTTCCACTGCCCGCCCGTTTTCCGTCACATAATAAATCTGGCGCGGGACATTCCCAAAGATCCATTCATAAACAAAACTGCCGACGAGGAAAAAGGCCAAGATACTAAATCCGATTAGAAAATAGGGCTGTTTCCACATTTACGCCACCGCCTTTTTACGTTGGCGGGCAACGAAAAACCATTCTCCGAAACTATACAGCAGGAACATCGGCAGGAAAAAGCTGAAAATCGCGACCAAAAAGCCCATCGGATTCATATTGCCGCTGAGGAACAGCATAATGCCTGGCAAATTGAACATCAATTCCAATACAAATAGATTCGACAGCATGAACCACATCGTTTTTTTTGGATTGGAAGAATACGCTGATGATGGCGTTCCGGAACATATGGACAAGCACGATGTACACTTTCGAAAAGCCGAGTGCGCGTGCCAATTCGACATACATCTGGCGCTCTTCTTCCTGGAACGTCAGCATCGCCAGCCGGTAAAGCTGGATCGTCGGCAAGATAGCTAGGCACAGGACCGGCAGCCAGTAGATGCGGTCATCTCCAGCCACAGCGATTTTCGAAACCAGGATGCCGGTTTGCTTGAAAAACGCGATAACCAACAGCTGCGCCGTCATGATGATCAGGAGGTCCGGGATGGATTCCAGAAAATAAAGCGCCATCTTCACGCGTTCACGCACTTTTTCAGGCAGCAGCATCGTCGCCACCGTCAGGGCCAGCGAGACGGCAACTGCCGCGATCAAAGCTATAAACAAAATTTCGAGCGAATAGGCGATATAAGCGAAGACATTCGGGAATAACGCAATCTCCTGCCCCGCCCTGTAATGGAAGAATGTGATATCGCCAACCGGCCAAAGCCCTATCACTGTCGACCGGATCGATTCGACGTATTCTTGCCATCGCCATTCCCCCAAAAGCCACCCGGCAATCAGCGTTGGCAAGCTAGCGGCCAAAATGATCCCGGCAATGGCCAGCAAAATATTCAATAAGCCTTTCATGGTCCCCATCCTTTTTCGGAAAATTCTCTCTTCCTCCATTCTATCATTATTCTTTATGCCTTAGAGCGTACTAATCGCATTCATCCTCAGAGTTCCTTATACTGATAGAATACCGATTTAATTAGGAGGCACACCATGGAACTAGTAGAAGTCAACCAACTCCAAGCGGCGATCGATTCGTTCGCCGGCAAGGAGGTCTACCTTCACCTGGAAACGACGAATGGCAGCTACGCCAGCCATTTCAATGAAGGCTTTTTCAACGCCGGGGCATTCATCCGCAATGTCGTCATCAATTTCGAACTGGGGAAAGTCGTCGGCGACAGCCCGCATCGTGTCGGGCTGAAACTCCCGCAAGGCTGGGTCTATGCACAAGGCATCACTCATTTTGAAATCGATGAAGAAGGCCGTTTGCTGCTCGCCGGCCACGACGGAACCGGAAAATTGGCGGTGGCGCTGCAACTCAGCGAAACACCGTTCAGCTATTAAGGAGGAATTTCAATGACCATCCCGAAAGAACGACATGTATTGGTCGTCTTCCCCCACCCCGACGACGAAGCGTTCGGCGTGTCGGGAACGATCACGACCCATATCCAACAAGGAACGCCCGTTACATACGCCTGCCTGACACTTGGCGAAATGGGCCGCAACCTCGGCAACCCGCCGTTTGCGACGCGTGAATCTTTGCCGGCCATCCGTAAGAAAGAGCTTCTCGCTTCGGCCAAGGCGATGGGTTTGACGGATCTTCGCATGATGGGCCTTCGCGATAAGACCATCGAGTTCGAAGATGACGAAAAAATGGTGCGCATGATGGAAGAGCTAATTGAAGACACCAATCCATCCCTGATCATCACGTTCTATCCTGATTTTGCTGTGCACCCTGACCACGAAGCCACGGCCCGTGCCGTCGTACGCGCTGTGCGCCGAATGGAAGACCGCCCGAAACTGCATTGTGTGGCGTTCGCCAACAATACACTGGAAGTGCTCGGGGAACCTGATGTCGTCTATGATATCAAGCCTGTCCGCGAACAGAAGATGAATTCGATGAAAGCCCATATTTCGCAAACTGCCTGGATGCTCGAGGAAATGGAGCATAAGCTGCAAAACGGTGACACCGAAACCGAAAACTGGCTCACCCTTGAACGTTTCTACACTTACCGCTGGGATCAGGATTTCGAATAAGCTCATAGGCCGAATCCCGCCCCGCATGCCAAAAAGCCATGCGGGGCGGGATTTTCTTTATGGACGATTACCCTCACTTCGCACATCCCGCTTCCATGATACTTAACATGCGCCCTTCGCCCCGTTCCCTAAAACTACCACACTGACTCTGGAGGGAGGTTCCTCCACCATTATTATCCATATTCAGCGATAAGATTTTCTTTCTTAAAACTACTATTATTTTCTGCTGTTTTCAGATAATATAAACATTACTAATGACAGCGGTTCCAAAGGGGAAAGTGTTGTATAATTAGTATTATTTTCGTTTATTCATACAATAAAGAGAAAAGGGGAATACTATTTTGAAAAAGTTTTCAGCTTCTACTTGGTTATTATTCCTGATTCCGTCGTTCCTGGGGATCCTGTTGTTCCTCATCCCGATTCCGACAGAGGAAGGTTGGAAAGTGACGATTGCTGTCCTTGCAGGCATTATGGCCGGACAGATCGAATCGTTCGTCCCTTGGGTCATGCTGGTCATCTTGATCATCGCCGCCCTCGGCTCTTTGGCTTTCATCGGCAAAAAAGAGAACACTTCCGACACCGTCCCATTTTTCGAGAAATTGTTCAATGTTAACCTGTTCTGGACATTGACGCGGCTTGTCGCCGCCGTGTTCGCTTTCATGGTCCTGTTCCAAGTCGGCCCTGAGCCGGTATGGAACGAAAATACCGGCGGCTTGTTGTTGTCAGGAGACGGCTTATTGTCATTCCTGTTCACGATCTTCCTGTTCGCCGGATTGTTCCTGCCGCTTTTGATGAACTTCGGGCTGCTTGAATTCTTCGGTACCATGATGGTCAAAATCATGCGCCCGCTGTTCCGGCTCCCTGGCCGCTCTTCCATCGATGCACTGGCTTCATGGGTCGGCGATGGCACGATTGGCGTCCTGCTGACAAGCAAGCAATACGAAGACAATAAATATACCCAGCGCGAAGCTGCGATTATCGGAACGACCTTCTCTGTCGTCTCGATTACCTTCGCCATCGTCGTCATTGAAGAAATCGGCCTTGGCTCTTATTTCCTTCCATATTACGGCACTGTCGTTCTTGCCGGCTTGATCTTGGCGCTCATCATGCCGCGCATTTACCCACTTGCGCAGAAAAAAACGGAATTCATGGATGGCTCGCCTCAAGAATCGATTTCTGAAGATGTACCGGATGGACAAGGCCTGGCATCGCACGGGCTTGAGAAAGCGCTCGAAAAAGCAGACCGCAACCGCTCTGTCGGCAATTTCTTCACAGACGGCATGAAGAATGTACTGGATATGTGGATCGGCGTAGCGCCTGTCGTCATGGCTTTCGGTACGATCGCCTTGATCCTTGCCGAGTACACATCAACTTTCGTCATTCTCGGCGCACCGTTCGAGCCATATTTGAACCTTCTTGGCGTGCCTGAAGCTGCCGAAGCGGCACAATTGATGGTCGTCGGTTTTGCGGATATGTTCTTGCCGGCCATTCTCGGTGCGGGCATCGAATCCGAAATGACACGTTTTGTTGTCGCGACCATGTCTGTTACGCAATTGATCTATATGTCTGAAGTCGGGGGCTTGTTGCTCGGCTCCAAGATCCCGGTCAATATTTTCGATTTGATCGTCGTCTTCCTTTTGCGCACGGTCATCGCTTTGCCAATCGTTGTCGGCGTGGCACACCTATTGTTTTAATGAAGATCAAAAAGGCGCTTTTCCGGTTTCGGAAAAGCGCCTTTTTCTTATGCTTGCTGTAATTTTTGCTTCAGTTTTTCCAGCATATCTGCCGTCATGGCGTCCAAATCATACGCTGTTTTGAAGTTCCATTCGTCTTTTGCGGCACTGGCATCAATACTATCCGGCCAGCTGTCTGCGATTGCCTGGCGAGCAGGATCCACCTCATAGCCCAATTTGAAGTCCGGTATATATTTACGGATTGAAGCCGCGATTTCTTCAGGTTCAAAGCTCATCGCCGTGACATTGAATGCGTTGCGGTGGACCAGTTTGTCCGCATCGGCTTCCATCAAGTCGACAATCGCCTGAAGCGCATCCGGCATATACATCATATCCATGCGAGTGCCTTCTGCAATATAGGAAGTATAGCTGCCCTTTTCAATTGCCTGGTAATAGATATCCACGGCGTAATCTGTCGTTCCCCCGCCTGGAGGCGCAACATTCGAAATCAATCCTGGGAAACGCAGGCCGCGTGTATCGACGCCGAATTTCGTGAAGTAATAATCGCAAAGCAATTCCCCTGCCACCTTGTTTACGCCATACATCGTCGTCGGGCGTTGTAGGGTGTCTTGCGGAGTGTCGTTCTTCGGCGTTGATGGGCCGAACGCGCCGATTGAGCTCGGCGTGAAAAATTGCATATCGAGTTCACGGGCTGCTTCAAGGGCATTGACCAATCCACCCATATTCAAGTTCCACGCAAGCAGCGGCTTTTCCTCTGCCGTCGCTGACAATAGCGCTGCCATATGGATCATGGTATCGGCGTTGAAATCACGCGCCAAAGTGAGCATGCGTTCTGCATCCGTCACGTCCAAAAGTTCAAACGGCCCGTCCTGGTTATCCGATGGGCGAATATCGGTAGCCAATACATTCTCGGCGCCATATGTTTCACGCAATTTACCTACCAATTCCGAGCCGATCTGCCCTAAAGCTCCTGTCACCATGATTCGTTTCATTTTCAAGCACTCCTTTTCCACAAAGCATTTGTCCACTCTAAAAAGACAATTAAATCTCCATAAAAGCTTCTAAATCAAGCTTTTCGTTAAAGCCATTATAAATTGTTCTCTTTAAAAAAACAACGACTTTTACTTACTTTGTGCCGGACGATTAAACCTACTATACAGGTACGGTTTATTGTGATTAAATAGAACAACAACGCCTTGATGGCAAAAACTTAATGAAATGGGGAAGCATCAATGAAGAAACAATGGGCATTTCTGCCGATCGGCGCAGCGGCACTATTCCTCGCGGCTTGCGGATCTTCCGATAACGCAGACAACACAGACTCAGGCAGCAGCACAGAAGGCGGAACGGACTTGCTCGCAGAAATCCAGGAAGAAGGAACTTTAGTGATCGGAACGGAAGGGACATATCCTCCTTTCACATTCCATGATGACAGCGGCGAATTGACTGGCTTCGATGTCGAAATCGCCCGTGAAGTCGCGGACCGCCTCGGCGTCGAAGCGGAATTCCTCGAAACGCAATGGGACGCCATGTTTGCAGGCCTTGATGCTGAGCGGTTCGATATGGTCGCGAACCAAGTCGGGATCAACGAAGAGCGCCAGGAAAGCTACGATTTCTCGGATCCTTATATCACTTCGACGGCCGTTCTTGTGGTAGCGGAAGGCAATGAAGAAATCCAAAGCTTCGATGATCTGGAAGGCAAGCTCTCGGCGCAGTCATTGACCAGCAATTACGCCGAAATGGCCACTTCCTATGGCGCAGAGCTTGAAGGCGTCGAAGGCTTTAACCAAGCGATCGAACTATTGGTATCTGGGCGTGTCGATGCAACAGTCAACGATAATTTGACAGTCCTTGATTTCCAGAACCAGCGTCCGGATGCCGGCATTAAAGTCGTGGATGAATCCGGCGATGCGGCGCAAAGCGCGTTATTGTTCCGAAAAGGCAATGACACGCTCGTCGAGGCAGCAAACGAGGCACTTGCTGAGATGATCGAGGACGGCACGTATGAAGAAATCTCCAATAAGTGGTTCGGCGAAAATGTACTTGAATAGCATTTTCTCAAACCCTGAACGGTTGGAGCGGCTCGGCGATATCGCCCAGTCCTCCTTCTGGCCTTTGATCGAAGCGGCTGTGCAATTCACCTTGCCGCTTTCGGTCATTTCTTTTATCCTCGGGCTAGTCCTGGCGGTCATCACTGCGCTTGCCCGCATCTCCACCGTCCGGATCCTGCAATGGATTGCGCGTGTCTATGTCTCGATCATCCGGGGCACGCCGCTACTCGTCCAATTATTTATCCTGTTTTACGGCTTGCCGACGGTCGGCGTCACCATCGATCCCTTCCCGGCCGCTGTCATCGGTTTTTCCTTGAATGTCGGTGCCTACGCTTCGGAAGTCATCCGTGCGGCGATCTTGTCGATTCCAAAAGGCCAATGGGAAGCAGCCGATACAATCGGCATGTCCTATTCCCAGACCTTGCGGCGCGTCATTTTGCCTCAAGCATCGCGCGTCTCGGTGCCGCCGCTTTCCAATACCTTCATCAGCCTGGTCAAGGATACGTCTCTTGCCGCGTTGATCCTGGTGACGGAAATGTTCCGAGTCGCCCAGCAAATCGCTGCGACCAATTACGAATTCCTGCTGCTTTACGGACAGGCGGCATTGATCTACTGGATCATTTGTTTCTTACTGTCACTCGTCCAAGGGCGCTTGGAAAACCGCTTTGACCGTTATGTTTCCCGTTAAAGCCAGATCGATCTATAGATAGGAGTTTATTATGATTTCAATCAAAAATTTGCATAAGAGCTTCGGCGAGCTGGAAGTGCTGAAAGGCATCGACCTCGACGTCGAAAAAGGGCAAACGATCGTCGTCATCGGCCCTTCCGGTTCAGGAAAGACCACCTTTCTCCGCTGCCTCAATATTTTAGAGAAACCAAGTGACGGCACGGTGGAGATCGGCGGGCTGGTGGCTGATTTTTCAAAGCCGATGTCCAAAAAACAAATCATGGCCTTTCGCAAGCAATCAGCGATGGTGTTCCAGCATTACAACTTGTTCCCCCATATGACGGCACTTGAAAATATTATGGAAGGGCCAGTCACCGTCCAGAAAAAAGACAAAGCGCAAGCGAAAGAAAAAGCTCTGGCACTGCTTGAGAAAGTCGGACTGTCGGACAAAGCCGATTCATATCCGCACCAGCTATCAGGCGGGCAACAGCAGCGCGTCGGCATTGCCCGCGCGCTCGCGCTTGAACCGAAAGTCATGCTGTTCGATGAACCGACTTCCGCACTCGATCCCGAACTTGTCGGAGAAGTGCTGAAAGTTATGAAAGACTTGGCACAAGAAGGCATGACGATGGTCGTCGTCACCCACGAAATGCGCTTTGCAAAAGGCGCAGCCGACGAAGTATTGTTCATGGACAGCGGACGGATTGTTGAACGCGGCACACCGGACAATGTGTTCAATCACCCTCAAGAAGAACGCACGAAACGCTTCTTGAATTTAATTCAAGACACGGATGCCATTTAACCAAAGAAAAGCCCCAGTGCATATAGCACTGGGGATTTTCAGAGTGTTGAAGAAGTCTATTGATCCATTACGAATGAGAATGGGATCTTTTTTTTCATTCAAAAATACAATGATATTTCTAAGTATTTGGAGAAGCGTTCGCTCGACTCCTGTGGATCAGCGAGACGACCGAGACCCCGCAAGGCGCAAAGCGACTGAGGAGGCTTGGGCGCGAGCCCACGGAAAGCGAGCGATAAGCTTCTGAAAATACAATTTCTCACCTTTCTCGACAGCCTGAAAATCCCCAGTGCATATAGCACTGGGGATTTTTTGCATTCATGAAACGCCGATAAAAACAGCGATGACGAGTGCGACGAGCGCAATGAACAGCCAGCCGACGACCAGCTTCCAGACGAATTTCACCCATTTTTCATAAGGGATGCCCGCCACCGCCAAATAACCCATTAACGCAGCGGATGTCGGGATGATGGAATTGGTGATGCCGTCTCCGTACTGATACGCGAGCACCGCCACTTGGCGCTCGATAGCCAATAGATCCGATAAAGGCGTCATGATCGGCATCGTCGTTGCCGCCTGGCCGCTTCCGGAAGGGATGAAGAAGTTGATGACCACTTGCGTGAAGAACATGCCGATGACCGTCAAGGCATTCGGCAAGCCGCTGATGACGCTCGACAAGCCATGGATCATCGTATCCATGATGACCCCTTGCTCCATGATCACCAGAATCGCGCGGGCGAACCCGACGATCAAGGCACCGAAGACGACCAGCTTCATGCCGTCGACAAAGGCGTCGAACATCCGGTTGACACCGAGGTTTCCGACGAGCCCCGCCGCAAAGCCGATGATGACGAACGAAGCTGCAAGTTCAGTCAAATACCATCCCCATTCGAATACACCGTAGACATTAATGCCAAGGCCAACCGCCAGGAACACGAACACCATGCCGTGGCGCCAGTTGAATGCACCGAGCGCTTCCGCTTGGTCTTTTGTCGAGGATTTCTGTGCGCGCTTCTCGATTTCATAGATGACGCTTTGTTTCGGGTCTTTCTTCACTTTCGCCGCATAACGCATGACGTACCAGATCGCGAAGCCGAGGAAGAAGATATACGCCCCGAAGCGGAAGCCGATTCCAGAGAAAATCTGCAACTCGGCGATGCCTTGTGCAATCCCGACAGTGAATGGGTTAAGCATGCCCCCGATAAAACCGGACGCTGCACCGAGCGAGACCATCGCAGTTCCGGTCATGGCGTCAAAGCCGATCGCCCGTGCCACGGCAATGCCGATCGGCACGAAGATGATGACTTCTTCCGCCATGCCGATCGTGGCACCAAGGACCGAAAACAGGGTCATGATGATCGGGATAAGAAACTTTTCACGCTTCTCGAGCTTGTCGACCACTTTGGCGATTCCGGATTCGATCGCCCCTGTCGCCCGGATGATGCCGAATGCGCCACCGACCAGGAAGATATAGAAGATGATGCTGGAAGCTTCGGACATGCCCGTCGGAATCGCCTTGAACAATTCAAAGAAGCCGACCGGGCTCTGTTCCACTTCCGCGAAGGAATTATCGATGACGACCGTGCGCCCATCCACTTCCTCCCGTTCGTATTGCCCCGCAGGAATTAAGTACGAAGCGACCATCGCGGCAATCATAATCAAAAATAGAATCGCGTATGTATGCGGAACCTTGCCTCCGCTTTTTTTAAGCTTTTCGGGTTTGGCCGTCATGCATTGTTCCCTCCTACGCTGCAAGATGTGACCGTCAATTTCTTCAGCTTCTCGGCATCCACTTCAATGCCAAGCCCTGGCTTGCCGCTTAAAAGCACATGCGGATGCTCATATTTCAAGTCGCCGATTTCTTCGCTGAATAAAAGTGGGCCAGTCAGTTCCGTACTTTCGATATTGATCCGTGACATCGCCGCGTGATAGCCGGCGCTCGACGCCACGGACGACTCCACCATCGAGCCGATCTGGCACAGCATGCCCGCCGCTTCTGCGGTTTTCGCCATCTGTACGGCATGGAAGATACCGCCGCATTTCATCAATTTGATGTTGATGACATCAGCCGCATCGAGACGGATGATTTCGAGCAAATCTTCCATAGACTGCACGGTCTCATCTGCCATGATCGGTACGGCCGTTTTCTGCCGAACTTCTGCCAAACCGCGGATATCCCCCATGCGGATCGGCTGTTCGACCCAGCTGAGACCCGCCGCTTCCAGCTGGCGGATAGCCGCTACCGCTGTCCCGACCGATTTCCACCCCTGGTTGACATCCACCCGGATCGGCATTTCGGGACCGACTTCCTGGCGCACAGCCAAAATACGTTCCACGTCCAGTTGTGCATTTCCCGCCCCGACTTTCAATTTCAATGATCCATACCCAGCTTCAACGGCCTGTCTCGCTTTGTCCGCCATGATTTCAGGCGCTTCGATGCTCAAGACACGCGGGTAGGAAAGATGCTCTTTCGATTGCCCGCCAAGTAAATTATAGACCGGCTGTCCCGCAGCCTTCCCCATCAAATCATAGCAAGCGATATCGACCGCGGCTTTCGCGGCCGGGTTGCCCGCCAAAATTCCGTTCATCTTATGGTGAATCGCTTCAATATCGAATGGGTTCATGCCGATCACGGCCGGCAGGAACAATTCCTTCAACACTTCATAGCTTGCCGTGAAATACTCGCCTGTCACGTGCTCGTCCGGCACCGCCTCCCCGTAACCGACCAAGCCATTATCCGTTTCCAGTTCGAGGATCAAGGACGGCATATCCGGATAGGTCGCATAGGAGATGATGAATGGTTCATGCAACGGAAAGCGCACTGCATGCAATCGTGCTTGAGTGATTTTCATAATGAAGCCCCCAATTATAAGTAGTCTTGTATGATTATACTATAAAAACTTTTGAAATAGCGTAATAATTTTGATGCTTCCTGAAATAGGGCGTATAATGGCGTCAGTGTGTTTGTAAAATTAATTCAGGATAAAGGAGTTTATGATTGATGAGCTTATTAAAACAAACCGATATATTAATCGATTCCCTTCAAGAGGAAATGGTGGATATCCGCCGGCATCTTCACATGCATCCCGAACTGTCACACCAGGAAGTGGAAACTCCCGCTTATATCGCAGACCGCTTAGAGGAAATGGGTGTCGAAGTGCGCCGTGGCGTCGGCGGCCGCGGAGTCGTCGGCACGATCCGCGGCGGCAAGCCCGGGAAGACTATCGCGTTCCGCGCCGATTTCGATGCGCTGCCGATCGACGACCAAAAAGAGGTTTCCTATAAATCGACGATCCCCGGCGTCATGCACGCGTGCGGCCATGACGGCCACACCGCTGGCCTCCTCGGTTTCGCGAAAGCGATGATGGCCATTCAAGACGACCTGCCCGGCACAATTGTGCTGATCCACCAATTCGGCGAAGAACTGTCACCAGGAGGCGCACGCGCGATGATCGAAGACGGCTGCCTCGACGGCGTCGATCTCGTATTCGGCGCACATCTCCAAAGCAAGATGGAATCCGGCAAAGTCTATCTACGCGATGGCTATTTGCAAGCTTCTGAAGATGCCATCAAAATCAATGTCTACGGCTCCGGTACCCACGGCGCCGAACCGCATACCGGCATCGACCCGATCTTAGCCGCGAGCCACATCATGGTCGCACTGCAATCGATCGTCAGCCGCAATGCCGACCCGCTGAAAGAACTTGTCGTATCGATCGGCAAATTCCATGCTGGAGACGCCGATAACGTCATCCCGAGTAAAGCGGTCATGGAAGGCACGATCCGCGTATTCGATCCGGAACTGCGCAAACTCGCCAGCGAACGCGTGCGCGGAGTCGCTGAAAACGTCGCCGCTGCCATGGGCGCACGCGCTGAAGTGATTGTCGAAACCGGCTACGACTCGCTATGGAACCACCCGGAAGCGGCAGAAATCGTCCGTACATCCGCACGCCCTGTCGTCGGTGAGGACAATGTCATCGACATCGACCCGATCATGCCGGTCGAGGATTTTGCGTATTACACACAAGTGAAGCCCGGTGCATACTTTTTTGTCGGCGCTAAAATGGCAGACGAAGCACTTGTCTATCCGCATCATCATGAAAACTTCGATTTCAATGAAGACGCGATGAATACGGCGGCAAAAGTGTTTGCTTCCATCTATTTCAACGCCCAGCACGCAGAAACTGATTCTGCCAAATAATAAAGCAAATCCCCTTCAGCTGATCGCTGGAGGGGGATTTTATTTTAAGCTAACCGGAATATAGTGCGAGTGAGACGGGTGAGCGAGGTATATTGTTCATTGGTTGCTTCATCTTCAAGCAGCCGCCACCCGCTTTGGGCATACCTCCCGCCCATGGGCGCGGTTCGGCTTTTTATTTCACTGGATATTGCATGTGAGGAAGTGTCGCTGTTAATTGACTTCATTCGGTTGTGGAGAGGCTTAATAGGACTCGATAGATACTAGGATGTTTATTTAATTTGTATTTTCAAGGCTGTCCAAAACTATTCATGCTAATCTCAGTGACGGATGAATTTCATTTCCACCTACACCTAGAGATGAAGCGTAAAGGGGCGACTCCGGGAGGATTAGCGAGACAATTGAGACCCTGCAGGAGCGTTAGCGACGAAGCGGCTCAATGCGAGCCCTCTGGAAAGCGTCCCCTTGAAGCGCAATCTCCCCCCTACTCGCCCTTACTCTTCATATGCCAAAAACACCCGCACAGCCCAATGAGCTGTGCGGGTGTCGTGTTACTTGATGACATTCAGTTCCTTGCCGACTTTTGCGTAGATCTCAATCGCTTCGTCGAGCATTTCTTTCGTATGTGCCGCTGTAGGCATGTTGCGTACACGGCCCGTGCCGCGTGGGACCGTCGGGAAGACGATCGATTTCGCGTAGACGCCTTCTTCGAACAGGCGCTTCGAGAACTGCTGGGTCAATTTCTCGTCGCCGATGATGCATGGCGTAATCGGTGTTTCGGATTCGCCGATATCAAAGCCAAGCTCTTTCAAGCCTTTCTTCAAATAATCGCCGTTGTCCCAAAGCTTGTCGTGAAGTTCTGTCGAGTCGATGATCTTTTGGACCGCAGCAGTCGTCGCTGCCACATCCCCTGGTGTTACCGCTGTCGAGAACAAGAACGGGCGGGAGCGCACGCGCAGCCAGTCGATCAGGTTTTTCTTGCCGGCCACATAGCCGCCGACCACGCCGACTGCTTTCGAGAGCGTGCCCATTTGCATATCGACTTCTTTTTCCAAGCCGAAATGCTTCACGGTGCCTTTCCCTTTGCCCGTAACGCCAGATCCGTGCGCGTCATCGACGTATGTGATCAAGTCGAACTCTTTTGCGATTTCCACGATTTCCGGAAGCTTCGCGATATCACCGTCCATTGAGAAGACGCCATCCGTGATGACCATCACTTTGTTGTAAAGGCCGGATTCAGTCGCTTCTTTTGCTTTCTGGCGCAGGTCTTCCATATCAGAGTGTTTGAACGCGATGATTTTCGCTTTCGACAAGCGGCAGCCGTCGATGATCGACGCATGGTTCAATTGATCGGACAGGATGGCATCGTTTTTATCCATGACTGCAGAAATTGCCGCCATATTGCAGTTAAAGCCGGATTGGAATGAAATCGCCGCTTCTGTTCCTTTGAACTCAGCCAATTTTTCTTCCAATTCCACATGCAAGTCGAGCGTGCCGTTGATGGTACGGACAGCGCCAGCGCCGACTCCGTATTTTTCGACCGCTTTGATCGCTACTTTCTTCAAGTCTTCATCTGTTGCAAGCCCCAGGTAGTTGTTTGATGACAAGTTGATCAGGTCCTTGCCACCGATTTTAATAATCGCTCCGTTCGGTCCTTCTACCGGATCGATCTCATTATATAAGCCTTGATCTTTCAATTCCGTTAAGTTTTCTTCCAAAAACGCCTCTAATTTTTTCGACACAGTCCTCTTCCTTTCAAAAAACGAATTCTGACTCCATCTTATCACACCGCCATTTTTTCCAAAAGAAAAAGCAGGCCTAAGACGGCCGCTCCTCTTTATGCTAATTCAGATGCTGTTTTCCGTTCTTTCTGGAAGCGGAAATAATAGACGGCCCCTAAGAGCAAAATCATCGCCAATAAAATAGCCACAAGAATCCATAATGCTTGTTCGAACGGAACATTTCCTTCAAAGCCGAAAATCGACTCTCTCAATGCTTTGATTGCATACGTCATGGGGGAATATGGGTGGACAGCTTGGAAAAAGCCATTCGTCAATTGGATCGGAAAGGTTCCTTCACTGGCACCAAGCTGCAAAACCAACAGCAAGATTCCCAGGAAGTTTCCCACTTTATCGAATGCAGCAACCAAAACAGACAAGATGAACATCCACGTATTCGAAATGACAAAGAGAATCAACAGGAAAGACCCTAGATTTTCCACAGGGATATCCAAGACTTTCAATATGAACACAGCTAATAAAGCCGCTTGGAACGTTCCCTGTGCCAATATGACCGATAGTTTACTGCCCCACCAAATAAGCAGTGTCGTCGATTCACGGTCGCGTGTCCGGAAAGGATAAATGGTCGAAAAAGCGATTGCCCCGACAAACAAGCTGAGCGCAATAATATAAGGCGCAAAGCTCTGGCCATAGTTTTCGACTTCAGTTACGGTCTCTTTATTTACCTCCACGGGTTCGCTGATGAGCTTGGCATTTGCCGTTTCAAACGCATACGCTGAAATTTCTTCCGACGCTGCGGACAACTCATCGCTCAAACTCGCTGATCCACTGCCTAATTCATCGATGCCTTGGCTGATCTGCTTGTTTCCTTCGATTAGTTTTTCAAGCTCTGCAGCTAGCGGTGAAGGTGCTTGGGCGGCAAGGGCTTCCATGCCATCCCCTAATTGCCCTGCCGATTCTGCCAGCTGCTCCGCTCCATCCGCTAACTCCCCTGCACCGGATGAAGCTTCTTTATAGCCGTCATTCATGTCGTTTACCGTTTCAAATACTTTTTCGGTGTATAATTCCCGGACTTCGGAAGCTACTGCCGTTTCCACGGCCAAGATGCTTTGGTCCGCAATCGATTTACCAGAGTAACTATACCCTGGATTGGTCTCCACATCCAAAGCCATTTCTTTCGGCTCGTCGGTCAAAAGTGAGGAAGCATTACTCGAAAAATCTTCGGGCAAAGTAATGGAAGCATAATAATCCCCTTTGACCACACCAGCATGTGCTTCATCACTTCCGACGAAATGCCATTCAAAATCATCATTGCCTTTAAGCTCGGCCACAATCTCCTCACCGATATGAATGCTTTCCCCTTCTAATTCAACTTCTTGGTCTTCATTGACGACCGCAATTGGAAGATCCTCCGTTTTTCCATATGGATCCCACATTGAGGTCAAAAACGAGGCGCTGTAAATAACCGGTAAAAACATGACGGCTATTAGCGAGATAATCAGCATTTTTTTCGAGAAAACCGTTTTCAGTTCATGAATCATTGTTTGTCGCCGTCCTTCTTCATTTTTAAGCATTTTACGATTTCGTCCAATTGGCTAGTGAACTTTATGATCTCATCACCTGTAAAGCGTTCCGCCAGCAACTCATTCAGATTTTCAAAGATGACTGTCTCGCTAATCACCAATAGTTCCGTTCCTTTTTGAGTAATTGAAATGGCTTTTTTACGTAAATCCTGATTAGTCAATATGGCAATCAAGCCATCTTGCTCCAATTTCTTGATCCGGTTGGAAATGGCTGTTTTAAAGACTCCCTGGATATCCGCGATCTCACTTTGGGAAATGGCTGGATTTTTTTTGATGATCCGCAAAGTCTGCAATTGTTGCGGAGAATAGGCTTTTAACTCTTCATGATTAGCGAATATATCTGCTACATAGGCATTTACTTCCAAAATGGCTTCACTGAATTTCGAGTACGCCGTGAATAGTTCCTGAGACATTAGTATACCCCCTGTACTTATTTCTTTTTATAGTACACCCACTGTACTATATATTCAAGTATTTACTTCGCTCTTTGCTGTAACGATGGATCTAGCTGTAAAAAACACAGCAAAAAAAGAGCGGGCAACTGCCCGCTCTCATCATCACTTATTTTTTGTTATTGCCTTTTCCTTTACCTTTGCTTTTATCTTCTTTGTACAACACTTCGTACGTAAATTCTTTTGCTTCTTTCTGGTCCGGCGCTGCAGCATAAGAAGTGATCATTTTCAAATTGCCTTCACGCAGCACTTGCTGCAAGTCTAGCGCTTCTTTGTCCGTCACGTTGAACGGATCGACATTGAATACGCGTTGCTTGCCGTTTTTCTTCGTTTGGATGAATGTCGTCGTGAAGTCGACGTACTCGCCTTTCAACTGGCCGAGTGACTGGAATGGCTCTGTAGACGTTCCATCTGCTGAGAAATCACCCAGTCGGATATCTTTGATGAACCAGCCTGCTTCGTTAGAACCCCAGTCCGTTAAGTTGCGGAACGATACCAATACATCTTGCCCTGCGTATGCCGACAAATCGAATGTTTCAGTAGACCAATTCGTTTTCTCGCCTGTGAAACCTGGCAAATTGTCTTTAATCGTCGGGTAGCCTTCTTCCACTACATCGTCGCGTGTGTTTTCGTTGCCGAGTGATTTCCACGTTTCGCCGTTATCCGTAGACACTTGAACTGTCGCGAAATCCCATTGCTCTTCGATATTGTAATAATGCTCAAAGCTCAAGGTCGGGTTTTCAACTGGTACTGTTGCCCCGAAGATCAAGGCTTGGTCTGCTTCATCACCGTTATTCGGATGAAGCACTTGCTCGGAAGCGTCAAGCGGGTTGGCGACCGTTTTCCATTGCAATGGCAGGAAATCGACGCCATCGAACTTCATGCCGCGCACGGTGCGGTCCAAATCGAATTCCTTGAAGTCGCCGCCCCATGCCGGAACGCCTTCTTTTTCAAAGGTTTTTGCTTTCTCGAAATCGACGGTCTTGCCGCGGACACCGTCACCGACCGGCAGTTCGCGCAAATCGATGCTGTCGAACTTATAATCCTTGCTGACCGTGTCGTCATCCAAAGTCAATGCCGTCATGAAGTCCTGGTACAGTTCAGTGAATGTTTTGTTTGTGCCATAGTCTTCAAGCACTTTGTCGACACTCGCCATGCCTTGTGTCGTGCCATCAGTCGCCAGCTCACGGATGAACTCCTGGCCGAACTTGTCGTACATGTAAAGCGTGAACAAGTAAACCTGTCCGTAGTCCGCGATCGTTTCAGGACCTGTTGCAGCTGTTCCATGCTCATCCCAGTTGACGAGCGAGTTTTCCGGGTGGTCCAAATAGAAGTTGATCGACCCTTCGCCGTGCCCGTAGCCGCCAAGGAATTCAGAGAATGTCGACATGCCTTCGTTGAGCCATGTTTCTTCGGCGCCGTCGTTATCGGCTTGGATCAAATGCTGAAGTTCGTGGATTGTCGTCCCAAAGAATGTGTTCTCCAAACGCGTTTCCCATGAATTCGTGTCGATCGTGATGATGTTGCGGTCCGTGTAGTTCTCAAGCGTCTGCCAGAAGAAGCCGGCTACGAAGAACGGATAGGACGGGTTGTTCCAGCCTTCGTCCTGGACGTTATCGACGAGCATGATGACTTTATCAGATCCTTCATAATACCCTTCCGGTAAGCCGACCATGCCAGGAAGCGGCGAATTCGAGCCATCGAGTGAATCCGGAGTGCCGAAGAAATCGGTCGCTTTCGGATAGATATTGCTGTCGAATTCAGCCTTCAATTTATCCACTTGCGCTTGCGTGACGACATCAGCCGGTTTCGGGTTGTTCGGGCCGTATGCCAAGTCATTAGCAACCCAGATTTCCACGTTATCTCCTACGCTGCGTAGCGTAAATTCCTTGAATTCCAAGTTGCGGTTCAAAAATAGCTTCGTGCCACCGTCATAAGTGAAATGTTCGCTTGCCGCAGCATTTTCTTCACCGTCTGCTGTTTCATCATTCAATGCTCCAGCCTGGTCTTTGATACGCTGCTCGGCTTCTTTTTGGAACGCCTCGTCATTTGCCAGGCGATTTAGTTCCTGGTCGATGTCGATGCGTTCGCCGTAGCGATCCTCGTCCCAGGCACCGAGTGACGGCAACTCCTCGACTGGTGCTGCGCTCGCTGCAGGGGAATATAGGGAAAGCGCCAATGCGCTCGCTGATAGAATAGGGAACCACTTGCTTTTTTTCATGAATATGTATCTCCTTCCAGAAATATCAGAATATTTTTTCTTTATAAAGATTACCACTTCTTTCGTTCTCACAGAATAGTGTAAATTATTTATTTCGCTATCCGAAATAAAGGACATAAGTTATATTCGGATAGTGCATTCGTTAGGTAAATTATATTAATATTCTGATTTGACAGTCTTTCGAATTTGTTAAGATCTATAGAATTCCATTAAAAAAAGCGGGCAGATGCCCGCTTTTCCAAAACTTATGCTAATGCTTGGCGCAAATCTTCTATTAAATCTTCCACATCTTCAATGCCGACAGAAATACGCACCAAGCCTTCGGTGATGCCGAGTTCTGCGCGGCGCTCTGCTGGAATCGAGGCATGTGTCATCTGCACCGGAACCGAGATCAAGCTCTCCACCGCCCCCAGGCTTTCTGCCAAGGTGAAGTATTTCAGCTTGGCAAGCAGTCTATCCGCTTTTTCTTTACTGCCGACGTCAAATGAAATCATCCCGCCGAAGCCGCGTGCTTGTTTTTCCATCAAGGCTTTGCCGGAATGGCTGTCGAGCCCCGGATAAATGACCGCCTCAACCGCTTCATGTCCATCAAGGAACTCTGCGATTTGCTGGGCGTTAGTATTGGTCTCTTCCATGCGGATGCCGAGTGTTTTCAACCCGCGCATCAATAGCCACGAATCTTGCGGCCCGAGGATGGCGCCAACAGAATTTTGGACGAAATGCAATTCCTCAGCGAGTTGCGCGGTATTGACCACGACAAGCCCAGCCACGACATCGCTATGGCCGCCGATGTATTTGGTCGCGCTATGCAAGACGATATCCGCCCCAAGAGAGATCGGGTTTTGGAAATAGGGCGTCATGAACGTATTGTCGACGATCGTCAACAGTCCTTTTCCTTTAGCGAAGGTCGCGACAGCTTCAATATCCGTCACTTTCAACAGCGGATTGGTCGGTGTTTCGATGAAGATCGCTTTCGTATTTTCCTGTACGGCAGCTTTCACTTGCTCCAAATCCCCCGTATCGACGAATGTGAATTCGAGCCCGAAGCGATTCAGTACTTTATTCATCACGCGGTAAGTGCCGCCGTACACATCGTCCGTCAAGATGACGTGGTCGCCAGCTGAAAACAGCATCATGACAGAAGAAATGGCCGCCATTCCCGAACCGAACGCAAAACCGGCATGGCCGTATTCGACATCTGCAATCAGCTCTTCCAGCGCATGTCGCGTCGGATTTCCGGTTCGTGAATATTCATAGCCTTTAAACTTGCCCACAGCTTCCTGTTTGTAAGTGCTCACTTGGTAAATCGGTGTCGATACAGCGCCTGTCGCTTCGTCTCCGAAGATGCCGCCGTGTATCAATCTGGTTTTCGGTTTCATTGTTGTTCCTCCTCAAAAAGAGCCCCGTAAATATCCTGGCTCAAATAGCGTTCGCTTGAATCGGCAAAGACCGTAACGATGTGGCTGCCAGGTTTCGCTGATTGTGCTTCACTCAAAGCGGCAACAAATGCAGCGCCTGATGAACTGCCGACGAGCAGCCCTTCATTTTGTGCAAGCTCACTCACGGCTGCAAACGCTTCTTTATCTGTAATCGTATGGATGGCCTCAAAATACTGTGTATCCATAAACGGAGGGATCAACTCCATGCCGATGCCTTCCGTTTTATGCGGGCCGGATTCCCCACCGTTTAGAATCGAGCCTTCCGGTTCCACGATGACGGTTTTGATTTCCTGATTTTGCGCTTTCAAATAACGGGAAGTTCCCATAAACGTGCCGCCGGAACCCGCGCCTGCCACGAAGATGTCGATGTCCCCGTCCAACTGATCCCAGAGCTCGGGGCCAAGTGTCTGGACATAGGTGTCCGGGTTAGCGGCGTTTGAAAATTGCGCCGGCATGAACGCACCTTCCTGTTCGGCAATTTCAGTCGCTTTTTTAATGGCGCCTTTGATGCCATCAGCGGTCGGCGTATTAATCACTTCAGCACCTAACGCACGCATGAGTGTTTGTTTTTCCATACTGAACTTTTGCGGGACGACCAGCTTCAGGCGATAGCCTTTGCCAATTGCCGCAATTGCAAGTCCGATACCTGTATTGCCGGCAGTCGGCTCTACAATCGTGCCGCCTGCTTTAAGTTCTCCGCGTTTCTCTGCATCGGCAATCAATGCTACACCGAGGCGGTCTTTGACGCTGCCGCCCGGATTGAAAAATTCCAGCTTGGCAAATATCCGGCATCCGTTCGGAATCGTGCTATGCGTCAACTCCAGGAGCGGCGTCCGGCCGATCAATTGCTGTATCTCAGTTGCGTAGTCCATGCTGATTCCCCTTATGCCGTTTCTTCTTTGAACACTTGGCGCCACTCGTCTTTTTTCGCCAGCATTTCTTTAGCCAGCTCGTGTGCGCCTTCTAAGCTGTGGCTTGCTGCCCAGCCGCATTGCACTTCGTTGCAAGCCGGCACTTCGTCTGCCGCAATGACATCCGTCAAAGTCGCTTCGAGAATGCGTAAAATATCTTCGTAGTCATCGTGGTTAATAACTGACAAGTAAAAGCCCGTTTGGCAGCCCATTGGCCCGATGTCGATAATTTGGTCCGAATGGTTGCGGCTATGCTCCGCCATCATATGCTCAAGTGAGTGAAGCCCTGGCATATCCATATGTTCTTTATTCGGCTGCTTGAAGCGGATATCGTATTTTTTGATCGTGTCGCCGTTCGAGCCTGTTTTCTCTCCAGCCAGGCGGACATAAGGTGCCGCCACTTTTGTATGGTCCAGGTTAAAACTTTCCACATTCATTTTTTTCATTGCAATCTCCCTTTCATCGTTTAGTCGCATCCATCAAGAATACGTAATCGTTCATCCGCGTGAACTCTACATCAAAACCATTCTCCCGGAATATCGCTTCCATGACAGGCACGGTCGTGTAATGCTCGCGCTTCAAATCTTCCACGAGATTCGCATGGCCTTCGCCTTCTTCATAGACGATGCGCCCGAGTTTCGCTTCTTCGGATTCAAAGACCGTATCCGCGAACACGATTTTTCCGCCACTCGGCAAGATGGAAGCGTAGAGCTTGATCGCCCGCTCTTTTTCCTGGTCCGTCAAGTGGTGGAAAGCATAGCTGCTGGTGAAGCTATTCGGTGGCTGTGGAAGCTCGAAATCCAGAAAATCACCATCCAATATCCCAAGTTCCGGGAACTTCTCGCCGCTTGCTTTGCGCATGGCGGCATTCGGCTCGATGCCCACCACCTTATATCCCTGTTCCAGGAGCTCCGCTGTCAGATTGCCTGTACCCGTGCCGAATTCAACAACCGGGCTTACCGCTTTCTTCGCGACCGCTCCCAGGATCTCCTCGTAATTTTCGAAAACGGCGGCATATTCCGGATCTTCGCCGCCGACCGAGGCATCGTAGGTATGCACCCATTCATCAAAAATCTCGACAAATTCTCTCCCCATAATTGCACTCCTGCCCTCTTGGATGTTATTATTAATTAAACCAATAGTATTACTTGGTTTTATTTATAACATATGCTTTTCCTGAGTTCAACCGCCAACCTTTTAAGCACTGATTTTTTCAAAAAAAAAACCCGGCATGTGCCGGGTCTTCTGTCATCATATTTTTAAAATCGGCGGCAGTTCCGCCTGATGCTTTAAAATCAACTTCCTTAACAAGCTTTCGCTTTGCACGAGCGATACTTGGACCACCCGGCCGACCAACAGGGCGATGACGATGGTCCCGATGCCGACAGGGCCCCGAGCATCCAGCCGAGCAACGCGACCGCCACTTCTATGGAGGTACGGATCGTGCTGACGCTGAAACCTGTTTTTTGGACCAGGATCAGCATCAAATCATCCCGTGGGCCAGCCCCCATTTTCGGCGCAACATAAACACCGACTCCATATCCCGTGACAATGATGCCCGCCGTGAAAATCAGGATCTGGCCGAACAGGGAATGGATATCGGGAATGAGGAAATTGAATAAATCAATAAACAATCCGATCAGCAGCATATTGAGCCACGTTCCGAATTGCGGCCATTTGCGGCGCACAAGCGAAGTGGCGCTGATCAGCGTAAAGCCCGCGATGATCGACCAGGAACCGATTGTCAGCCCGAAGTTCTGATACAGGCCGACATGCAACACATCCCACGGGCCGATTCCGAGCTGGTCCCCTTTGATTGTCATCGAAATGCCGAGGCCCAATAACATCATGCCAAACAGGAAAAACAGCCAACGATAATATATAGATACTTTCATCCTCTATCCTTCTTTCTTCAGGGTCCTGCATAGCGAAGAGCGGCAAGGGAGCAATCACGGCTTCGCAGTCAATTCCGCAAACTCGCCTCCTGTTGCTTTCAGCAAATCTTCCGGCGCCAGTTTCAGCTGCGCCCCGACTTTTCCGGCAGAGACGATCATCTCATCCAGCCGGGAAGCCTGTTCAGCGACGAATGTCCTGAACGGCTTTTTCATGCCGAACGGTGAACAGCCTCCACGTACGTATCCCGTGAGCGGCAAAATCTCTTTCACCGGTACCATCTCGATTTTCTTTTCACCGCACGCTTTTGCAGCCAGCTTTAAGTCCAGCTCCAATGCGACCGGCACGAGAAATACATAATGATTTTTCGATGCCCCAGCCGCGACGAGTGTCTTATAGACCGTTTCTACAGGCACGCCGATTTTCGCCGCTACCGAGACGCCGTCTATTTTCCCATCATCGGCGCTGTACTGGAGCGGCTCATAATCGATACGTTCACGGTCCAAAATGCGCGCGGCGTTGGTCTTTGCTGCTTTTTTTGCCACCTTGCCCCCTCCTGTCAGTCCTTTTGCTCGAGCAATTTCTTCAAGGCATCCGCCATCGCCGTATTTTGCGGCGGCTCCTCCTGCTTCTTCAAGTATTTATTGACATCTTTCTTGTTCGCTTTCGATTGTCCTGCTTTTTTGCGTTTTTCAAACGCCGATAATTTCTCACGGTGTCCGCATTTACAGACGAACATTTTATTGTCGCCGTCGCCCACCATGTCCATGCGTTTATGGCAGTTCGGGCAGCGGGCATTGGTCTGCATCGAGACGTTTTTCTTGAAGCCGCATTCGCGGTCCTGGCACACATGCATCTTGCCGCGTTTGCCGTTCACTTCAAGAAGCGGCTTGCCGCAGTCCGGGCACATTTTGCCGGTGATGTTATCGTGCTTGAATTTCTTGTCGCTCGATTTGATCTCAGCGACCGACTTTTTCGAGAACGCAACCATTTCTTCCATGAACTGCTGTTTCTTCAACTGCCCTTTGGCGATTTTCGTCAATTGCGTTTCCCAATCCGCCGTCAATTTCGGCGATTTCAAATCTTCCGGGACGAGTTCCAATAGCTGGCGGCCTTTCGATGTAATCGTCAAGTCCTTTCCTTTCTTCTCGATCAGGAAACTATTGAATAATTTATCGATGATATCTGCGCGAGTAGCGACAGTTCCAAGGCCCCCGGTTTCACCGAGCGTCTGAATCAATTCTTTCGATTCCCCCGCCATGAACTGGGCCGGGTTTTCCATCGCCCCAAGCAAAGTGCCTTCATTGAAGAAAGCAGGAGGTTTCGTTTTGCCTTCGGTCAAGGTGATTCCTTTCAATTCGACCGTCTGTCCTTTTTCGAATGGCGGCAACGTCGACTCGCCTTCCTCGTCGGCATCTTTATAGACACGTTTCCACCCCTCGTTGCGGATCGTGTTGCCTTTAGCCTGGAATGTCTCGCCGGAGACGTCCAAAGTGACGGTCGTCCGGTCGTATTCGTACTGCGGCAGGAAGACCGCGAGGAAGCGGCGGACGATCATATCATAGAGCTTGTATTCCTTATCGCTTAACTCATGGAGCATCGGCGTCTCCTCAGTCGGGATGATGGCGTGGTGATCGGATACTTTCGCATCGTCAATGACGCCTTTTTGCGGGACGCCAGAATTCTTCAGCGCGGCATTCGCAAGCGAACGGTATTCGCCGACCTGCACCGCCTTGATATGGTCTTTTAACGTCCTTTTCATGTCACTCGTCAAATGCTTTGAGTCTGTCCGCGGATAAGTGACGATTTTGTAGCGCTCGTACAGGTTCTGCAAGGTGTTGAGCGTTTCTTTGGCGGACCAGCTATAGCGTTTATAGGCTTCTTTCTGCAGTTCCGTCAAATCGAATAATGGCGGCGCCGGTTGTTTTTTCGGCGTGATTTTCACGTCCGTCACCGTGCCTTTATTCGCCTTATCGAGCTTGGCGAATAAACGGTCGATCCGCTCTTTATCGAAACTCTGCGCCGATTTTCCGTCTGTCCAGGTGAACGAAGCGTTATCGCTGATTGCCTGAAGTCCGTAATACGGTTTCGGCTGGAAATTGCGGATGTCCTGTTCGCGCTGCGCAATCATTGCGAGCGTCGGCGTCTGCACGCGGCCTGTCGATAACTGGGCATTATGCTTCACCGTCAGTGCACGCGTCGCGTTGATGCCTACTACCCAATCAGCCTCTGCACGGGCGACCGCTGCCTGGAATAAGCTTTCATACGCTTTTCCATCTTTCAGGTTTTGGAAGCCGTCTTTGATCGCTTTATCGGTGACAGAGGAGATCCAGAGCCGTTTCACCGGCTTGTTGACTTTGGCATGTTCCAAAATCCAGCGGGCGACCAGTTCCCCTTCGCGCCCGGCATCGGTCGCGATGATGACTTCTTTTACATCGCTGCGGTTCAACTGCGCTTTGACTGCATTGTATTGCTTCATGGTCTGCTTGATCGGGACCAATTTGAACGGCTCTGGAAGAATCGGCAAACTTTCCATCTTCCATTCCTTCAAGTCGTTATTATATTGCTCCGGCTGTGCATGCGTCACCAAATGGCCGAGTGCCCAGGTGACGATATATTGTTTGCCTTCTAAAAAGCCGTTTCCCTTTTGGGAGCATCCGAGCACTCGCGCAATATCGCGCGCCACGGATGGCTTTTCTGCAAGAACTACTGATTTCATAAGCTAAAACCCCTTTTCTACAGCGTCTAGTATAGCATCTTCTCCCCATTCTTGTGGAGGAAGCCTACTTGATTGGCCTTATGCTTTGTTCATTATGCTTTGTTCAATTAAGTTTAGTGTTCAGGCCGAAAAAAACCTCCCGAGGGAGGTTTTTTTCTTAGCTTGTCAAGAAACCTCGGCAGCTTTTTTGCGTTTCGCTCCAGCCGGACGCTTTCCGCGGGCACGGCCTCAGCCGCTTCGTCGCTGGCGCTCCTGCAGGGTCTTCGGCTCGCGCTGTTCCCGCAGGAGTCGCCGGCTTCCGCTTCACTGCGATTTTTTGACTACTCAATCCTATCGAACTGGTGTATGCTGACACAAAAAAAGAAGTGAGCGAACGCTTCTCCAAATACTTAGATAGATCATTGATTTTTAAATGTCGAAAAGGTGATCCTTTTTTAATTCATGACTGACTTAATAGACTTCTTTAACATTCCATAAAAAAACCTCCCGAGGGAGGTTTTTTTCAATGGTCGTCGATATCGAGTGTATCTTTTGACAGGTGGGTGCTCATCTCAGCATATTGTACGAATACGCGAGCTAGTTCGCGCAGGCGGTCATGGACATCCTCATTGATGATGGCGTTCGTATCATCGAAATGGCTCGTATGCGTATAGACGTAATTCGGCGTCACGAGGCAGCGGAAATAATCAAGAATCGGCTTCAGCTGATTTTCGATGACCAAGTGATGCTGGTACGTGCCGCCGTTTGCGACGATCGACACCGGTTTGTAGCGCATCGTCCGCGGATGCAACATGTCGAATGCATTTTTCAAGACGCCAGGAATCGACCCTTGGAAAATCGGAGAGGCGATGATATAGCCATCCGCCTCTTCAAAACGGCGCACCATTTCCCGCATGCTGTCATTGTATTCCGCATTCGGGCGGCCATCCACGAACTGATGCTCGTATTCACTCATGCTTAAAATGCTCAATTCCATTTCTGGATTCGCTTGCTCCAGATAGACTTTGACCTGTTCCAATACAGCGCCGGTCTTGCGCCCAAGTATTGTTCCATCCACTAATAAAATCTTCATGATCCTGAATCCTCCTCGACTACGTATAAGCAGGCAGTGAAATCCGCTGCCTTTCCTATTGATTGATCTGGTGCAGTGTACTGCAGCTATCCTTTATCATAGCAAAGACACATTCCCCTTGCGTATCGATAGGGCTTATAATGGAAGATTTCATTCTTTAGTCTGAGAATCCTTTTTGATGCGTTTCGTTTCCAGGCGCTCCTGTATCCGGTCTGAATCGCGCTCCGGCCCCGTGAAGCTGATGATGGTATCACCTTGTTTCGGTTCCAGGACTTTGTCGGAAGTGAAGAACTCAATATTGCCTTGCGCCGTTTCAATGAATAATGGAATCGTGTTGGCAGACCACTTCTTATTGAATTCCTCGAAAGTGAAGCGTTCCGTCAATTTCGTGGAGCGGATAGCGTAGCCTTGTTCCTCTTTTTCATCGAGCACGTGAATGTTCCAGTCTTCGGTAAAGAGGATCCTGCCGCTCAATGAAGAATGGAAATCGGCCGGATCGCCTTCATGCAGTGCCGTCTGGTACAAATTGATCCGCCCCATTTCAGGGACGAAGTTATTGACGACCAGCGCGTTGAAGGAATCCGTTTCCGATGCCACGATCATTTTTTCATAAGGCGTCAAATCCACTTCATATTCCGTATGCTCGGAAAGGATATTCCCGACATAGGTCTTGATGCCGATCTGGCGCGCTTTTTGCAGGCGCCCCCAGGAATCATCGACCAGCAGCACATTCTTCTCCATATCGTACAAGGCTTTCGCCATCGCAGTCGTGAACCTGCTGGCCCCGATGATGATGATTCCAGGGTCTTCCGCTGAAGCCAAGCCCAATTTGCGCCCCACCCAGGTAATGGAAAATCCATGCGCAACCACTGTGGAGAATACGAGCGCAAAGGTCAGCGCGGTCAAAAGTTCCGCATCGTCAAACCCGGCATCCAATAAGACGCTGGCGAAATAACCGGAAACGGTCAAGGCGACAATGCCGCGCGGGGCAATCCACCCGACCAGGGCTTTTTCCTGCCAGCTCAACTCGGTGCCGATCGTCGACAGCCAGATGGACAGCGGCCGGACGATAAACAGCATGACCAATACAAAGGAAATGATCGACCAATTGAAGATTTCAAACAGCACTTCCATGCTGAGAGAAGCCGTGAGCATCAAGAACACGCTCGAAATCAACAGGATCGACATCGTCTCTTTGAAATGCCGCATATCATTGATCGAGGTGATGTTCATATTGGCCATGACCATCCCCATCGCCGTGACGGCGAGCAATCCGGTTTCATGCATCACGATATCCGAGATGACAAATGTCAATAGCACGACGCCGAACACCATCGGCGATTTCAGGAATTCGGGAATTTGGCCTCGTTCGAACATCCAGCCCATCCCAAACCCTGCCCCTGCCCCGATCACTGTGGCAAAAATCGAAGCCAGGAAGAACAGGCCGAATGCAGCGGCCGTTACATCCCCTTCCGCAAATAACACGAATTGGAACGCAAACAGGGCCAATAATGCGCCGAAGGGATCGACAATGATGCCTTCCCATTTCAATAACGCGGCCGGCCGGGATTTCAGTTTGGCTTGCCGGAGCAGCGGCATGATGACGGTCGGCCCGGTCACGATGAACAAGCCCCCGATGACGAATGACACTGCCCATGACAGGCCGGCCACATAATGCGCAGCCAAGGTCCCGCCCATCCAGGCAAGCAAAGCACCGAATGTCACGATGCGCCACACCGGCTTACTGAAGCCGCGGATTTCCTTGAAGTTTAAATTCAAGCTGCCTTCAAACAAGATGATGGCAACTGCAAGCGACACAAGCGGCCGGAACAAATCCCCAAAGCTTTCTTCAGGGGAAATCACAGCAAATATCGGGCCGATCAACAACCCGGCAATCGACATCAACACAATCGCAGGAAGGCGGAGACGCCAGGCGATCCACTGCGACAGAACGCCGAGGAAAATAATTAACATAAGGTCGAACAATAAACTGTCGATGGCATCTCACTTCCTTTTCATTTTTTTGTTATTATAAAGGAGTTCTAGTGCGCAATGAAAGCGAGAAGCCGAGCGTATCCATTTAAATTTTCTCCATCTATGGTACAATACAGAGAAAAACTAGGGTGATTTTGTTGAACAGACAGGAAATCGAATACGCCATCGCCGAACTGAAGAGCGATTACGTACGCCAACAGGGCGATATTGAGAAATTGGAAACGACCGGCCACCACAAAATGGTCGATAAAGCCGAAGAGCGGCTTGAAAAAATGGAACAGCGTCTTGCGGAATTAAACAAAAAACTCGCGGAACTTTAACCGCGGTTTTTTTTATGGAAAGTGGAGGAACATATACATGAGTTTATTGACAGTAGAAAACCTGAGCCATACTTTCGGGGACCGGACTTTATTCAACGACATCTCTTTCCGCCTGGTCGAAGGTGAACACGTAGGGCTAGTCGGCGCGAACGGCGTCGGCAAGTCAACTTTGATGAACATCCTGACAGGGAAATTGATCCACGATACCGGTAAAGTCGAATGGCAGCCGAAGACCCATTACGGCTATTTAGACCAGCATACGCAATTGACGCCGGGCCGTACGATCCGCGAAACTTTGCAAGATGCTTTTTTGCCCCTTTACGAAAAGGAAAAGGAATTGAACGACATCGCCATGAAAATGGGCGAAGCCGACCCCGAACAGCTGGAAGCTCTGCTTGAGCAGATGGCCGAAGTGCAGGACGCCCTCGATGCCGGCGATTTTTATACGCTGGATGTTAAAGTCGACGAAATTGCACGCGGTCTCGGGCTCGATGCGATCGGTCTCGAACGCAGCGTCGAATCGCTTTCCGGCGGACAGAGAACCAAGCTGCTCTTGGCAAAATTATTGTTGGAAAAGCCGAAAGTGCTATTGCTCGATGAGCCGACCAACTATTTGGATGAAGAACATATCCAATGGCTCGTCAATTACCTGAAAAACTATCCGCATGCATTCCTGCTCATCTCGCATGATACGGAATTCATGAGCGCGGTCACCGGAGTCATCTTCCACCTGGAATTCTCCCGCCTGTCCCGCTATACCGCAACGTATGAGAAATTCATCGAACTTGCGGAGTTGGCCAAAAAACAGCATTTGGACGCTTACGAAAAACAAGCGGAAATGATCAAGAAGACCGAGACCTTCATCGCGAAAAACAAAGCACGCGCCTCGACGACTGGCCGTGCCAAATCACGGCAGAAGCAATTGGACCGCATGGACCGCATCGAAAAACCGGAAATCGCGGCCAAACCACAATTTTCTTTCAAGGAAACGCGCAGCCCGAGCCGCTACGTCGTCGAAGCCGAAGCTTTGCGCATCGGCTACGAAAAGCCGTTGCTCCCCCCTTTATCGTTCATGATTGAACGCGGTGAAAAAATCGCGCTCGTCGGCATGAATGGTGTCGGGAAATCGACTTTGCTCAAGACGATGCTTGGCAAGATCGAGCCGATCGATGGGGAAGTCATCCGCGGTGAATATTTGACGCCGAGCTATTTCGAGCAGGAAGTCAAAGCCCCGACGCATACACCGATTGATGAAATCTGGGATGCCTACCCGTCGATGGACCAGGGCCAAGTGCGCGGCGCCCTGGCCCGTACCGGACTTAAGAGTGAACATATCGGCCGCCCGATGAACCAATTGAGCGGCGGTGAGCAAGCGAAAGTGCGCTTGTGCAAGCTGATGCTCGAAGAAAGCAATTGGCTGATTTTCGATGAACCGACGAACCACTTGGATGTCGACGCGAAAGCCGAACTCAAGCGCGCGATGCAAGCTTATAAAGGCACCATCGTGCTCGTCAGCCACGAACCGGATTTCTATGACGGCCTGGCCACCAAAGTCTGGAACGTCGAAGACTGGATCGAAGCCGGCAAGCAAACTCAAGAATAAATTCAAAACCCGCTGCACACGTAGAATTTTGTGTGCAGCGGGTTTTTGATGTGAAAGTTTTTTTGTGAAATCGTCTCACATTCTATTTTTGCTTCAGCTCGCTAATCGCCGCTCGGCTTTGGGTTGGCCTCTTGCCATAAGCCAGGAAGAACACCTGTCTCATGGCATCGGCTCACCCTTGGCGCTGGGCGGCTTAGATATTTCGTTTGGTCTAGCCTGTTCAAATAGATCTACTTCATTTAATTAGTTGCCGGCTAGTGGGGGAATCGCTTCCCGAGTCTAGTTTCGACTGAGATATTAGAGTTTGTTTGTGGAATCGTTCCTAACCTTTATCTTGCTTCAGCTCGCTAATCGCCGCCCGGCTTTGGGTTGGCCTCTTGCCATAAGCCAGGAAGAACACCTGTCTCATGGCATCGGCTCACCCTTGGCGCTGGGCGGCTTAGAAATTTCATTGTGTGCAGCCTGCTCAAATAGATCTACTTCTTTAATCAGTTGCCGGCTAGCGGGGAAATCGCTTCCCTAAAATAGCGTCTGGCACGTTGGTGCTTCAGCCGAAAATTTTGTTGGTGGATCATAACTAACTAGCCTCTTTAAGAACAAAGATCACTTGAGCTACAAAACATGAAGCATTTCCTCATTTTTTATCGAGTGGAAAGAAAAATTTTTCATTTCCTCTAAAGCTGGAGACGGAGTGGAAGGGGTGAATGGATGGCGAGGGGAAGCAGAGTCCATTCATTTGCGACGCATCTGCGTAGCAAATATTTTTTTGCGATGCCCGAACATAGTGAGGGTTGAGCAGATGTGGGAGCAACGGTTCTACTGCGATGTTCGAACGCAGTGAGAATTGAGCAACGCGTATCAAGCGATGCTCAAACACAGAGAAATTTGGCACATTGGCGGGGCACCCGCCCCATCCCCGGGCAGCTGAAAGCGCGACGTCCTGTCGCATTAGCTGCATGACCCGCATCCAGCGGGCCCCAAGCGCCCCCTGCAACGTAGTCGAAAAGCGGAAGTTTTTCCACTCACTTATTTTTATTTCTCTAATATCCTGTTGGCCCCAAGCAGCTATTAATACTTATCCTGTTTTTCGTATCTTTCACTTACTTACTTTCAATAAGTCGTCAGCTTGAAGAGCTTTTGGAAGTTGTAGATGCCGCGCTGCCAGAACGTGAACTCGTCCTGGAATTCTTCCAGTTCAAGTGTGTAGAGAGCGTCTTCGTTATTCCACAGACGGTCAAAATAGGTATCCAGTTCACCCACCAATTCACTGTCCGCCGGCGCTTTGATGAGGATGTCCGCCTCTAGGTTATAATCCATCAATGCTCTTTCCGTCATATTTGCCGCTCCACCCAAGATGACGGCCTCACCTTCTCTTTGCACGATTACGGTTTTTGTATGGAATTGCCCGACGACCGGGTTGTACCAGCGGACTTCCAAAGAATCGCTCGCTTCATCCATCATGCCGTTCACCGCCGGCCGGTTCGGCAAGCCGGTTTTTTCATTGCCGAATGCATTTTCGTTTGGATCGAGCACGAGCTGCACTTCCACGCCGCGATTCGATGCGTCCACTAAGCTGTTGACGACACTGGTCTCGGATAAATAGAACATGGCCATTTGGATGCTATCGCCTTTTTCCGTGCTGTCCATTTCCTTCAAAAGAGCCTTCAATATCTGCCGCTCCGTCACATATTGCACTTCATAATCGCCTTCTTGACCAGGCATCTCAGCCCTTGGCAGTTCAGGGCCTCCCGATAGTTTCGAGACCGCTTCCTCAGCTTCCAGGATATCATCGAGCACCGGCCCGCTGACACGGAATGCCATATTTCCGTGAAGGCCGCTTGCATCATGCGGATTGGCTGAACTGATGATCGCTTCCTGCTCTGACACGACCGTTTTCCGGTGATTGGCTTTGATGTTCATCAGCTTCATATAAGAAGATAGCGTCATGTCCGGCGCTTCGCTCGACATGGCATTTGCAATCCATCCTTCGCCGTCGTTATCGAACCATTGGAAAATTACCCGGTAAAGCCCTGAATACAGCGGCATCGAATCGCGCAATTTGTCGAGGTCGGTGATAATCACTTCGACCCCTTCCGCTTCCAAGGTTTCCAGCAGCAAGCTTTCATAGGAACCGTATCCGATATTCAGCGGGTCGGTGATGAAATAGATCGGAAAATCGGGATTTTCTTTCTTTTTCTCGATTAAATGATCGGCCAAACGTTCCGCAACCGCTGGATAGGCTGTTTCCGTATCGTTGTAATTATCGAATAGGAACAGATCGAGCACGAGAAATTCTTCAGCCTCATCGATCAGTTCATGGATTTCGTCAAAAATCCGCAACTCGCTCTCCAAACCTGTGCCGTCCTTATCCTGTGCATAGCTCAGGTCATAAATCATCTCCACTTGCTCGGCGCTGTGCAAGTCCCCGGCGAATGAAACACCTTCCGGTAAAGGCTTAAATGTGTGCCAAATAATGACAATTATATACATTGCAGCGAGCACTCCCACTATGCCCATGATGATGCGCCGACGCTTGCTGTAACTCTTGAATTTTTTCATTAAGCCCCCGCTCCTTTGCTTCATTATAAGCGGAAGGGCTACGAAAAAATATCAGTTATTATTTTCCATATAAAAACCCCAGCCACTATTCGGCTGGGGTTTGGAAAATATCAAGCTATCACTACATATTCGCGGGTTCTGACGTCTTCCATCAGCATGTCTTTCAAGCGCTGTTTGCCGCGGTGCAGGCGGGATTTCACCGTACCGATCGACACTTTCATCGTCTCGGCGATTTCAACGAGTGAATACTGATGCACATAAAAATAGACGATTGTCGTCCGGTAAATCGCATCCAGTTCCGAAATTTTGTGGCGGATCATGACAGAGACATCTTGTTTTTCCAATAATTCGGCAGTTCCGGTCTCATCGGTCGGGATCAAATCCAGCAACGAGACGTCTAGCCCTTCCGGCTGATTGGCAATATGTTTGCTGCGGCGCACATTCTTGCGGTAGCGGTCGCGGAATGTATTCATGCAAATGGTCGTCAACCAGGCTTTGGCGTGATCGACTTCAGCGATCGAGGATTCATAGCGTACTACTTTCAGCCATACTTCCTGCATCAAGTCTTCAGCTTCGGCTTTATTGCGGGTAAGTTTCAGGCATAGATGATAGATATAGCGGTTATATTCGGCATATAGCTCTTCCATCGGCGTTACCTCCGTCCGGTGATCTTATGCCCTTATTGTGCCTGAGTTCAGCCTTACGCTCTATCGTTCCCTCTTTCAGTATCCTTACAATGTTGTAAGAAACGAAAAAGCCGGCCTAAGTTGCTGGCCGGCTTCCTCCTATTGTCTCTTGGCTGAATTTTCGCTTACAGGTTCTTCTTCTTCAGGTTCAGCGATTTTCGTGATCGTCAACCGCTCGATGCGGTTCCGATCCATTTCATTGACGACTACGTGCAAGTTTTCATACGTGAACTCTTCGCCGACGTCCGGCACATGCCCGAGTTGCTGCATGACAAAGCCGGCAATCGTATCATGGTCTTCCGGAACTTCGACTTCAAACATTTCATTGACATCCTCGATTTCGAGGCGGCCGTGGCAAGACAATTGGCTGTCGGTCATTTCGAATACCAGCTCATCGTCTTCGTCATCCGTTTCGTCTTCGATGTCCTGGCCGATCATTTCCTCGATGATGTCTTCGTGTGTCACAATCCCAAGCGTCCCGCCGTATTCATCCAAAATGACGGCCATATGCTTTTTCTTCGCCATCATCAACTTGAAGACTTTCTCGACGCTTACCGATTGCACGACGAATAATGGATTGTCGTCCATCAATTCCGCCAAGGTCAAATTCGGGTTCATCGACCATTCGATGAGTTTCTTGGAATAGAACAAGCCGACGACATTGTCCATGCTTTCTTCGTAAACAGGGTAGCGCGTGTACGAGGAATCCAAAATCAAGTCACGGACTTCTTCGTAGGTCATCTCTATGGAAATCCCCACCGTATCCGTGCGGTGCGTCGACATGACGTCCGACACGTCCTTATGCGGGAAATCGAGCACGCCTTTGATGCGCTCCGATTCATCCGCTTCAAACGTTCCTTCGGTCGACGCGATATCGACCATCGTCCGCAGTTCTTCTTTGGTCATCGTCGCTTCCTTGACGCTGCCTTTCGAAATGATGCGGATGAAGATATTCGTGAACTGCGCAAGTAGCCACGTCAATGGTTTAAAGATCAGCACCAAAAAGGAGATGACCGGCGCGACAATATAAGCGATCTTATCCGCAAACGTCGCGGCGATGGTCTTCGGCAATACTTCGCCGAAGATGATCAGGACCACCGTCAAGATGGCTGTCGCGAGCCCGACCTCCCATCCTTCCGTGATGGCGATGGTCGTGACGAGTGTAGGCAGCATGATATTGGAAATATTATTACCGATCAAGATAGTCGTGATCATCCGGTCCGGCTTCGCGATCAGTTTCTCAAGCTTCTGGGATTTGATGTCTCCCTGCTCCGCGCGAAGATGGACCTTCATCCTATTAACTGCCGTGAGTGCCGTTTCGCTTCCCGACAGGAAAAACGACATGATCAGAAATAAAGCCAATGCTATAAACAAATTTACTTCCTCCAGTAAAATACATATCAAATTTTTTCGAACTGTTTCCGTATTATCCATAGTACCACAGCAATTTTCCTCTTGTCGAAAAGGACAACTTAGCTATGCTATAATTTCCACATACTAAAAATACTGGAAAGCAGGGATTTCATGAACGCCACTCAAATCGATAAGTACTTCAAAGATCACCGCCAGGCACACCTCGAAGAATTGAAAAACTTTTTGCGCATTCCATCGGTCAGCTCCCTTTCCGAGCATAAAGCCGATATGCAAAAAGGCGCAGAATGGCTTATTCAATCGTTGACGAAAGCCGGCCTTGAGAATGCCAGCATCGATGAAACGGAAGGCCATCCGGTGGTCTACGCCGACTGGCTCCATGCCGAGGGCAAACCGACGATCCTCGTGTACGGCCATTACGATGTCCAGCCGGTCGACCCGCTTCACTTATGGGAAACGCCGCCGTTCGACCCTCACGTACGCGACAATAAATTGTATGCCCGCGGCGCGAGCGACGATAAGGGCCAAGTATTCATGCATATGAAAGCGGTCGAAGCATTGCTTCAGTTGAACGGCGAACTCCCCGTCAACATCAAATTCATCCTTGAAGGCGAAGAAGAGATTGGCAGCCCGAGCTTGCCGAAATACGTGGAAGACAACAAGGAAAAACTTGCGGCTGATATCATCGTCATTTCCGATACCGGCATGCAAGGACCAGGGCGCCCCGCTGTCTGTTACGGGCTGCGCGGGCTCGCGGGCATCCAGATCGATGTCAACGGCCCTAAAGGCGACTTGCACTCCGGGCTTTACGGCGGCGCTGTCCAGAACCCGCTTCACGCCATCGTGGAAATCCTGGAATCGTTCCGCGATAAAGAAGGGGTCATCCAAGTGGAAGGCTTCTACGACGATGTGCGCCCCGTCTCGGATGAGGAACGCGCGGAATTCGCCGCGCTTGATTTCGATCTGGAAAATGAAAAGCAGGCAATCGGCATTACGGAAGATTTCGGCGAAAAAGGCTATTCGTTTGTCGAACGGACATGGATCCGCCCGACGCTCGAAATCAACGGCATCACCGGCGGGTTTTCCGGCGAAGGCATCAAGACCGTCCTGCCCGCTGAAGCCAGCTCGAAGATCACATGCCGGCTCGTCCCTGACCAGGATCCAGACGACATCATCGCCAAGCTGAAAGCGCATGTTGAAGCCCATAAACCGGCAGGCGTCACGGTCAGCATCACGGAGTTCGATAAAGGCAAGCCGTTCCTGACTCCATACGACCATCCGGCCATCCAGGCAGCGGGCCGCTCGTATGAAAAAGTGTATCAAGTGCCGACTGCTTTCACGCGCATGGGCGGATCGATTCCGATTGTCGCTGCGTTCGATGAAATTCTCGGATTCCCGGTCGTCTTGATGGGCTTCGGGCTTGCCTCGGAGAATTTCCATGCGCCGAATGAGCATTTCCATTTGGAGAATTTCGATAAAGGGCTCCGCGTCATCAGCGATTACTTGCTTGAAGCATCAAAACTAGGCCAATAATCTTCAAAGCCTTCCCTGAGCTGGGGAGGCTCTTATTTTATATGGAATTGCATTCATTTACCGGAGGGTTTCGATGGTTATTTTGTATTGGATTGGCGCATATTTGCTTGGCACTGTTTTGACTGCCCTGTTGTTAGGAAAATGGAAAGGCATAGATATCACTTCTTCAGGAAGCGGCAACCCGGGTGCCCGCAATGCATGGCTCGTACTCGGCCGAAGGGCTTCCTTACTGGTCTTTCTCGGCGATTTCCTGAAAGGTTCGCTCGTTGTGTGGGCAGGGCTTTGGGGCGGGTTTTCATTATTGTCCGTGGCAGTTGCCGGATTGCTTTCAGTCGTCGGCCATATTTATCCCGTATGGCGAAAAGGCCGTGGCGGGAAAGGCATCTCGACTTTTGCCGGTGTCACTTTCTGGCTGACGCCAGATTTATTCTTGGCGATGCTTGTGTTGTCATTCGCTTTTTATCCGTGGCTGAAAAGTGCCACTCTATCGATGCTTGCTGGATTCAGCGCATTTTTCGCCGTTGCTTTTGCGTTTCAAGTTCAATCTGTTGTCTGGCCGCTGTTTGTTGCCATTATTATTATTGTAATTCGCCACAAAGCGAATATTAAAGTTTCAATGGAGACACGTTTTCCTTCAAACAAAGCCTGAATGTCCCGCTCTCGGAGATTTTTATTCAAGAAAGCTAGGACCAATTTATTATCCGTGTTATAGTTTTATTATTCAAAATACTCGATAGATAGGGGTTTTACGATGAAAAAGCCAATTGCATGGATCATGGATACAACCGGATACGTCACAGAACAATTCAAATCGCACCCCGATGTCTATATCGTCCCGCTGAATATCCATTTCGGCTCGGAAGAATTCATCGATGACGGCATCGACCTCTCAAACGATGAATTATACGCACGCATGAAAAGCTCAAAGGATTTCCCGAAAACTTCACAGCCTTCTGCAGGGAAATTTGCGGAACTTTACGAAAAGCTGAAAGAGGAATATGAATGCGCCATCGCTGTCCACGCCTCCGCCAAATTAAGCGGCACGATCGCCTCCTCCATGACCGGTGCGGAAATGACGGAGTTCAAGGTCTATACCGTCGATTCACTAGCTTTGTCATATGGGCTGTCCGGGCTTCTTGAACGCGGATTGGAACTCCAGGGCGAAGGGCTTTCCGCCGAGGAAATCACCAAGCGCCTTGAACAGGAAACCACAAACTTCCGCAATTTCATCCTGATCGGCAATCTAAGCCAATTGTATAAAGGCGGCCGGATGAGCGGCGCGCAATATTATATCGGCAGCGTCCTGAAAATCAAGCCAATTGTCCAAATCACCGAGAAAGGTGAGCTGGAGCCGATCGACAAAGTGCGTTCCCATAAGAAAGCGCTCTCTTATCTGCTTGATCGCGCCAAGGCAGACCACGAACAATACGGCATCGACTATTTCCAGATCATGCACGGCCATATCCCTGAACAGGCCGAGGAATTGAAGGCAGAACTTTTGAAGTTCGCGCCTGAAGCGAAAGTACTGGTCGGCAACTTGAGTTCGTCATTGGCTGTCCATGCCGGAGAAGGCACTTTGGCGTTCATGTGGAGAAGGCCGCCTGCGAATGCATAAGAAAATGCCAGTCTTTAGTTCCACTTCAAAGCATTTTTCCGGGAAAATCTGGGGTTTATTGATACAATAAGGGCATATGAAGACAGCGAGGTGGATTCGATGCAACATATTGAACGGGAACTGACAGAATACGTTAAATTATGTGATGCCAAAGGCCAATTGAATCCAAGCGCCATCGGATATGCCAAGAAGCCCATAGTCGAAAGCAATTTGAAAGGCAATTTCCTGCGCAAGAAAAAGTGGAATTATTGGTGTGTATTCGGTGACGAAATCGTTTTCTCCGCGACCATTTGCCATTTGGATTATGCAGCTGTCTGCTTTGTCTATTTCCTTAATTATGAAACGCAGCGTTTTTTCGAGAAGACGGTCATGGTGCCCTATTCGAGAAGCCTGCTCTTGTCGGAAAGTGTATTGGGCAACTCGCTGTTCTACCATTCGGAGCTCTCTATCCATTCCATCTACGATGAAGGCAAGACGCGACTGGCAGTAACCGTGCCCGATTTCGATGGCGAAAAATTGCACGCCTCACTCACGATTGCCCATCCGGAAGACTTGGAATCGTTGAATGTCGTAATTCCATGGAACCGCCAAACTTTCCAGTTCACCGCAAAGCATCACGCCTTGCCGACGGCGGGAACGGTGCAGATCGGGCCGAAACGCTACGATTTCGACGAATTGGATAGCTTTTCGGTATTGGACTTCGGCAGGGGCGTATGGCCGCGCGAAGCGGTATGGAATTGGGGAATGGCCTCCCAACGCTCGCTCGGCAAAGTCATCGGCTTGAATCTCGGCGGCAAATGGACAGATGGCACGGGCATGACGGAAAACGCCTTTTTTGTCAATGGCCGTATGACCAAAATCAGTGAAGATGTCATTTTCCGCTACGATGCAGAAAATTTCAAGAAACCGTGGCTCATCCATACGAAACTGAGCGATGACGTCAAATTGACGTTCACGCCATTTTATGAACGCGTGTCAAAATCGGATGCACGCCTTGTGAAATCGGAAGTCCATCAATTGTTCGGCTATTACAACGGCTATGTCCGCTATGCAGACGGCAAGAAGTTGAAGATCCATCAATTATTGGGATCTGTAGAAGAGCATTACGCGAAGTGGTAATTCCACCCAAAACAAATAACCGCCTGCTGGATGTCGATCCGACATCCAGCAGGCGGTTTTCTATTTATGTTCAGCTATTTTCTTCGTGAAGCCCGAATACCATGGCTTGCCGATCGAAAAGGCAGGCAGCAGGACTAGCCCTGCAACGAGCGGCCAGTCTGCAGTTCCGGTGAATCCTAAGGTCAGTGTTGCAAGCAGCCATGTACTCAATACAACTCGCTTCATTTCAATTCCATCAGCATTTTTTCGGGATAATCGGTGAAGATGCCGGAAGCGCCGAGCTGCTGCAATTGCCCTGCATAGTCCAGCCGGTTGACCGTATACACATAGACCTCACAGCCTTTTCCGATCAATTCGGCCCCATGGCGAAGCGCATAGGGCAAGGAGAGGTGAAGCCGTTTCGTCCCGACCGTCCCAGCATAAGCGGCGATATCCACCAAAATATTGGAAGCCAGGATCGCTCCCGGCAACTGCTGGTGATGGATCGCCTGCTGCACGTCCTGGTGGTTGAATGAGGAGATGACGAGCCGTTTTTCCATTCCCTGTCCAGCTGCAAGCCTGGCCACTTTTTCCAACGCCCCCGCATACGGGAAAATATCCGTTTTCAGTTCCACATTCAGTATGTGGCCGGTATCTTTGAACACGCCGAAAACTTCTGCCAATGTCGGGATCGTGGCCCCGGCCCACTCTGCCGCTTTCCAGCTCCCGGCATCCAGTTGTTTCAGTTCAGCAAGCGACATGTCTTTTACATAGCCTTTGCCATTGGTGGTGCGGTTCACTTTTTCATCGTGGATGACGACAAGCTCCCCATCCTTCGATAAATGGATGTCCAGTTCCACCCCGTGAACCGGCAACGCCGCCGCTTCCCTAAACGCAGGCAATGTGTTTTCAGGATGCGTGCCCGAACTTCCGCGATGTGCAAAAATCTCCATAAACCTGCCTCCCGCCGTTAGACATCTGTCCGGATTTGCCAAAGTTCCGGAAAGAAATATTGATCCAATACTTTTTTCAAATAATTGACGCCGGACGATCCGCCTGTCCCTTGTTTGAAGCCGATAATTCGTTCGACCGTCTTCATGTGGCGGAAACGCCATTGCTGCAGCCAATCTTCGATATCCACCAACTTCTCCGCCAATTGATACAGCTCCCAGTGTTCATCGACATTGCGGTAAATTTCCTTCCACGCTTCCCGCACGCTGTCATTCGGTTCATACACGGTGCTGACATCGCGGGATAGCACGCTGTCGTCAATTTTAAATCCGCTGCGCGCCAGTTTCTGGATGGCGGCATCATACAAGCCCGGGGCGTGGAAAGCTTCTGTCAGCTGCTCGTGCAAGACCGGGTCTTTTTCATAAATGCTCAAGACATGCTTCGTTTTGTATCCAAGCGCGAATTCGATCATGCGGTACTGGTAGGATTGGAAGCCGCTCGCATTGCCGAGCTCATCCCGGAACTCCAAATATTCAGCAGGTGTCAAAGTCGACAATACATCCCAGCCCTGGATAATCTGCGATTGGATGCGCGATACGCGTGCCAATTGCTTGAACGCCGGCTGCAGATCGTCTGCCTCGATGTGGCGGATGGCCGCCGACAGCTCATGCAAAATCAGCTTCATCCATAATTCGGATACTTGATGGATGATGATGAAAAGCGATTCATCGTGATGCCCGCTGACGCCGTCCTGTGCAGTCAAGAGCTTGTCGAGATGCAGGTAATCGCCATAGGTCATGCTTTCCTTGAAATCGGTGCGGATGTTCTGTTCGGTGGCAGCGGCAATGTTTTGCCCATTTTGGTATTTATCCATTTGAATGGCTCCATTCAAACTCTGCTTGTGCTCGGCTCTGCTCTCACTTGCTATTATGCAATATTTTTTACATATTTCATTGCTTATCTTCCATAATTCAGGGAATAGAAATGTAGATACTTAAAACCGAAAGGGAGTTTATCTATTATGGCAAACAACAAAAAATTGGTCTTCCCTGCGCTCATCATGTCCGCTACACTCTTCTTGGCGGCATGTGGAGATGACGAGGAAGTGACGCAGCCTGTCACAGATGATGCACCTGAAGAAACAGCACCGGAAGGGGAATCGGCTGAAGACGCTTCCCCAAGCGGGGACACTGCAGTGACTTCGGACGGCCAAACTTACGGTTTTACCGACCTGTCCGTTGAGGTCGATATGCCTGACCAGGACGACGCACTGGACTTTAGCTACGAAGAAGAACGCGGCCAGGTCGAGGCCGAATATGAGAACAAAATCGACGGTGTTGACCTGACAGGTGACGAAGCGTTCAATGAAATGGAACAAGGCCTGTCCCAGCTGAACATAAGCCCCGACACGCCGGATGATGAAGTCATCAGCCAAGTCGTAGAAGCTTTCGGTATCGATCCCGGTTTCAAGAAAATCGAAATTGAAGTAGACTATGCAGGAGGTTCCGATAAAAACTACGAACAAACAAATCAATAAACGCTAAAACTTGACTGCCCCGCTCTCCAGCCGGGCAGTTTTTCATTCACCGGCGTTGCCAATATGAAATAGTCGATACCTTTGTAAATCCTGCCTTCCCGTAAACCGGCCAGGACGGATTTTCGGTCTCCACTTCGACCAGAACACGGCCCAAATTTTTCTGGTGCGCCAAATGCCGCGCCCATTTCAGGAAGGCCTGCCCAAAGCCTGAACGCTGGGCATCCGGCGACACTGCGAGCGCCGTCAGCCATAACGCCCCGTCTTCATTGCTTATGGTAGCCGTCGCCACCAATTTGCCGCCTTGCTGCATCAAATAGACCTGGCGCTCCGGGTCTTCCAAATTATGTTCAAGAACGGGAAGGACGGATTCATCGAATGCCGCACGCAAAAGATCCGCCAGTTCATCTAAATACTTCTCTTCATATGGAAAGATTTCGACCGTATCGGCTAATGGGTACACAGAAAGCGGTTGAGCTTCAAACTGCAGCTCCTGGAAAGAACAGCTATAGCCAAGTGCATTCAGCCAGGCATCCGCTGCTTCACTTTCAGCAAAAGCCGCCAATTCGCTTTCCGCCCCGCGCTGTTCGAGTGAATGCTGCACCCCATCGGCCAGGGCGGTTGCCAGCCCAAGCCGGCGATAATCCGGCGCGACAAACGCCGACCATTCGTAATGATGTACGCCGACCAAATCCGCTGCCGCAGCACAACCTACCAACTCCCCGCTAACGGTATAGGCGAGCACCGCAAATCCTTTCGCAAATGGTTTTTGCCATAATTCCTTCAGCAGCAATGTCTGGCATTCTTCCGGTTCGCCGTCAATCAGCCGCTCCATTTCCCCTGCAGTTTCCGCATCCAGCGGAAACGATGCAATCGACAGGGACAATTCCATTTCCATCCCGCCTTCCTTTTCTTCTTATCATAACCGCCAAAAGCGCCTGCCGCCACCTGATTCCCGAAATTAAGATTCCTCCCCGCCCTCACCATTGCATAAAAAAAAGCAAAAGCCGGGATCGGCCCGGCTTTTGCTTCAGTTTCCTCATAATTTGGCATCTGCCAACATGGTGGCATACAAACCGCCTTTTTCCAGCAATTCGCCCTGGCTGCCGGATTCGGCCAATTTGCCGAGCTCCATGACATAGACGAAGTCCGCTTTCCTCACCGTATTCAAACGGTGGGCGATGACGAAACTCGTGCGCCCTTCCATGAGCCTCTCGAGCGCTTCCTGGATTTTCAGTTCCGTCACGGTGTCGATCGAACTTGTCGCCTCATCGAGCAGCAAAATGACCGGGTCGGCGATCAGCGCACGGGCGATCGACAGCAGCTGCTTCTGCCCTTGGCTGATCATCGAACCATCGCCGGAAAGCACCGTGTCGTAGCCTTCCGGCAGTTTGGAGATGAAGTCATGGGCATTGGCTTTCTTGGCCGCTTCCACCACTTCTTCGTCTGTTGCATCGAGCTTGCCGTAACGGATGTTATCGCTGACCGTAGCTTCGAATAGGAACGGGTCCTGCAAGACGAAAGCGATCTGCTTGCGCAAGGTTTCGCGAGGCATCGCGCCGATTGGCGTTCCATCGATGCGGATCTCCCCTTCGTCGACATCGTAAAATCTGGCCAAAAGCTGCATGACTGTCGTTTTGCCGGCGCCTGTCGCGCCGACGAAAGCAGCCGTCTGCCCGGTTTCCACCGTAAAGCTGAGATCCCGGATGGTCCATTCTTCATCCGCGCCTTCATATTTGAAGGAGACATGATCGAATTCGACTTTTCCTTCGAGCCGTTTATCGGCGTTCTTCTTCGTATCGTCCGCTTCTTCCGCTTCGTCCATGATGGCGAATACGCGTTCAGCCCCCGCGATTGCCGAGAGCACGGTATTGAACTGGTTTGCCAAATCGTTCAACGGCCGCGTAAACTGGCGGGAATACTCGGTGAAAATGACGATAACGCCGATCGTGACCGAGCCGTTCAAAGCCAGCAATCCTCCGATGCCTGCAACAAGCGCGAAACTGCCGTTGTTCAGGAAGTTCATCACTTTCGGAATGAACCCGGCGTATGTCCAAGCCCAGAAACCGGTACGGCGGAGGCGTTCACTCTTGGCGAGGAACTCATCCATGACACGGTCTTCCTGGGAAAAGGCTTTGATGATCTTTTGCCCTGAAATGGTTTCTTCGATCATGCCGTTCAGGTCCCCGACAGCCTTTTGCTGTTCTTTGTACAAACGGCCTGTACGTTTCGTGATCCAGCGAATCGACCAGTACATAAGCGGGATGATGATGAATGTCAGCACCGTGAGAATCGGGCTGAGCGTGACCATCACCGCCGCAGTCCCGACCAGTGTCAAAACGCTCGAGAACACTTGAATGAACGAAGTGTTGAGCGTCGATGACACGTTTTCGATATCGTTGGTCACCCGGCTCATCAATTCACCGTGCTGGCGCTTGTCGAAAAACGATACCGGCAAGCGCTGCAAATGGCCGAACAGCCCCGCACGCATTTGATAGATGACTTGCTGGGCGATGCCTACCATCCAGTAGTTCTGCAAGTACAGGGAAACCGAATGGAGCACATAGACCACAATAAGCCAGCCGATGATCAAGCCCATCCCCTCGAATGCCCCCGGCACGATATACGTGTCGATGATATAACCGATCAAGAACGGCCCGAGCAATGCCATCGCAGAGCTGACGAACACAAGTGCAAGGACCGCGATCAATAGCATGCGCTGTTCATCCACCAGCTTCCAGATCCGCAGCAAAGTGGATTTCCAGTTTTTTGCGCGTTCATTCTTTTTATCCGGTGACTTCTTTAGATCTTCCTTCGTCAATACCGGCTCATAGCCGAACGGCCGGCGAATTGCGTCAAACATATTCATCCACCTCCTCCGCTTGCTGGGACTGTGCGATTTCACGATACAGAGAAGACATTTCCAGCAGTTCATCATGTGTGCCATAAGCTGATGCGACGCCATCTTCCAACAACAGGATCCGGTCAGCGCGCATCGCCGTCCGTACTTTCTGCGTCACGAGCAGTGTCGTCGCCTGCTCTTTGTCGAGCTCTGCCCACAGTGCAGATTCGGTCTTCACGTCAAGCGCGCTCGTACTGTCATCGAGAATCAAAATCGATGGTTTGCGGACCAATGCCCGGGCGATCGACAGCCGCTGCTTTTGGCCGCCCGATAAATTGACGCCTTTTTGGCCGACGCGCGTTTCATAGCCTTTCGGGAAGCGCCTCACCGTCTCGTCAATTTGCGCTTTCTCTGCCGCTCCTGTCAGTTCAGGGAGTTCCGCCTGCTCTTTGCCCCACGACAGGTTGTCGGAAATGCTGCCGGTGAAGAGCATCGATTGCTGTGGCACAAGCCCGATCGATTTGCGCAGCTCCTGCAAGTCCCACTCCCGGACATCGCGGCCGTGCACGTATACGGTTCCTTCCGTCGCCTCGTAGAATCTCGGGATCAATTGCAGCAATGAAGTCTTGCCCGAGCCCGTGGCGCCCATGATGGCCAGTTTTTCGCGCGGCGCCAGCTCGAAGCTGATATTTTGGAGCACTTTTCTCGACGTGCCCGGATACGTGAAGGAAACATCATCCAAACGGATGGCTCCTTCCTCGACCGGCGCCATCGCTCCTTGCACTTCCTCGCCGCCGTCATCCGCCAGCAGAATCTCTTCGATGCGGTCAGAGGAAGCCTTGGCGCGCGCGAAGGCCATGATGATGAATGAGAACATCGAAAAGGCCCCGGTCATGCGCATCGCATAATTGACGATAGCGACCAGTTCACCGATCTGCGCGTCGCCGGACTGGATCTCGAACGCCCCGAACCAAACGACGGCAAGCAGCGAGATGTTCATGCCGAAAAGCAAGATCGGCAAAATGACTTCCATGATGCGGAACGCTTTGACCGTATCGGTCTTGAGCGCGCCAGCTACTTCCGAAAAGCGGTTCGCTTCATATTTGCCGCGCAAATAGGCTTTGATCAGCCGTACCGCCTGCAGGTTTTCCTGCACCATGCGGTTGACCTTATCAAGCCGCTGTTGGACAAAACTGAAATAGACGACGCCTTTTCTCACCATGAAGTATAAAAACGCCAATAAAACCGGAAAGACAACGATTAAATAAATCGCCAATTGCGCATTGACGACGAATGCCATGACCATACTGCCGACCACTAGCAAGGGCGCTCGCAGCATGATGCGCAAACTCATATAAAGTACTTGCTGGATCAGCTGGACATCACTCGTCAGCCTCGTGATGAGCCCTGATGCCGGAAACTTATTGAACATCGCGAGCGAGAACGACTGGACGCGCCCATAGACTTCGCGCCTGACATCGAACGAAAAGCTATGGGATACGTGGGAAGCGAAATACGAATTGACCACGCCGGACAGAAACGCGATCAACGACAGGCCGATGAGCACAAGGCCAAGCCGGGTGACCGTGTCCTGGTCCCCCGCCACAATGCCGTCATCGATGATGCTCGCAATGACCAGCGGCTGCAAGAGCTCGACCGCCAGCTCCAAAAGCATCAGGAATAAGGCGACGCCGATAAGCAATGAATAGGGTTTAGTATAGGAAAAGACAGTTTTCATAAGGGTGCCTCCTGAACATTTCGAAACTCGAACTTTCGTTAAAACCAGTATGCCATAATTTTCAGATATCAGGTAGGGATATCCCTTTTTCTGTCATGTATCAGAACGAATATTTTCGTATTCCAGACCGAGAAAGGCAAGCAGCAGCATGATGCTGCTGCTGCTTGCCTTTACTCACGAGTTGTCTTTGACAGGCTTTTTATTGCCGGCGAACGATAGCCATGTGACGAATACCAGCATTAGCAAGGCCCCACCGATCTGCAAGGGGGATAGAAAATGGCCGAACCAGACGAGCGAGATGACCATCGCCGTCAATGGCTCCATCGCCGATAGGATGCTCGTCTCCACAGGCGAAATGAAGCGCATGCTGCTCAGGAATAGCACAAATGCCATCGTGCCGATCAGGATGATCGCGATGATCGCCAAAATAAGTGTCGGATCTGCCAACAGCCCCCACTCATCCGACAGGAAAATCGGGTTGATGAGCCCAAGGAAGATGCCACCGAACAGCATAGACCAGCCGACGACGAGCAAAACGCCCCATTCCTGCATCAGCCTGGCAGGATAAAGCGTATAGAAGGTGAACGCCAATCCCACAAGGACACCCCAGAACAAGGCTTCTCCGCTGATGACCAGTGAATCCAGGCGGCCGTTCGTCAATAACAAGAACAACCCGGCAAGCGTCCCGAGCATGCCGAGCACCTGATAGACGGGCGGCCATTTGCGGAGGCGCAGGGAAATGAAGACGATGACATAGACCGGCGCCAAAAATTGCATCAAGGTCGCAAAGACGGCATTGCTCGTATCGATGGCTGCGACGAAGCTGTACTGGACGCCGAGCATGCCGGCCACTGAAAAAATCAATAGGGGGCGTGTCCATATCTTTTGCCGGAAAATCGATGTCACCTGCACTTTTTTCATTTTCAAAAATAGCAACAGCACGATGCCGGCGACAATAAGCCGGATGGTCAGCAAAAACGGCACCGTGATCGGGTAGACGTCGAGCGTCCATTCCATGAGAGGCCCGGTCGCACCCCAAAGCATCGCCCCTATCAGTATCATGGATACTCCTTTTAACCGTTCCATTCGCCAGCACTCCTTCCATATGAAAAAACCAACCCGTGACGAATTGGCCTATTATAGCTCCTTTTCTCTTTGAATCCATTAGAAATCGGGACAAACTGGTCGTTTCCCTCAATTTTCAATCGAATCATGCCTATTCTCTCATGAGAGCCTTAAAAAGGATAGTGTAATATCTGTGCTAAAATTCCCGTGTTATATTTTTGTAAAGTGGTGACGAAAGACCTTTTCTTCTTTATAATGAAAGTACAAAACGGTTAAGGAGCGTCAGTTAATGAGTGAAAAGCAGGATTTCTTGGCACAAACCCTAGCATATAACCATATTCCCTTCCCTATCATCATTTTCGATCAAGAAGGACTCGTCACTTGGTTCAACGGGCATGCCGAACGCATCTTTCAACTAAATACAGAAACGGCTATGGGCCAACCCTTTTCCTATATGAACCCCGAACAAGCCGCATTCCATAAGCAGCCTTGGGAAATGCTATTGGAAAGCACGGACCCGGTGCGGTTCGAAAATATGGAAATCGGTCTTGGCAGCGGCGGCCAAAGCTATTCCACAGTTGTCACGAAAGCGTTCACATCGCATGGCGAACGTTTTCTCCTGACCATCTATGAAATCGATGATCAGGCAAGCGCCGGCTCAGCAGCAAGGGAATTGAGCCACCTGCGCCATGGGCTGGATGATTCATTCATGATGACTTATTTCGACCAGGAGTTCCTCGTCACCTACGCGAACCCCCATTTCCTGAAACTCAGCAAATGGACCCCGAAACGCGTGCTCGGCAAACCTGTATGGCAAATGTTCCACGATAGCGAAGAAGACCTGGAGTTTGTCGATTCGATCCTGGAAAGCTTGAAAGACGGGCAAGTCTGGAACGGCGAAGCGAAAAAAGCGACAAAAGACGGCGATACTTATTGGGTCGACCTGACAGCGATCCCGATGCAATTATCGGAGGAGGATGCATACTATATTTTCCTCGAAAAAGACATCACCGAAACGAAGCACGCACAGAAGCACCTGGAGGAAATCGCGTTCATCGACCCGATTACCGGGCTTGAGAATCGCCACCGCCTGGAACAAGCCGTCGCTGAACATATAAAGGAAGGACGCCATTTCTCCTTCCTGTTCCTTGACATCGACCGCTTCTATACCTTGCGCGATGTATCGGATACGGATACCGAAAATGAGTTGCTCATCGAGTTCACGAAACGCCTGCGCATGTATTTCTCGGATTCATTGATCACGCGTGCCGGGCTTCATGAATTCGCGTTGATCACGCCATTGCCGAACTGGTTCATTGAAGGCTTCCTGCCATACCTGCAGCAGCATCCGATCTATATCGGCGGCACGGCCGTTCCCTTGACCGTCAGCGGCGCCATCACGAAATATCCGGAAGACCAGCAAAGCTTCGTCCATTTGATCAAGGCTTCCTATGCCACGATCAAGAAAGTCAAGGAACGCGGCGGCAGCGCCATTTCCACTTTGACGGCAGACGACCATGAACGCCTGAACCGGAAAGCGCTCATCGAAAAACGGCTTGTCCATGCACTGGACCGGAAAAACCTGCAATTGCTGTACCAGCCGCAAGTTAACCTCTCTACCGGCAGCGTAGAAAGCGTGGAAGCGCTCGTCCGCTGGAATGATGACGAAATCGGTGTCGTGACGCCTGATGAACTCATTCCGATCGCGGAAGAAAATGGCATGATCCATGAAATCGGCAGCTTTGTCCTGGAGACTGCCTGTGCGCAGCTGAAGGATTGGAAAGCGAAAGGCATCAATTTACGTATCAGCATCAACTCCTCCATCCGCGAATTCCGCGATAAGGACATGGCCAGCATGTTGATCGAGCAAATGAAAACGAATAATTGCGATCCCCAATCACTCATGATCGAGATCACCGAGAAGTTTGCGCTTGAGGCGGAAGCCGAACGCCCGATCATGCAGCAGATGAACCGCCTGAACCAGCAAGGCGTACAATTTGCGCTCGATGATTTCGGGACAGGCTATGCTTCTTTCCGTTATATGCTGCTATTGCCGATTTCCTCATTGAAAATCGATCGGACCATCATCCAGTCGATTACGAAACAGGAAAAAATGCAGAAAATGATCAACGGCATGATCCAGTTCGGCAAGTCGCTCGACTTCCAAGTGACTGCAGAAGGCGTCGAAACGAACGAACAGCTCGAATTGCTTCGGGCAATGGAGTGCAACAGCATCCAGGGCTACATCATCAGTCACCCGATGAACGCCCAGGAACTCGAAAAATGGATAAAATAATCTCTCTACCCCAGGTTGCGGAAATTCCGCGGTCTGGGGTTTTTTATCGTGTTCGGATTTTCGAATAACAGATCTCAACAAAAAACAGGCTGCCCACAAATGAGGGTGCCTGTTCGTTATGGATTATTCCTGGGTAAAACCCATTTTTTTCTGCGTACGCCTAGCTTGGTACTTGAAATACAATTGCATGAGCACTTCGGCAAACACCAGCCCCATGGCGATGGCGCCTGAAATCATCAATGCCTGCACTGCAAAGTCGACCGCTTCGGCATAATCGTTTTCCACGATATTGCGCATCGCATTGTATGCCCGGCTTCCGGGAACGAGCGGGATGATGCCGGCGACACTGAAAATGATCATCGGCATTTTAAAGATCTTCGCCAAGATGTGCGCAACAATCGCGACAATAAAAGCACCGATGAATGTCGCTTGGATCGGGTCGTCAAACGCGAGAAAATAACCCCGGTAGAACAGCCAGCCGCTCATCCCGACAAGGCCGCAACTGATAAGCGTTTTCCTGGGAATATTAAAAATGATGCCGAATGCGCCGGCAGCGAAAAAACTTAGAAACGCCTCCAAAGGCCAGTTCATTCGATCTCCTCCTTAAAATGACAATACGATGGCTATGCCGGCTCCGATAGCGAATGCCGTCAGAAAAGCCTCTGCACCCATCGACAGCCCGGACACAAAATGGCCGGCCATCATGTCGCGTACGGCATTAGTGATTAACAAGCCGGGAACAAGCGGCATGACCGAGCCGATGATGATCGTATCGGGATCGTTTCCGAAACCGCTATATACCGCAAGTACCGCTAAAGTACCGATGGCGACCGCTCCAATGAATTCGGCGAAAAATTTGACTCTCGTTTTCACGAGTACCATTTCCACAATATAAAATCCGATGCCCCCGATCAGGAAAGCGAATGGGATATCTGCCCAGCCACCGCCCATCAAAATCAGGAAGCAGGCACTGGCGGCTGCAGCTGCCAGTACTTGCAGCCATAAAGGGAATAAATAATGGGTTTTTTCGATTTCCGTCATTTCATCATATGCCTGCTGCAATGTCAGCTGCCCCGCAACAAGTCGCCTCGATACGGCATTGACACGCGCTACCCGTTCGAGATCGGTGCGCCGGCCATGGATGCGGACAAAGCGTGTCGGCAAGTCATTGCTCGGGGAAAACATGATGCCTGCCGGAGTCACAAAGCAATGGGAATCCATCATATTTTGCGAAACTGCCATCCGGATCATCGTATCTTCCACCCGGTAGGTCTCCGCTCCGCTTTCCATCATGACTTTTCCGGCCAACAGAAAACAATCCAGCGCAAGTTCTCTTCTGACTTCCGATATTTCGGCCATCCGGTCTCCCCCCTTTTTTCTTCTGTACCATCATACCGCAGGCAAGGCAAAATTAAAACGCTCCGGTAACCGGAGCGTTTCGTCGGCACGTTTATGGTTTCAAAATGACTTTCGTACATTCGTCTTCGTGGTCGTTGAATATCCGGTAAGCTTCGCTCGCTTGTTCGAGCGGCACGATGTGGGAGATGATTTCACGCGGGTCGAATTCGCCTCTTTCGATTTTGTCGAAAAGCATTGGCATCAAATGGATGACCGGTGCTTGCCCCATCTTCATCGTCACGTTGCGCTCGAACAGGTTGCCCAGCGGGAATTGGTTATAAGTCAATCCGTAAACGCCCGTCAATTGGATGGTCCCGAATTTACTGACGGCATCTTTCGCGATATCGATCGCGCTAAGCGTCCCGCCTTGCAGCATCAGCTTTTGTTGAACGGCTTCCGCTGTCGATTTCTTGCCGTCCATCCCGACGCAATCGATGACGACACGCGCGCCGCCTTTGGTGATTTCATGGATGAGCGCCCCTGTGTTGTCGTGTTTACTGAAGTCAACAATCTCCACATTATTCATCTTTTTCGCTTTTTCCATCCGGTATGGCAATTCATCGACGGCAATGACGCGCGCCGCCCCTTTCATCCAGGCAAACTTCTGGGTCATGAGCCCGATCGGCCCACAACCAAGAACAACGACCGTGTCGCCTTCTTTGACTCCCGCGTTCTCGACACTCCACCAAGCGGTCGGCAGTACATCCGACAGGAAAAGGACCTGCTCATCTTCGAGCTCCGAAGACTCCGGAATGACCAATGGCATGAAATTGGCGTATGGCACACGCAGATATTCAGCCTGCCCCCCTGAATAATCGCCATAGCGCTCTGTCAAACCGAAATAGGCGCCCGTATCGAAATGGGGATTGCCGTTTGAATTGTCGCATTGGCTTTCCATTTCATTGGAACAATAAAAACAATGGCCGCAACTCACATTAAATGGAAGGACGATGCGGTCGCCCTTTTTCACTTTCGTGACGTCCGGCCCGACTTCTTCTACGATGCCCATCGGTTCATGGCCGATGACGGTATCCTTCGTCGTGGGCAATGCCCCTTGATAAATGTGCAGGTCTGTCCCGCAAATAGCAGTGGACGTTATCTTCACGATAATGTCATCACGTTTTTGGATTTCCGGATCTTTTACCTCTTTTACTTGCATATCTTTTGTCCCTTGGAACGTTACTGCCTTCATGACTTTCCCTCCCGTTTAGTGATATCAGAATATTTCTCTTATTCCCTCTTTCTGACAGTGCAAACACACATTTTCAATCGCGGCCATCTTCCCGACGATAAAGAGCGGATCCCCATTAAGAGATCCGCTCCTCAGGCTGTCGAGATAGTTAAAAGCCGTATTTTCCGAAGCTTATTGCTCGCTTTCCGCGGGGCGGGAATCGAGCCTCCTCGTCACTAAAACCGTTGCTCCCACATCTGCTCAACCCTCACTATGTTCGGGCATCGCAAAAGAGATCTGCAAGCAGATGCGTCGCAAATGAATGTGCTCAGCTAAGCTTCGCTCATTCATTGCCTGCGGGGTCTCTCAAACCCGTCGCTTCGCTGCTCCCGCAGGAAAGATAAGGTCGACCTACGGGAGACATTATCTTTGCGAAGTAATGCGCAGCATTATTGAGCAGAAAGGTTTACGAGCAAACACTTCTCCAAATACTTAAACAGGTCATTGATTTTTGAATGTCAAAAAGATGGTCAGCTTTTAATTTAATAACCGTCTAATAGACTTCTTCAACACTCTGAAGAGCGGATCCCCATTAATGGATCCGCTCCTATCCATCGTCTTCATTGCAGCGGCAAAGTGCCGAGCGCTTCGAAATCCGCCAAATGATAACTTGTGATTTCCGCATTGGCTACGGTATATAAAGCATCTTTCGCATAGACCAGCCGCTGGACCGAGGTATTCCAGTCTTCGTAAGGCTGGCTTGCCGGTTCGGTCAAATCTGCCGATAACTCGATGCCTTGCGGCGTAATAGAATAAACCAGAGCCCCTTCGGCCTGGAATTCAATATACTCCGTGCCGTCGCCTACGTAAATCGATACCGGAAACCCGAACAAGTTTTTTTGTTCATGGCGGAACAATGCTTTGTGGTCATACTGCAAGGCCGAATAGGTGCCCGGGCCGCCGATGATTTCCGTATCTGTTTCCTGTGGATCACCCATGTCACTGACATCAAACAGCGAGAGTTTCATCCCGCCCGTCACGATGCGCGGCTCGCCTCCCCCCTTGACCGGCTCGATTTTCGTATCGTACCCGAAACCGATCAAATGATTTTCATCGAGAGGATGCAAATAGTTGGAAAACCCAGGGATTTTTAATTCCCCGAGCACTTCCGGGGCTGCCGGATCGGAAACATCGATGGCAAAGAGCGGATCGGTCTCCCGGAAAGTCACCATATAGGCTTTGCTGCCGATAAAGCGGACCGAATAGATGCGTTCACCCGGCGCCAAGTTTTCCACTGAACCGGCCTGTTCCAATTGTTCATCCAAAATGAATAAATGGTTTTTCGGTTCGGAAGCCGGTGCCCAGGCAACCCCTTCAGTTGTCGCCAAGCGGAAATGGCCTTCGAATTCATCCATGGAAAACTGGTTCAACAAGGCTCCCTGGACACGGGCCGAAGCGATGAATTCCACCGAGATGCCGTCCAATCCGAATTTGAAGATTTCCGTATCCGCTTGCTGCGGTACCCAAAGTGCCGTGTCCTCAAACTCCCCTTCAGCCGTCTCGAAAGCGGAAGCAGTCAAATAGAGATGCTGCTCGTTCATGTAAAGCTGCTCATTGCCGCCCAGAAAGCCTTTGGTGGAAATTTCATTGGAACCGGGCGTATCCAGGTTGATGGAGGCAATGACGCTATAGCTTCCTTCCATCGTTCCTGGCAGGATGGTCAAGTCTTCGTATGGCAAGGGTCCAAGCTCTCCGCCATCCTTGGAATCGAACAGCCTTGGCCGCAGCTCCATATTCGGCTGCTCCTCCAATATCCAGTAGTTCGGGAACACGTTGCTGACATAACGGAGGATGCCACCCGAAAACCTCGCATTATTGAATGTACCTTCGTTGCCGAATTCACGGATCAGTTGAGGATTGCCAGGCGAAGCTACATCGTAGAGAGAGACGACCGTGATGCCGGAGTATGGCATGAAGCTTTCCATTTCCGCATCCGCTTCGGTTCCCATGAGCGAAAAGCGGCTTGAAATGACAGCAAGCGTATCGCCCGATAGGAATAATCTTTCGGGATACATTTCCCCGTCGAACTCCAGGGCTGCCGCAAGTTCCATATTTCCAGGGTCCCTGATGTCGGAAATCATCACGCGCGATTCACTGATGGAATATAAATAATCGCCGTCCGTTTGCACAATATCCCCTTCATCAACGCCTTCGACTTGGTTATTGGTCGTCGAATGGTCGCCGCCCCCCATTCCTCCCGATTCGCCTGAAGCGCTGTCTTCCGCTTCATCGACCCCTTCACCGAAACCTCTGTAGAACGGGTTATCTTTTTGCAATTTGAGCAGGCGGGTAAAATAAGTACGCAGCTCTTCTTTCCCGGCCAAATTCTGGACTTCGTCTTGTATCGTGAACTCGAGCTGGTTTGTCGACAGGGTTTTCAGGAAGCTGCTGGCTAAAGCGGATTTGGTGACATGAAGCGTATAATCCCCACTTTCGATGTCCGGAACTTCAAGTGTCCGGCCGCCATTCGCCAACTGCATATCCATCTCGAGCTTTTGGCCATCCGCATCCGTAAGATAAACGGCACCTTTCTCGATTGCATCCATATCGAGCGGCGCTGAGAAGTTCGCCCGCCATCCCGATTCCGATAACGCTGTGGACGAACCGCTGATTGCCACATTTTCCGTCAGCAAGGCAAATGCTGTGCCGGAAAACACCAAAAGAATCGCTGCGATCCACCAAGCTTTGCTCCATTTCACGAAAACCACGACCTTTCCCGTGCCATTTATCCATTAGACCTCTCACGGTTCGAAAAAGTTACAAGCTGTTTTCAACCAGATGCATGAATTTCGTTGAAAATTTCCTGGAAGCGCTCGAATGGCTCTTCCGTATTGCCGCCTCCTTGCGCAAGCGCAGGTGTCCCGCCTCCCTTGCCGTCCGTTTCAGCCAACAAGCGCTTCAAGGTCTCCCGCATGTCGGCAGCAGATTCAGCGCCACGGGCACATACAAACCGGATACGGCCTTCTGCCTGTGCTGCGAACAATATACAGGCAGCGGGGTGTTCTTCAGTGGCCAGGCGCGCCAGCTGCTGCAATTCCTTGACTGGCCGGTCGCCGAAATTCCGGATGGCCATGCCGTTTTCGGGTGTCAAGGTCTTGGCTTCTGCCAACAGAAGCTGTTTTTTCAATTCCATAATTTCCTTGTCGGCTGCCGCCTTTTCTGACAGCAGGACATCTGCAGCCTGCACCAGTTCAGCGAGCGGGGCATTCAGCTTCCCGATCAATGCATCGCTCGTGTCGCTCAACTTGCCGAAATGTCCAAGCGCACGTTCACCGCATAGGAAATAAAGCCTTGTGCCGCCTTTCGCTTTTTCCGTGCCAATGATTTTCAATAGCCCGATGCCCGCGGTATTGTCAGGATGGGTGCCGCCGCATGCGTTCAAATCGATGCCATCCATTTCCACCAGGCGAATGTCCCCACTAACTGCGGGCGGCTTACGAAGATCCAATTGCGCGAGCTGATCTTCATTTACCCAACGTGTCCGGATCGGCAAATGGCGGCTAATGATCCGATTTGCTTCGAGTTCCACTTGCCGCAAGGTTTCCCGGTCGATTGACGCCTTATGCAAATCGATCGACACCCGCTCTTGCCCGAGGTGGAAACTGGTAGTCCGGTAGCCGTGGCGATCTTCCAGTAAAGCGCTTAAAAGGTGCTGCCCCGCATGCTGCTGCATATGCTCCCATCTTTTCTGCCAATCCAGCTTTGCTTGATATCGGCCGGGCTCAAGCTGCCGGTCCAGATAATGCCGGATCTCCCCGGCCTGGTTTTGGACATCCAGTACGGGGGCTGTGCCAATCATTCCCTGGTCTGCGGGCTGCCCTCCCCCTTCCGGATAAAAGCAGGTCTGGTCGAGCACTACATACTGGCCGCGCCCATCATTTGCCGACTCGGTGACTTGTACCGTCGTTTCCTTTAAATAAGCATCTTCGTAATATAGTTTCCTGGTCATATGAGCACTCCTTTTCACTGAATTGCGCAGCGAGTTTACTGCCCCTCTATAAGTGGAATGGTTGAGTAATGATGAAGAATGGAGGACTTACGCATGGCCGGATTCACGCATTCCGTATTATTGTATAATGCACAGGCAGGCGCGTCCACGCTTGATGCGGTCATGGGCTTGGCCGTACCGCAACTCGCCGCAGCTTCGAAGACATTGGAACTGATCAAGACCGATTCCCCGGAAGAAATGGAATCGGCCTGTCGCTCTGCCGCTGGACGCGCAGACGCATTATTTGTCGCAGGCGGCGACGGCACAGTCCATTTAGCGGCACGCGCACTCAGCACAATCGACAATCCGCCGCCTCTCGGAATCTTGCCGAGCGGGACGTGCAACGATTTTGCGCGCACGATGAATATCCCTTTATACCTCGATGAAGCCGCAAGAAGCTTGAGCCAAGGGAAACTGGAGCAAGTCGACACGGCCACTCTCAATGAAGGAACGTTCCTGAATTTTGCCGGCATCGGCCTGATTACAGACGCTTCCTTCAATATCGCCCCCGACTTAAAGGAGCGTTATGGCAAACTCAGCTATTTCATGAGCGCGATGCAGACGATGAGGCAGGCAGAGCCGTTTAAGGTATCCATGTCGATCGACGGCCAATCGTATGAAGAAGAAGCCGTGTTGGTATTAGCGATGAACGGGAAATCCATCGGCACCCATTTGTTTCCGATGCAGAGCATCGACCCGGCTGATGGGCTTTTGGATGTATTCATCATCCAAAGCTCGTCGTTCGCCGCGATACGCGAATGGTTTTCCCTATCAAAACCGGACCTTACTGCGGAAGATCTCGAGCATATCATCCATCTACAAGGGCGGGACATCGAGATCCATACGGAGGCTTCGATGGATGTCGATACAGACGGCGAAATCTACATGAAGACGCCAGCTTCGATTCGTGTCCAACCGGGAAAGCTCAATTTGCTTGTGCCGAACGAAGAAGATATTTTCACATGAAAAACCACCGGAGTGATCCGGTGGTTCAAGCGGGCGGGGACATGCCCGCTCTTTTTTTATGCACAGACCAATCAGCCGAATGGCCAGGCAGGCAACATGCGATTCAATTCCTTGTCCTGACGCTTTCCGAGCACATACTCTGCCTGCATGAGCGTATGGATCTCCCGGGTGCCTTCATAGATGACCGGCGCTTTGGAATTGCGCAAGTAGCGGGCGACGGGATAATCATCGGAATAACCGTAGGCACCGTGAATTTGGACCGCATCGTCTGCGGCTTTATTGGCAAAATCACATGCCTGCCATTTTGCAAGCGAGGTTTCACGCGTATTGCGCTTGCCGTTGTTCTTCAATTCACCCGCCCGGTAGACAAGCAAGCGGCTCATCTGATAGCCTGCTTCCATATTGGCGAGCATCTGTTGCACCAGTTGATGCTCACCGATCGGCTTGCCGAAGGTCGTCCGTGTCTTGCAGTAATCCAGGGATGCTTCCAGACAGGCCATCATCAAGCCGCATGCGCCGGCAGCGACCGTGAAACGGCCATTGTCCAGTGACGCCATCGCAATCTTGAACCCTTCGCCTTCTTCGCCGAGCCGGTTGCTTGACGGGATGCGCACATCCTCCATGAACAATTCACCCGTATTGCCGGCACGTATGCCGTATTTTCCTTTGATGGCTTTGGAAGAAAACCCTGCCCGTCCACGTTCCACGATAAATGCCGAAATGCCGCCATGCGTTTTTTCCTTATCGGTATAGGCGAAGATGAGGAAATGGTCTGCTTGATCGCAGAGTGAAATCCAAGTTTTTTGCCCGTTCAGTACGTAATCGTCCCCATCGCGTTTGGCCGTTGTCGAAAGTGCCGCCACATCCGAGCCGGCTCCTGGCTCCGTCAATCCGAAGGCGCCAATTTTTTCGCCTTTCGCCTGTGGGATCAAAAACTGCTGTTTTTGTTCTTCCGTTCCCCATTGCAAAAGCGATAGTGAATTCAAACCGGTATGCACCGAAACAGCCGTGCGGAATGTGGTATCGCCGCGCTCCAGTTCTTCGCAGACGATCGCGAGCGAATTATAATCCATGCCGCTGCCGCCGTAAACTTCGGGAATGCATACCCCCATAAGCCCGAGATCGGCCAGGCGCTGCCAGATTTCTTCCGGGAAACTCCCCTTGATGTCCCAGTCTTTTATATGTGGCATTATTTCTTCATCGACAAACTTCCGGACGGTTTTACGCAGCATCTTTTGTTCTTCGCTATGTTCAAAATCCATGCTGTTCCCTCCTTGCTAGTTGTGATGCGTTGCCCGCTGCACTGTTTCGTGTATGTTTACGCCGCGCTTCTTCATTTCGGCGATGTATTCAGCACCCGGCACAATCTGTTCCGGTGGATAGACGCCGCGTTTTTGGATGCGCCCATCGGCGATCATCTGCGCCACCACGGAAATGCTGTAGGCCGTGGCCTGCGCCATCGCCGTCACACCGGTTGACTCATCGCGAATGGTTACCATTTCATATCGGTATGTGCACTCCTCTTGCTCTTTCACGCCGGAAACCGTCACGCGCAAAAGCACGGCATCTTTCTCGTCACCGAGTTCCGTAATCGGCTCGAGCACTTTCAGCAATACTTCGCGGAGTGACACTTCATGCCCGCCTGCGGTCACTTTTCCTTCATGATCCGTCAAGCCCAATTCGACAAGTAAGCGAAACTTATCGGCGTGTCCCCGGTAACGGATCGTTTTGTATTCCAGCGAATCCACATCCTGGAACGTTTTCGTCAAAGTCGACGTGCCGCCGGATGTATGGAACGCTTCCAACTCGCCGAAGCCTTCAAATGCGATCGGCTCGATTTCCGATAACGATTCGACTTCTTCCAGTTCACCGCCGCGGATGACATGCGACGGGTCGGTGTAATGGTCGAAAACGCCTTCGAGCGAGAAAACGTGTTTGTATTCGAGCGGCGGTTCCGGATGGAGCGGTATGCCCCCGACATAAATCCGGATCGATTCGACCTCGTCCAATTGACTCGCACCATAGCCGGTTAAAATATTGATCATTCCTGGCGCAACGCCCAGGTCGGGGATGATGGTCACGCCTTGGCTCGACGCTTGCTCATGCATGGCGAGCACCTTATCCGTAGCACCGCCGATATGCCCTCCGAGATCGACCGAATGAACACCGCATTCAATCGCAAGTTTCGCTACTTTCTCATTAAATGTATAGAATAGCGCATTGATCACGACATCCGCCTGTGCGATGACTTGCTTCAGTTCGTCGTCACGGCCGGCATCCATCTTGGCGATTTCCAGCCGGGAATCGCCCAATTGCCGGCGGAACGCTTCCGCTTTTTCCGTAGTCCGGTCCGCCAGAATCACTTTCTCTACCTGCTCGTTGCGAAGTAAATCACGCGCTGCTTGTTTTCCCATCAATCCAGCTCCGAGTACCGCAAATTTCATCTCCGCCGCCCCCTTTATGCTTCGTTGTCGATCTGTGCACGCTGCAATTTGCCGCTAAAATCCACATAGACGCTTTTCCATTCCGTGAAGACGTCGAGTGCCGCGACGCCTGAATCGCGGTGGCCATTGCCGGTGCCTTTCGTGCCGCCAAACGGCAAATGGATTTCAGCCCCCGTGGTGCCTGCGTTGATGTAGACGATGCCGGTATCGAGGTCGCGCTGCGCTTTGAATGCCCGGTTGACATCCGCCGTGAAAATCGAACTCGACAAGCCGTAAATGACGCCGTTATTCACTTCAATCGCTTCTTCAAAACTTGCGACCTCAATCAAAGAAATAACCGGGCCGAAAATTTCTTCCTGCGCAATACGCATGTCCGGCGTGACACCTGCAAACAATGTCGGTGCGTAATAGTTCCCTTGATCATAATGGCCGCCAGTCAAAATTTCGCCGCCCTTGACGAGTTCTGCGCCTTCACCCTTGCCGATTTCGATATAGGAATGGATTTTCTCCAGCGCTTTCTTATTGATGACTGGGCCGATTTTGACCGATTCGTCCATGCCGTCGCCGATCGTCAATTTATCCATCTTTTCGAGCAGGCGCTGCTGTAATTGCTCTTTCGCATCTTTGTGCACGATGACACGGCTGCAGGCCGTGCAACGCTGGCCGGCTGTGCCGAACGCACTCCACAAAATACCGTCCACCGCCAGGTCCAGATCCGCATCGTCCATGACGATGACCGCATTTTTCCCACCCATCTCAAGCGATACTTTCTTCAAGTGGCGACCGCCGAGTTCCGCAACTTTGCGGCCTGTATCGGTCGATCCGGTAAATGAAATGACCCGGATATCGGGATGTTCGATCATCGCCGTCCCGACTTCTGAACCGGAACCGAAAACGATATTGGCGACACCATCCGGCAAGCCGGCTTCCTTGAAAATCTTAGCCATTTCATAAGCCATCATCGGTGTTTCCGTTGCCGGTTTCCAAATGAAGGTGTTACCCGCCACGATTGCCGGAAACGATTTCCATGTAGCGATCGCTACCGGAAAATTCCACGGGGTGATGAGCCCGACGACACCGATCGGCGCACGGATACTCATCGCAAATTTATCCGCCAGTTCCGAAGGCGTCGTTTCGCCAAACAACCTTCTGCCCTCGCCCGCCATATAGAACGCCATATCGATGCCTTCCTGAACCTCACCGCGCCCTTCTTCGATCACTTTGCCCATTTCCTTTGTCAGCACCGACGCTAAGTGCTCTTTCCGCTCTTTCATCAAGCGTCCGATTTCATACAGATAATCCGCGCGTTTCGGTGCCGGGACAAGCGCCCATTTTTTCTGGGCTTTCTTGGCTGCCTTTACCGCTTCCTCCACGTTTTTGGCAGTTGAACGCTGCACGCTTGCCAGCTCTTCCCCTGTTGCCGGGTTGACGACCGGCACAAATTCGGCGCCCCCCTCCTGCAGGAACTCCCCATTCACAAAATTCGTCAGTTTCATCGAATTACCCCTTTCCACAATGAATGTAAACGCTTTCACTATCTACTCTATTCCCTACAAAACCAAAAACTCCTACATGCTTTCGCAAGTTCCTCCGATTAGTTTGTCAAGCTGCGCACATTCGGCCATTTTCCAGGAAAATTCCCCGGAAACGGTTGACACTGACCATTCGTCATAGTCTAATCAAGAGTAGAGGTGATTGAAATGTACAAAGTACAAGAAGTGGCAAGAATCGCAGGTGTCAGTGTACGGACACTGCACCATTACGACAGCATCGATTTAATGAAACCGAGCAATAAAGGATCGAACCGATACCGCTATTACAGCGATGAAGACTTGAAATTGCTTCAGCAAATCCTGTTTCTCAAGGAACTTGGGTTTTCGTTGAAGAAAATCCAGGAAATCATAAAAAATGGCTATGAGGCGGAATATGCCATGGCGCGCCATATCGAGTTGCTCGAACAGAAAAAGTTCCGCATCGAGCAATTGATCGACAATGCCCGCATGACACAGAATGAGTTTTCATCAGGAGAACCCCTCAGCAATGAACAGCGCTTTGCCGCATTCTCCATCCGCCATACGCCTGACCGCATCGACCTGTACCAGAAACCGGAAATCGAAGTATCCGTCAAGGGAGACCTGGAAAACATCAAGGATGAAACTTCAATGCTTGAAGCTTCATCTCCCCAAGCAGCCAAACCTGAAAAAGAAGCGGAAGACCTCGAAGAAATCGATCGTGAAGCGAACCGCATCTACAGCGCCGTTGCCGGCCTCATGAACCTGCCGGCCGACGCACCTGAAGTCCAGGAGGAAATGGCCGCCTATTACCATTTGCTTGACCGTTTCTATGAATGCACGCCAAACATGTTCCGCAACTTGGCCAACCTTTATGCGAACGACAGCCGCTTCTCCCGGACCATCGACCAGCATGGCGACGGCTTGTCCAATTACCTGAAAGACGCGATGCACGTGCACGCGAATGCCTTGCAGCATGCGTGAGCTTATCGGCCCTTGCAGCAATTGCGGCAAAGATGTCTATTGCCGTGACGGATTCTTGGACGGCGTCTATATCGATGGGGAATTGATCTGCCAGGAGTGTGCAGAACAACTCGAAAATTAATCCAGCAAAAAAAGCCTGAACGGAAATTTCCGGTCAGGCTTTTTCGATTTCTTATTGTGCAGTTTCTTTCAATGCCTCGAGGCGCTGTTGTACCTGCTCCCCTGTCAAGCCGTGCTCAAAAGCATAGCGGTTGCGCGGATGCTCGCGGCAGTCGTCCGAACACGAACGCATGTATTTGTGCTCGTTTTCTTCAGAGCACAGAATTTTCGCGTTGCATTCCGGGTTCGCGCAATTGACGTAGCGTTCACAAGGCTCGCCCGTGAAATGGTCTTTCCCGACAATGGTATGCTCGACACGGTTGACCGGTACAGCGATACGCTCATCAAAGACGTACAATTGCCCGTCCCAAAGCTTGCCTTGCACTTCCGGATCCTTGCCGTACATGACGATGCCGCCGTGTAGCTGGTTGACGTCCTCGAAGCCTTCGCGTTTCAGCCAGCCCGAGAATTTTTCACAGCGGATGCCCCCTGTGCAATACGTCAAAATCTTCTTGCCTTCGAACTGCTCTTTGTTTTCCTGTATCCAGTTCGGCAAATCGCGGAAAGTTTCCACATCAGGGCGCACCGCACCGCGGAAATGGCCCAAGTCGTACTCATAATCGTTGCGTGCATCGATAACGACTGTATCCTGGTCCTGCATCAATTTATAAAATTCTTCCGGCTCCAGATAATTGCCGGTCAATTCGTTCGGGTTGATATCATCTTCAAGTCCTAGGTGGACAATTTCTTTTTTCGCACGGACGTGCATTTTTTTGAAAGCATGGCCATCCGCTTCGTCGATTTTAAAGACGATGTCAGCAAAGCGCGGATCGCTCTTCACCATCTCCATGTATTGTTCGGTTTGCTCGATCGTGCCGGAGCATGTGCCGTTGATTCCTTCGCGGGAGACGAGGATACGGCCTTTCAACCCGATTTCCTTGCAGGCTGCCAAATGCTCGGCCGCAAACTCTTCCGGATTTTCGATCGGGGTGTATAGGTAGTACAGTAAGACATTATGTGTATGATTTTGCATGAATCATACCTCCTGATTTTCGATTTGGCCCATTCCTTTGATACAGGAAAAACCTAGCCTATTTTACCCCAGTGCGCAAAAAAATTCAACTTGCCTTGCCCCCCAACGAGCGCCAATAAAAAAACAGCCCCGGTTGCCGCCGGGACTGCCAGTGTTAACAAACCCGGTTCTTGACGGGTTTGTGATTCGCGCAAGCTTGGAGCGCCTCTTTGTTCAATTGCATCATCGCATAGCGCGTCTGTACTGTTGCGCTGCCAATATGCGGCGTGACCGTTAAATTGTCGAGCGTTTGAAGCGGATGGTCCAATGGCAGCGGCTCTTGCTCGAACACATCTAACCCTGCTCCCCAAATGGATTTACTTTTCAACGCCTCGTATAGAGCCCGTTCGTCGACGATTCCGCCTCTGCCGCAATTGATGAGGATCGCGGTATCTTTCATCAAGGACAGTTCGCGTTCACCGATCATGCCTTTCGTCTGTTCGGTCAGCGGCGCAAGGATCACCACGAAATCCGAGCGCTTCAGCAGGTCGTCAAGTTCCGCATATTGCGCCTCTTCCAGGCTTTTGCGCGTCCGGTTATGGTAGATGACTTCCATATTGAAACCTTGCGCCCGCATGCAGACCGCTTCTCCGATCCGCCCCATGCCGATAATCCCGACAGTCGTGCCGTGCACATTCTGCCCGGTCAATCCCATCGGCGTCCAGGCTTTCCATTCGCCGTTTCTGACCGTCTTTTCCGCTTCGACCAAGCGGCGGGCGGTCGCCAGCATCAACGCGAATGTCAGATCAGCTGTCGTTTCGGTCAAGACATCCGGCGTATTGGTGACAATCACTTTATGTTCTCTTGCTGCATCAAGATCGATGTTATTATAGCCAACCGCCAGATTCGCGACGATTTTCAAGTTGGGTGCCGCTTCGAACAGTTCCCGGTCAATTCGGTCACCGAGCATGGTCCATAGCGCATGTGCTTCCTTCACTTCTTCAAGCAATTTTTCACGTGGCGCATTGCGCTCCTCTTCCGGCCACATCCGCACTTCGTAGGCCTCCTGCAGATCCGCCACTACTTGTTCTGGCAATTTTTGGGTAATGAATAAAATCGGTTTCATGAAGTTCCTCCACCCTTCTCCTGATTAGCTTTCCTATCGCAAAAGATTCACCGCCCGCCGCCGCGCCTTTTTTTGTACATCCACAAACCGGCGATGGCGCCGATGGTAAGCAAAACATAGACACTATTCGAATAAACGCCCAATTGCTGCAGAATTTCTTCCCGGTTTTCACCGACAGCGCGCCCGACGTAGACGAGCACTGTGTTCCAGATCAAGGTGCCGGCTGTCGTAAAGGCCAGGAATAAAACGAATTTCATATTGGACATGCCAGCTGGAATCGATATAAGGCTGCGGACCAGCGGAATGAGCCGCCCGATGAATACGGCGAATCCCCCGAAGCGATCGAACCAGCGATCCGCTTTATGGAGATCCGCTTTTTTGAGGCGCAGCCAATTGCCGTGTTTTTCGATGATTCGCTCCAGCCGTTCGACATCCAATAAAAGGCCGAGCCCATAGAGCATGACAGCCCCGGCAACCGATCCTGCCGTGGCCGACAGGATGACTCCCCATACAGTGAGGCTGGTCGTCGATGTCATAAATCCCCCGGCCGTCAACACCACTTCCGAAGGCACCGGCGGGAATACGTTTTCCAGCAAAATAAGCAGGAAAATCCCGAAATAGCCGTAATTCTCCATTACCGATGTAATCCACTGCTCCATAGGTGGCCCCCTTCTGAACGTCTGGACTCCTATTTTTTCTTATGTCCGCCTACCTATATATATTGACGAAAGCCGAACATCTTAAACAGCATCGAAAAAGCCGCGCTGGTTTCAGCGCGGCTTGCTTTTCTAAGCGTTCATCTTACGCAATTCCACACGGCGGATCTTTCCGGAAGTCGTTTTCGGAAGTTCCGTCAAGAACTCAATGACACGCGGGTATTTGTAAGGGGCGGTAATTCCTTTGACATGATCCTGTAATTCCTTGACCATCGCCTCATCCTGTTTGCCTCCGTCCCGCAAGACGACGAACGCCTTGACAATATTGCCCCGGATTTCATCTGGAGCTGCGACGACTGCGCATTCCTGCACGGAGGGGTGCTTCATCAGCGCATCTTCCACTTCGAACGGCCCGATCGTATAACCCGAAGAAATGATGATGTCATCGCTGCGTCCTTCAAACCAGAAATAGCCGTCTTCATCGCGTGAAGCCTGGTCGCCCGTCAAATACCAATCACCGCGGAAAGACGCTTGCGTCCGTTCCGGATCCCGGTAATATTCACGGAACAGTGCCGGGCAACTTTTGTGTACGGCAATATCGCCGACTTCCCCAGGCGCTGCGGGCTGTCCGTCCTCATTGATGATCTCCACCGGATTTCCTGGCGTCGGTTTGCCCATTGCCCCCGGCTTCATGTCCATATCCTGCAGGATACACACGAGCAAAGTATTTTCCGTCTGGCCGTAACCATCACGGACATTCAAGTGGAATGCGTCCTGGAAGGCATCGATTACTTGACGATTGAGCGGCTCGCCAGCAGAAACCGCACTGCGCAAATGAGGTAATTTATACTCCTTCAAATTTTCGACCTTTGCCATGATGCGGTATTCAGTCGGCGTGCAGCACAGCACATTGACTTTTTCTTCCTCGAGGATATCCAGGTATTTCAGTGCATCGAATCCGCCGTTATAGACGAGTGCCGTCGCCCCAAGCGTAATCGTCGAAAGGAATGGGCTCCAAATCCACTTCTGCCAGCCCGGGGCTGCCGTTGCCCAAACGATGTCGCCGCTTTGCACGCCGAGCCATTCAGTCGCAGCTGTCCGCACATGCGCATAGCCCCATCCGTGGACATGGACCACGCCTTTGGGATTGCCGGTCGTTCCGGAAGTATAAGATAGAAACGCCATGTCTTCGCGGTCCGTAACGACCGCTTCGAATTCTGCCGATTCAGCGGAAGCTAATTCTTCCAGCGACTTCCACCCTTCTTCTTTACCGCCGACAATCAATTTATTGTCCAACGCAGCGTAGTTCTCTTCAATGGAATTCGTTTCAGCTGTCGTTTTATAATGCGCGATGATCGCTTTCGCGCCGGAATGCTCCATGCGGTAGCTCAAATCTTTTTTGCGCAGCATTTCAGAACATGGAATCGCGACAAGCCCTGCACGCAAACAAGCCAAATACGTAATGTACGCTTCCGGGATACGCGGCAAAATGATCAAGACCCGGTCGCCTTTTTCCAGGCCCAGATTCATCAGGGCCTGCGCATACTGGTTCATTTCCGAAAACAGCTTCTGATAGGAAAGGTCGACCCGGTTATTATCCGCATCGAACCAGCGCACCGCAATCCGTTCGGCATCGTTCTTGTATGCTTCCAATTCAGAAGTGATATTGTATTGTTCAGGCGCAATCAATTGTTCAACATTCATTTAATTTCCTCCTTTTTGCATTCAACTCGCAGGGATGACCAAATAATAGATACTTGCCAGAAACAGGAACGCCATGCCGGCAGACAGATACGCCTTCGTTGCCGAAAACCCTTGGACTACTTGGACGATCTTGACACCGACCAGGTACATCCAGATTATGCCGGCGACAAGGAACAGATTCACCCATACCGACCCGCCGCCTAGCCCCGCCAAATACGGGGCGCCGAGCAGTCCCGGCAATAGCGCAACCGGAGTCACCAAGCTGACAGCGCGGTACTTCGCAGTTCCGCCCAATGCCTTGGACCCTGCCCACAGCAGCGCTGCCATACCGACTTTCGTAATGAACGCCGTCAAGATCCCGAAGAGGATGAAGATTGCAGGAACAAGGAAGTTCTGCAGTAAAGCGGAATCGAAACTGCTTATGTATGAGGCTTGCGACGCGATCGAAATCGCGCCGTAGCCCAGCCCCACGACGAGCAGCAATAGCCGGCTCACCGTTTCGGTTTTCGGTAATTCCAGGAATGACCGGTAAGATGGATCATCCAGGCTAATCATTTTTCCAACCAACTTTGACACTCCCTTTATCATTTACATTCCCCAAGGCATTAACGCCCAGATTGCCACAGCAGCGGAGACGATAACCGTAATCCCCGCCCCAAGCGTGCTGTTGTAACGGTAAGCTTTGATATCTTTCCAGCCATGGATGCGCTCGATCAATTCGATATCGGCTTGCTTCGTCAATTTCCCGGAAAGTGACGGCATGCGGTTCGTGATATAAGACACCACGATCAATAGAATAAAGCTGACTGGCACCGCAAGCATCGCCCCGGAAAGCCCCATGCCGTCCGTCACCCCATGCCCCGTCAAGACAATGCTCGGGAACACGAATGGAGAGACGATGATGTAGAGCGCCCCGCCAACAACAGATGCCACGATCGCACCGAATTTATTCGCTTCTTTCCACCAGACGCCGACAATGATCAGCGGCGCATTGGTGACACCTGCCAAACCGAAGGCCCATAGGATACTGACGACTAGGAAAGCTGGCGGGTTAATCGCAAGCAGGATACTCGCGATCCCACCGGCGAAAATCGCGATGAAGCCGATGCGTAAGTTCAAGCGCTGCGAGATGTTCGGTTTCAATGTCGAGATGATATCCTGTGAAATCAACGCACCGATCGCCAGCAAGTTGCCGCTGAGTGTCGAAAGGCCCGCTGAGATTGCACCGGCAATGACAAGCGCCGTGACCCATTCCGGGTTATAGACCATGTTCAAGATGATCGTTAGTTTATCGGCATCCGCATCGGAAATCGTCACGCCTTGCGTAGTTGTCGCAAAGACGCCGACAAAGCCCATCGCATATGTCGCAGAGAACACCAAACCGAGAATGAACGCGAACCAAACCATCGCGGAGCGCGCACTCTTTAATGAAGAAGCCGTGTAAACACGCATCGCCAAGTGAGGCAAACCGAGCGCCCCGATCGTCAGTGCCGGAATGATGGAGAAATACCATTTCGGCGAGAATTGGTAATCAAAGAATGATGGCAACGCATCCATCATTGCCGGCACCATGTCCGAATAGAGCAATGGCGGGAAATACCACCCCGAAGCACCGATCGCTTTCATGATGGCAGCAAGCGGCACGATGAACATCAACGCAATGATGACCATCTGGATGGCGGCATTGTTCGTTGCTCCCGCCATTCCGCCGATCGTGATATACCCGACAATCAAAATCCCGAAAATGAATAGACCGGTGATATACGGGATGCCAAGCAAGGTTTCAAAGGTGATCGCGATACCGATCATCTGGCCGAGCGCATACATGATCGAGACAAGGATCATGAACAACGCAGCGATGATGGACGCTGTCTTGCCATAACGGTCACGGATGAAATGGGTCGGCGAAAACGCGCCCATGCGGCGCAAACTCGTACCGTAAATGATCGTGATCAATGGAATGGCCAAAATCAATTGAATCCACAACATGATAAAAGGAACCTGCAATTGTAGAATAAGTGCGGTAATGCCCAAGAAAGTCGCCAAACTCATATATGTTGCGGCCATCGCCAAGCCATTCGTGATCGCCCCGACGTTCGATCCGCCCACGTACAGTTCTTTCGCTGATTTGCTTTGGCGGTTCGAAATGAAACCGACGATATAGAACAAGACAAAGGTCGCACCTACGACCACAAGCCCAAGTATTGGATTATCCAGTTGCCAACTCTGCTCCATCGCTTACACTTCCTTTACTTCGTCGGCATGGCCGAGCGTGTCGTTTTCTCTTTCAATCTCATCATCGATCCGGTTGCCGATCTTCCCTGCGACAAGCGTCAACAGGAACACGCCGAACCATCCCATTAAAATAGGTACGATATACATGACCGGAAAGCCGAACAGCATGGCATCTACCGGGAAAATGGAAAAGATCAAGCCGACGTTCCCTACCAGAATAAACGCCGCTGTCATCCAAATGGTAAATTGCACTTCCTTTTTGTAAGCTTTCATGTTTTCTCCTCCAATATGGTGAAATCTCTCTTTTCATACACCCCAGACTGAGCGTTCGCTCAGGTTTCACTCAAGCGATCCCCCTTTAAAATTATTATCATGATAACTCCTTTGATTGTAACCGCTTGCATAAATGATAGTCAACTGAATTTTTATAAAATTTAAACAATTATATCAATAACCTTTTAGTCCTATATCATTTCCATTTGGTTCGTAAAACTAAGCTTTTTATCCCTTAGTTCCTTCTACTTTTGTGTTGTGACTCATTTTCCCAAAGATCAAGTATATTATATAAATATATATTTCATTCAAAATATAAGAGGATTTTTCTTACAGTTGATATGTATATCGATGTTTAATTATTCATTTCGTCGTGGGTTTTTCTCTCCTTCCCGCCCTAGCGCCATATATTTGCATAAAAAATGCGCCCGGCATATGCCGGGCGCAGCAGAAGATAGCTTACATATTCGGTTTATTGTCTTCCTCTTTCATTTTCTTTTCCATTTTAGCCAATTGGTTTTTCGCGAAGTCGCGGCCGCCAATCCCGAAGGCAATGGCGAAAGCGACTGCGAGCCCTGCAATGATGAACAGGAATGCCAGGTTGACGATATTGGAAGCGAAGTTCAATTGGTCGAGCGTCATGAAAATGGCAATGATGAAGATGGCATATTTCACGATGCCCCCGAATAATCTATTGCCTGACGCACGGGTGATGTAATTCCCAAGCATGCTGCCCCGATAAGCCCAAGCCCGAGGATGATCAAGGAGCTGATCAATAGCGGCAAGTATGCGATGACTGCATTACCGATGGAGTTCAACACATCCAGCTGCAAGACATTCATGGCTTCGACGACGAAGAAGATGATGATGATCGCCTGGACGACCTTGCCGATGATCTGCGCGATATCGAACGATGGTTCTTTCGTCTTGTCAGGACTTAAATAAGACGAGAAGCGGTTGATGCCCGTGCCGTTCAACAGGCCGATCAGCAAATCCGCGACGAATTTCGCGATGAAGACGCCGGCAAGGATGAGGATGATGCCGACAAAGATATTCGGGATCATTCCCAGCACTTGGTTAAGCATCGAGACGATCGGTTGCGAAATCGATTCGATGTTCAGGGTTTCAAGCGCTACCGTAACGATCGGGATCAAGACGATGACAAAGACCACATTCGCCAGGACTTTAGCTAGCGTGTTTTGGTCGCTTGGCGCCACCCGCTCGTTCGTTCCGGATTTATTGGTCATCTTATTGAACCATTTGTCGATGTTCATCGTGGCCAATAAGCTCTCGACCAACTTCTTGACGAATTTCGCGATAAAGTACCCGATCACCAAGATCAGGATCGCCATGAACAGGTTCGGCAGGAACGCCAGGAACTTGTCCATCATGTTCGAGATCGGCTGGGCGACATTGTGCATATCGAGTGCTTGCAATACACTAGGAATGAACAGGATGAAAATCAAATAATAAAGAATTTTCCCGATAGAGTCCAGTTTGTCATCTGCGTCTTCCTTCGTTTTAGCCATATGTCCTTTTACCATGGCGTTGTCAGCACCGATTTTTTTCAGCCCTTTCGAGAAGATCGCTCTGACGATCGTAGCGACGAGCCACGCGACGACGAGCAATAACAGGGCGCCTAGAATGTTCGGGATGTAGTTGATGATCGTATTCCCGACATTCTGGAATGAATTGGTTACATCATTCAAATGTGTCATCTCCTTTACAAGTTAATGGTTCATTTTTATTATCCCCTCTTATATTTTTCCTAAACGCAATCCGGCGCCATTACGTCCCCGACCCCCATTTAATTTTTAAAATGAAACAAGGTTTGGCAAAAACCGCCGACGGGAAGCCCCATCGGCGGTTATTTGTGTTCATTCATCTATTGCTGATTCGGCAGCAGGACGGTGACCTTGAACAAGTCCCCATCTACTGCGAGCTTCATCTGGCCGCCGTGAAGGTCGACGATGGATTGGGCGATGGCGAGCCCAAGCCCTGAACCCTCGGTCTGCCGCGAAGTGTCTCCCCGCTTGAAACGTTCGAGCAATTCTTCGATATTGTCGCCCAGTTCATAGCGCGTGACGTTTTTCATCGTCATGGCCAGTTCACCTGCCCCTTCTGTCAGCCCAATATAGACGCGGCTCCCCGGCAATGAATATTTGGTGGCGTTCAGGATCAAGTTATCGATCAGCCGCCACCATTTCTGCCCATCGACTGAAGCATACACCGGGTGGCCCGGCGCCGTGATGCGGACATCGAGCCCGGCTTCCTGCACCGCTTCCTCATGTTCCGCCAAGGCCTGCATCAACAACTGTTTCATATCCAGCTGTTGTTTTGCGATTTCCGCGTTGCCGCTGGCCATTTTCGACACTTCGAATAAATCTTCAATCAACACTTTCAACCGCTCCGATTTCCGGTCAAGAATATCGATATATTTCCGCCGTTCTTCGTTTCCAAGGTCCTCGTTCTTCAGCAAATCCGTGTAGGTGATGATCGATGTCAGCGGCGTGCGGAGGTCATGGCTGACATTGGTGATCAGTTCCGTTTTCAAACGCTCGCTCTTTGCTTGCTCCGAGACCGACTCCTTGTAGCCCTCCCGCAACATATTCAAATGAGCGGCATGGCGGGCAAGCGGCGATTTGCCTTTCACTTTCAGTTCCGCTCCCAATCTTCCCGCAGCAAGCTGTTCCGTCCCTTGAAGCAGCCGGTTCAAATAACCGAAGCGCGTCATCAAAAACAGCAGCGACGGCAGCCCGATCAATAATGTAGCCGGCACCCAGACGATAAGCAAGACCGGTTGAAATGCCATGAGCGCAGTCCCCGCTCCCCATAAAAATACCACTGCGAGCACCCAGGCCATCTGAAAACCGATTGTCCGGTTGAGAAAGGCATCTTTCGCCGAATAGATCTGGGAAACAGTGAAACTTTGCAGAATCTCTTCTTTAAAGCAACTCCAGTTGCCGAAATGCTGCCATAGCCAGATTGCCTGCAACATGCTTAGCGATAGGAACAGCACCGCGCATGCCAGTGCGATGAAGACTTCCAGTAAAGAGCCATTCCCAGCTTCCCACGGCCTTGTCAACACTGCCGCGAAATGGTTCGCAGCAGCCAAGGCGAACATAGCCGAGATGATGAACCCGATGAGTTTCCACTCGACGGCAAGTTTTTGCCATTTGCGATAGCTGGTTAATTCCGTATACCAGGCTGTCCGGACCGGGCGCTTTTTGAATAGCCACCATGCACCGGCTGTTGCTGCTGCCAACAAAAAATACAGGAAGAACTTGAGCAGCTGGAATTGGTTTATCCCGCTGATTACCGATGCCCCCGCTACTCCCTTTTCCGGTATTTGGATGACCCCTGAAAAACGCTTATCTGCCAGCGTGCGATTGGCACCATCATACGGAAAGTCAAAACTCCAATAACCATTGCTGAAATAAAGCGGCTCTTGTGCAGAATATACCTGTTCGAAAAAAGGTTCATCGTTGATGGTGCCTTTTGTGAATACTTCACCGCTATCCAAATCCCTTAATTGATAGGTATAGCCCGAAGCTTGGCCTTCAAATTGGGTTTTCTGTGCAGCCAATTGCCCCAGTGCTTCCTCGTAATCCGCTTCACGTTGCTCGATAATGGCTGTTTTCGCTGCCTCGTCGTCGGAAAATTCTTCACGAACAGCCGAAATTTCCTCTGTGCGCTGTGCTTTCAATTCTTCCACTAAAGAGCTATCGCCTTCTTTTTCAGCTGCTGAAACCGCATCCGCATATTGATCCCGGACCGCCTGAATCTGGTCAGTCAAGGAATTGTGATCCATGCGGTATTGGTCGATTTCCCAGGAAGCGACCGATTGATCGACCGTGGCATTCGGCGGAGCCAGTTCGAACAGCAGCAACCCTTCCGTAAACCTGGCAAAATCGTAATGAAAAGCTTCTGTGTCCGTGTAAGCTTTGCCAAAATAACCCGCCCCTTTTTCCACGACGGTCCATACGCACAAGAGCAACAAGGAAATGCCTGCAAGCCACATCCATTTCTTCATATTATAGTTCTCCTTTTGTTAAGTGGCGGAGTGTGGCGAGCAAATCTTCCGGTGACTTGATGACAAAGTCCAAAATAAAAGAAGAGCAGTAGACGAGACAGATCACAGCAACTGCAATCGCAGCAACCGACCAAAGATCATTTTTCCATTTTGTAGCCAATGCCCCACACCACCTTTACATACCGCGGATTTTTCGGATCCGCTTCGATCTTCTCCCGGATTTTACGGATATGTACAGCGACGATGTTTTCTGCATTATATGCCGGCTCCCGCCAGACCCGTTCGTAGATCTCACCGATGGAAAAGACACGGCCAGGATGCTGCATCAACAACTCTGTTATATTGAACTCTGTCGGTGTCATACGGATTTCTGCGCCGTCTACCGCCACCGTTTTCGACTCTGAATCCAGCCTCAATCCGTCGATTTCAAGTGTATGGCCCGACTGCTCATAATCCCCAAGAGTCACGTAACGTCTGAGTTGCGATTTCACCCGCGCCATCAATTCCATCGGGTGGAATGGCTTAGTCACATAATCGTCCGCACCGATCGACAACCCGTGGATCTTATCGGAATCCTCGCTTCTCGCACTCAGCATGATGATCGGGATATTGCGTTTTTCACGAATCTTGAATGTTGAATGGATGCCGTCAAGCTTCGGCATCATGATATCCATGATGACCAGATGCACTTGCGTCGTTTCCAGCAAATCGAGCGCTTCCTGGCCATCTGCTGCCCCTACTACCAGAAAGCCTTCATTTTTCAGATAGATGCCGATCCCTTCCCGGATTTCCTGGTCATCATCCGCCACCATCACTGTCAATTGTTCCACACGTTCCACCTCTTTTCATTTCTGGCTTAAGTATAAATTGAAATTCTTAAGCGAAGACCACTCAAATTCTGAAGAAATTCTTAAGCTTTGCGGTTTTTGCCGAATGCCAGCAGCGCAATGCCGCCGAGCAGCAGCATCACTCCGATCCACGATTGCCCGCTCAATGCTTCGCCGACAACAGCCACTCCCAATACGGAAGCCGTCAGCGGTTCGGCAAGCGATAAAGTGACCGCTGATGAGGAGGGGATGGCTTTCAGCCCGCTCGAGAATAATAGATAGGCAAGACTTGTCGCTGCAAGGCCCAGATAAGCCACGATCATCAAGTTCTGGGGTTCAGCCAAATAACCGATATCCAGGAAAATCAGGAACGGCAATAAGCCGATGCCGCTCAATGAAAAGATCACAGCCACCGCAGGCACCACGTCCATGAGGCCCAATACATTTTTGCTGAACATGGCGTATCCCGCAAACGCCAACCCGGCGAGCAGGGCCAGCGCCACTCCGAGCGGGTCGACAATATAACTATCCCGGTTCGCAAAAAGCAAAATACAGCCGGCGACCGATAAGACGCTCGAAAATACCCACACGCGATCGGGTTTGCGCTTCAATACGAGCGCTTCCAATATTCCCGAAAAAGCCGGCGCGCTGCCGATTGCCACGACCGTTCCGATCGCCACTCCCGTCAATTGCACCGACGAAAAAAAGAACGGCTGGAACAGGGCCATGCACAACGCCGAAAGCCCGATCCAAAACCATGGGATCCGTACACCTTTCAATCTCCCTGACATCCACACGAACACCAAAAGGCCGAAGCCCCCAATCGCGAGACGTGCCGCACCGATCGTCAACGGATGGGCTTCCCCCACCAGAAAAGTCTGGGCAGTCCCTGTGGTCCCCCAAAGCATTGCCGCAACTAACACCCATATGTATGCCTTTATTTGCATCAGCTTCCACCGCTTTCTATCTCTATGGTATAAAATATTCTTTTTGAAAAGCATGCTGGAAAAATCGCCTTTCTTGCACTAGATTCTGGAAATCCTTTGGCACCTCCTAAAGATAACATGGCGCGGATGGTTTGAGATAGGCTGTAAATAAGATTATAATAGAAGAAAAGAGGAGGCGATCGCATGTATATGACAGTCCCGGAAACTGCCGCTTTTTTGTCGATGCCGGAAGAGCAAGTCAACCGCTATGTACTTGAAGGCCGGATTCGCGCAGTCCACGACGGAGAACAATACTTGATCAACACCTCCCAATTCGAAAGCCATTTCCAACAGCTCGAAATCGCCAAACTTGAGCTGGAAGAGTGGCGCGCGACGCCAATCCCCGATGACATCGATATTAAAGACGAGGATTGACGAAACGCAAAAAAGATCGAAGCCGTATAGGCTTCGATCTTTTTTAATGAACAGGTTTATGCTAATACGCGGCTTTTGGCATTCACCGTTTTCCGCAGTTGCGCCTGGACGTGATGTGCCCATTTTTCGAATTCCACCAAGAATCCATCGTGGCCAAAATCCGTTTCGATTTTCTCCCATTTGGCATTCGGCTGGGCTTCGACCCAAGGAATCATCAATTCTCCCGGATACAATAAGTCGTGGCTATAGGAAATCGATAGCAGTTCAGTGTCCAGTTCCGCATCTTCTACATCATGGGAATTCATCGCTTTCAGCAAAACGAGATAGCTGTTCGGGTCGAAGCGCCCTGCCAGCTTGCGCCCTTGATAATCCAAATAGGATTGAACCTCGAAATCCTCTCCGCAACGGGCGCGCCCAAAGCGCCCATTGAACAATTGGCCACTCCGGTATGTCACCATGCCGGCCATGCGTGCGATTTCAAAGCCTTTCAGCCGTGTTCCCGATATATAATTCCCTGATTCGAATTCCGGATCGTTTTCGATCGCCTGGATGCCGATATGGTTGAACGCTACACCATAGTCCCCATAATACGGTGTCACTGCAAGTGTTATTGCCGTATCCAGAAACTCAGGGTACAACCTGGCCCACTCCAAGGTTTTCATGCCTCCGAGAGATCCACCGATCACTGCTGCAAGGTGGTCGATCTCCAGCGCCTCCAGCGCCTTTTTCTCCGCTCTCACCATATCGCGGATCGTCAGTTCAGGAAATGCCGCACGGTAAGGTTCACCGGTTTCCGGGTTGACCGAAAGCGGGCCTGTCGAACCGCTGCAGCCGCCGAGTACATTGAAAGTGATGACTTGGAACTGCCCGGTATCCACCGCTTTCCCCGGGCCGATCAGCCCTGCCCACCAGCCCGGTTGATCTGCAGTTCCCACTGCATATTGATCGCCCGTCAACGCATGGCAAACCAGAATCGCCGGTGCAGAACTGTTTCCGACGCGTTCATACGCTAATTCCACTTCGGGCAATAATTGACCTGATTCAAGTGTCAGCTGGCCGATGGATACTGTCGTCATCCCAATCCCTCCTTACGCGTTCTCGAGTACTGCCGCTTGGATCGCTTGTTCCAAATCAGCGATTAAATCTTCATGGTTTTCCAGTCCTACAGACAGACGGATCAATTCTTCCGTGACGCCACTGTTTTTCAGTTCTTCTGCTGTCAATTGCTGATGTGTCGTTGAGGCCGGATGAATGATCAATGATTTGGCATCGCCGACATTCGCCACGTGAGACCATAAATTGACACCGTCGATCACTTTGCGGCCGGCTTCCCGCCCGCCTTTGATACCGAAGTTGACGATCGAACCGTAGCTGTCTTTCAGATATTTATCTGCAAGTTCCTTGGATGGATGCCCTTCAAGCCCGAGGTAATTGACCCATTCGACTTGCGGATGGCCATTCAAGTATTCCGCGACTTTTTGTGCGTTCGTCGCGTGGCGAGGAATCCGGAGATGTAAAGTTTCAAGTCCCTGGAGCAGTGCATGGGCGCTGTCCGCACTGAGCGATGGCCCGAAATCACGCAACAGCTGGACACGCAATTTCGTCGCGAATGCGGCTTCCGGCACATCGATTCCAAAGCGGATGCCGTGGTATGTTTCATCCGGTTCCGTGTAATTCGGGAAGCGCGGGTTGTCCCAGTTGAAACGTCCTGCATCGACTGCTACGCCGCCGATCGTCGTCCCGTGCCCGCCGATCCATTTCGTGGCGGAATGAATGACCACGTCTGCGCCGAATTCAATCGGGTTGCTGACAAAAGGCGATGCGAATGTATTATCGATCAACAGCGGTACGCCATTTTCATGCGCGATATCCGCCACACGTTCCACATCGAAGACGTTCAAGCTCGGATTTCCGATGATTTCGCCGAACAAGGCTTTTGTCTTGTCCGTGATCGCTGCGCGGAAATTTTCAGGGTCGGTCGCATCGACGAATTTTACGTTAATGCCGTAGCGCGGCAATGTGTTGGCGAATAAGTTGTAAGTGCCGCCGTACAAATTGCTATCAGCAACAATTTCATCTCCCGCTTCCGCTATATTCAACACGGAGAAGGCGATGGCTGCCATTCCTGACGACAAAGCTACTGCAGCGGTCCCGCCTTCAAGAAGAGCGACGCGCTGTTCGAATACATCGACTGTCGGGTTCATGATGCGCGAATAGATATTACCTGTCTCTTTCAAGCCGAATAGGTTCTGTGCGTGCTCAGTATCTTTGAATACATAAGAAGTCGTTTTATGGACCGGTACGCCGCGAGCGCCTGTCACTGGATCCGGTTCTTGGCCGCCGTGTAATAGAAGAGTTTCTGGTTTGAAGTTTGTCATTGTCAATTCCTCCTGTGTTTATAATGGTTGTTCGGGTTTGAGGAGGACACAAAAAGGCCCTCTTCAGAAAGAAGAGGGCCGTCATATACGGATTTGCCTCCTCTTATCTTTCAGCGACGCAAATGCGCGCTGTAGGATTTAGCACCTTTCCAGACATGAGCCTGTCGGTTGCCGGGCATCGTAGGGCCTATTCCCTCCGCCTCTCGTGATAAGAGTATTCAGTTATTTTTTTGCTTGAGGAAAAGTATAGGGGACACCGCCATTCAAAGTCAAGCATATTTTTCAAAAAATTTTAACTACTATAAATGTCTGGGGCCGCCAAAAAAAAATCTTCAAAAGCTGTTGACTTTTTCCTTAATTCAAAATAGAGTAGGAATCACGAATTGAATAGCTTACATCACTTTCTTATCCAGAGAAATCGAGGGACAGGCCCTATGACGTTTCGGCAGCAGATTCGCAAATCCGCGAAAACTGTGCTAATTCCTGCAAATGCTTCGGCATTTGGAAGATGAGAATGAGATGGTTTCATATTTTGGAGCCCTCTTTTTTCTTGTGGACAAGAAAAAAGAGGGCTTTTTGTTGTTATTTCAAGAAAGTGTTCGTACGCACTCATTCGAATCGTTATTTGCAGCCACAGGAGGGACACCATGATTCAATTTGAAGCAGTCGAGAAAACTTATGTATCCGGCAAACAGCAAGTCCATGCACTCAACGGCATCGATTTGACCGTCGAGACCGGCGAGATTTACGGCGTCATCGGATTCAGCGGTGCCGGAAAAAGCTCATTGATCCGCACAGTGAATTTGCTCGAGCGCCCATCGAAAGGCCGCGTGCTCATCCACGGGGAGGATATTTCCACTTTGAGCGCACGTAAAATCCGCGATACGCGAAAAGACATCGGCATGATCTTCCAGCATTTCAATTTGCTGAACTCAAAAACCGTGCACCATAATATCGCGATGCCGCTGCTCCTGGCCAAGACCCCGAAAGCGGAAGTCGACCGGAAAGTCGCAGAACTATTGGAGTTTGTCGGGCTTGCCGACCAAGCCAAGAAATACCCCGACCAACTATCCGGCGGGCAAAAGCAGCGCATCGGCATTGCGCGGGCACTCGCCACAAACCCATCAATACTGCTATGCGATGAAGCAACGTCGGCACTTGACCCGCAGACGACCCAGTCGATCCTGGATCTTTTGCGCCGCATCAACCAGGAATACAACATCACCATTTTGCTTATCACCCATGAGATGGGCGTCATCCGGGAAATCTGCGACAAAGTGGCAGTCCTTGAAGAGGGGCGCGTCATCGAACAAGGCAGCGTATTTGAAGTGTTCACCAATCCAAAGCATTCGACGACGAAGCGTTTCGTCCGTTCCGTCATGAACGATGAATTGCCGGACTCCCTGCTTGAGCAGATCCGTCATAATGATGGCGCACGGCCGATCTACCGGGTGCAGTTTACCGGAAATTCGGTCGGCCAGCCGTTCATGTCAAGGGTATCGCGCGAATTCCAGCTTGATTTGAATGTATTGTTCGGCAATATTACCGAACTTCAAGGCATTCCGTACGGCAACTTGATTGTGGAATTCGACGGCGCACCCACTGAAATCGACCGGGCTCTTGCCTCGATCCGCAACGACAACATCCAAGTAGAGGAGGTGCAGCAGCATGCAGGTTGATCAATCGCAAATCCTCGAAGCTCTATGGGAAACGCTTTACATGACGGGCGCTTCATTCGTGTTCTCACTGTTCATCGGCTTGCCGCTCGGCATCTTGCTGGTCGTTACAAGAAAAGGACATTTGCTGGAAAACGAAGCGGTCTTCAACGTATTGAACATTATCATCAATATTTTCCGTTCGGTTCCATTCATCATTCTGATGGTCGCCATCATTCCATTGACGCGCATCATTGTCGGCACCTCGATCGGCACGGCCGCAGCCATTGTCCCACTGGTATTCTACGCAGGGCCATACATCGCCCGGCTCATCGAAAACTCTTTGCTTGAAGTCGATAAAGGCGTCATCGAAGCCGCACAGGCAATGGGTGCCTCTCCCGGCCAGATCATTTTCCGCTTCCTGATTCCGGAAGCGCTCAGCTCCCTTGTTCTCGCCTTGACGATCGCCATCGTCGGCTTGATCGGCGCATCCGCCATGGCCGGCGCGATCGGAGGCGGCGGGCTTGGCGACTTGGCCATCACTTATGGTTATCAGCGTTTCGACACCCTGGTCATGTTCTTGACTGTCGCTATTCTCGTTGTCCTAGTCCAAGGCGTCCAATCGCTCGGCAACCTTATGTCCAGAAGAGTACGGCGGAGTTAACTTAATCCGCATTAACCTATCGATCAATCAAATCAACTATTATAAAAACCCAATTGGAGGATTTCACCATGAAAAAACTGACAGCACTTATAGCAACAGCAGGACTAGCCACACTTCTCACCGCATGTGGAGATGACAGCTCAGCCGGAGAAACCACGAAAGTGACACTTGGCATCAGCGGATCGGATACGACCATCTGGGATTATGTCGGCGATAAAGCCGCAAAAGAAGGCATCGAGCTCGACATCATCACCTTTTCGGATTACGTCGCGCCAAACCTGGCACTTGCTGAAGGTGAACTCGATTTGAATGCTTTCCAGACCATCTCGTATTTCGATGAATTTGTCGAAGAGCACAATGTCGATATCGTCCCGATCGGCTCTACCGTCATTGCGCCGATGGGCTTGTATTCCGAAAAATACGACTCGATCGAAGAACTTCCTGATGGCGCCCAGATCGCCATGCCGAATGAAGCGACCAATATGGGCCGCGCGCTTCTTTTGCTCGATGAATCCGGACTTATCACTTTATCAGACGAGGCAGGGCTGACGGGGACAGAAGCAGACATCGTCGAGAATCCGAAAAACATCGAAATAGTCCCTATGACTTCCGGCCATACGCCGCGTGCCATGGCCGATGTCGCTGCTTCCGTCGTCAATAATGGCATCGCCGTCGACGCCGGATTGAACCCGACAGAAGACCCTATCGCCCGCGAAAGCGATACGGCAAAACCATATATCAACTTGATTGCCGCACAAAAAGGCCAGGAAGATAACGAAGCGTATCAGCGCATCGTCGAATTGTATCAGGAAGAAGATACAGCTGAATTTGTCATCGAGCATACCGAAGGCGCTCAAATCCCGACTTTCGTTTCGGTTGAAGAATTAGTCGATTACCAATAAGTAAACAAACGATTTGCAGTTGCATGCCGTTGAAAAATGAAATTCCATTCGAGGGGGACGATCACATGACCATCATTAGCGAAGCGCGCGAGACAATTACGGAATCGATCGACAAGAACCGTGCACAGTATTTACGCATCAGCCATGCCATCCATGAAAATCCGGAAATCGGCAACGAAGAAGTGTTCGCGAGCGGACTGTTGACCGGATTGCTTGAAGAAGCGGGATTCCAGGTTGAATACGGTGTCGCTGGCCACCACACCGCTTTTTACGCAGTCCGCGACAGCCAAAAGCCTGGACCGACCGTCGCGTTTCTTGCTGAATACGACGCCTTGCCGGGCATCGGGCATGCATGTGGGCACAATATTATCGGCACGACCAGTGTTGCAGCCGCGATTGCGCTCAGTAAAACCTTGGAATTGACCGGCGGGCGCGTCGTCGTCCTCGGCACCCCCGCTGAAGAAGGCGGGCCGAATGGCAGCGCGAAAGGAAGTTTCGTCAAACACGGTCTGCTCGAAAAAATCGACGCCGCATTGATGCTCCATCCTTCAGGCAATTCAGCTGTGACTGGCCCATCACTCGCCGTCGATCCCTTGAGTTTTCATTTTTACGGCAAGCCGGCCCATGCTGCAGGGTCTCCTGAAAAAGGCATCAATGCACTCGATGCCGTGCTTCAATTGTTCAATGGCATCAACGCCCTTCGCCAGCAACTGCCGGATGATGCCCGGGTCCACGGCATCATCACGCATGGCGGCGATGCACCGAACATCATTCCGGAGTACGCCTCTGCCCGCTTCTATATCCGTGGGGATTCTTGGAAAAAAACAGCGGAGACGGCGAAAAAAGTACGGGCCATCGCTGAAGGTGCTGCCCTCGCAACAGGCGCACGGGTCGAAATCGAACGTTTCCAGAACGAAGTGAAAGACTTAGTCGTTACGCCTGAACTCGATGCAATTCTTAAAGCCGAGCTTGAAACACTGGGCGACCAAGTAGCCGACTCTCGCATTTCCGGACTCGGTTCGACCGATGCCGGCAACATCAGCTATGAAGTGCCGACTGCCCACGGCTACATCAAAATCGGACCCGAAAGCCTCATTGCCCATACCGAAGAATTCCGGGAAGCCGCCCGCTCGAAAGCCGGCGACGAAGCCTTGATCAAAGGGGCAAAAGCATTGGCCCAAACCGGTTACCGTTTGCTGACTGAACATGCTTTACTGGCGCAAGTCAAACAAGCCCATATCCGGTCACTCGCCGCCAAGCAACAAGACTAAAAACCAGCGCTCAGGCGCTGGTTTTTAAAGATGTTAAGGAAGTCATAGCTTTTCGTTTACAAATTATTTATTTAATATCCTAATTACTTTCTAATGAAATATAAAAGCGAGTTGAATAAATAATTATTCGACGCTAGTGGAGTGCAAGCCGGCGACTCCTGCGGGACCAGCGCGAGCCGAAGACCCTGCAGGAGCGTCAGCGACGAAGCGGCTGAGGCCGTGCCCGCGGAAAGCGTCCGGCTGGAACGTAACGAGAAAGGCGTTCGAGGTTTTTCTATGTATTTCGAATTTCGTGTTAAAATGGAGTCATTCCATACATAGGAGGCTCTACAATGATCGAAAACCTGATCGAACGCCTGATTCGCTACGCCAAAATCGACACGCAATCCGATTTTGAAAATGACGCTACACCTTCTACACCCGGACAATGGGATCTGCTCAACGAACTGGAGAAAGAAATGAAGGATATCGGCTTAGAGGAAGTTGAAGTGGACGAACACGGCTATTTATTCGGCACATTGCCGGCGAATACGGAAGAGCAGCGCCCTGTCATCGGCTTTCTCGCACATGTCGATACCGCGACCGATTTCACCGGAAAAGGCGTCAACCCACAGCGCATCGAACATTATGACGGGAAAGATATTCCACTAAGTGGCAAAGTGACGATGAAAACGGCTGATTTCCCTGCTTTGCAGAACTACATCGGCCATACCTTGATCACGACAGACGGCACGACTTTGCTTGGCGCCGACAACAAGGCGGGAATTGCCGAAATCATGACGGCGATGGAATATTTGATGGCCCACCCTGAAATCGAACATGGCAAGATCCGTATCGGCTTTACACCTGACGAGGAAATCGGCCGCGGACCGCATAAATTCGATGTCGCCCGTTTCGGTGCAGATTATGCGTATACGATGGATGGCGGGCCGCTTGGCGAGCTTCAATACGAGAGCTTCAATGCCGCGAGCGCGAAATTGACCGTCCACGGAACAAGCGTCCACCCTGGTTCTGCAAAAGACAAGATGGTCAACGCCATCACGGTCGCCACACGATTCCAAGCAGAAATGCCATCCCATGAAGTGCCCGAGAAAACAGAAGGCTATGAAGGCTTTATCCATTTGAATAATTTCAATGGTTCCGTCGAACAAGCCGTGCTGCAGTACATTGTGCGTGATTTCGATAAGGACAAATTCGAAGCGAAAAAACGCCATATGGAACAAGTGGCCGCAAGCTTGCAAGAAGAATTCGGGACAGAAGCGATCGAACTCGAACTTGAGGATCAATATTACAATATGCGCGAGAAAATCGAGCCGGTGATGGAAATCGTCGACCAAGCCGAACAAGCGATGAAAACATTGGACATCGCTCCCGCCATCCTGCCTATTCGCGGCGGCACGGATGGATCCCAATTATCCTATATGGGCTTGCCGACGCCGAACATCTTTACGGGCGGCGAAAACTACCACGGCAAATTTGAGTTTATTTCCGCTGAAAACATGGAAAAAGCGACTCAAGTGATTGTGGAAGTCGCCAAAATCGCCAAATAATCGGGTTCCCCTATCCGATTCGCTGAAATTGAGTAGTCAAAAATACCGACAGTGAAGCGGAAGCCGGCGACTCCTGCGGAAACAGCGCGAGCCGAAGACCCTGCAGGAGCGTCAGCGACGAAGCGGCTGAGGCCGCGCCCGCGGAAAGCGTCCGACTGGAGCGAAACGCAAAAAAGCTGCCGAGGTTTCTCGACAGCCTGGAAAAAGCAACGGCATCATGCCGTTGCTTTTTTCAGAGTGTTGAAGAAGTCCATTAACCCATTACGAATTAAAAGGAGAATATCTTTACAACATTCAAAAATCAGTGGTCAAACTAAGTATTTGGAGAAGCGTTCGCTCGTAAACCCCTCTGCTCAATAATGCTGCGCATTACTTTCGCAAAGATAATGTCTCCCGTAGGTCGACCTTATCTTTCCTGTGGATCAGCGAGACGACCGAGACCCCGCAAGGCGCGAAGCGACTGAGGAGGCTTGGGCGCGAGCCCACGGAAAGCGAGCGATAAGCTTCGGAAAATACGACTTCTTATCTTTCTCGATAGCCTAGAAAAAGCAACCGCATCATGGTTGCTTTTTTCTTTATCAGAGGATGGTTTTCAGCCATGCCTGGCTCTATCCGTTAAAATTCGATGCGATCGATTTTTGCGCCTGTCGATTCGACGCCTTTCATGTATTTAATGCGTTTCTGCACAGCGGTTTCGTTCACTTGTTCATCTGCATGGTAGGAAGAACGCACCATCGGGCCAGCTTCGCAATGCTTAAATCCTTTTGAGAGCGCGATTTCCTTCAATTCCTGGAATTCATCCGGATGGTAATAACGGACGACGTCCAGGTGTTTCAATGTCGGCTGCAAATATTGGCCGATTGTCATGATGTCGACGTTGTGTGCCAACAAATCATCCATCGCTTCGATGATCTCTTCTTTCGTTTCCCCAAGCCCGACCATGATGCTCGATTTTGTCGGCACATGCGGCGCGATTTCCTTAACCCGCTTCAGCAATTCCAGGGAACGGTCATATGTCGCTCTCGCCCGGACGCGTTTCGTCAGGCGGCGCACCGTTTCGATATTGTGGTTGAAGATATCCGGTTCACTGCTCATCAACATATGCAGGCTTTCGTAATCGCCTTTCATATCGGACGGCAAAATCTCGACAGTCGTTTCCGGCATTTTCCGGTGGATGGCACGCACCGTCTCTGCAAAGACTGCAGCGCCTCCGTCCTTTAAATCATCACGCGCTACCGCTGTCACGACGACATGCTTCAAGTTCATGATTTCCGTCGATTCGGCTACGCGCTCCGGCTCGCCCCAATCCAATTCGTTCGGCAAGCCGGTCTTGACGGCACAGAACCGGCACGCTCTTGTGCATGTATCCCGAGGATCATGAAAGTCGCAGTGCGGCGCTCGCTCCAACATTCGTGGATATTCGGGCATCTTGCTTCTTCGCATACCGTGTTCAAATTTTTCTCACGCATCAATTTCTTCAGATCATTATAGGTTTCGTTCGTGTTCAATTTCACTTTTAGCCATTCGGGTTTACGTTCACGCTGCTTGGTTTTTGTCATCGCATAAGTTCCCCTTTCTCTTCTCGTCGGTAGTTCCACTCTTCACTCGCGTATTTGGCTTCGAGCACACGTACTTCTTCCAGCAATTCAGCTGGCGGTTCGAATTTTTCCAGACGGATGCCAAGCCCCGTTTCAAATCCAGCCTTGAATGCCTGCTGCACTTTTTCTAAGCTTGCCGGTTCTGGCATGAGCTCGTTGATCGCGACAGCGCGTGTGCGGAAAGCTTGGCGCGCCCTTTCCTTCACCGATTCACTCGGGTAGACGAACAATTCGAACAAACGTTTTTCATCCAACTGCAGCGGAATCGAACCGTGCTGCAAAATGATGCCTTGTTTTCTTGTCTGTGCGCTTCCTGCCGCTTTCCTGCCTTCAACAGTCAGTTCATGCCAGGATGGTTCTTCAAAACATACCGCCGAAGATTCTTTCGGCCGCTTAGATTCAGCAGCTAATTGTGCATGAATCCCTAAGTTCCGGTAGCCTTCGAGCAAGCCGCGGGAAATGACCAAATACGCTTCTTTCACTGACTTCGGCATGGATGGATGATGCTCCGGAATCACTATGCTGTAAGTCAATTCCTGGTCGTGCAGCACGGCTTTTCCGCCGGTCTGCCTCCTGACCAAGGGTACGCCCATTTGCGCAGCTTTTTCGAGATCGATGCTGCCGTTCAATTTCTGGAAAAATCCCACTGATATCCCAGCTGGCGCCCATCCGTAAAACCGGAGGGTGGGTTTCATGCCCGTCTTGCGCTGCCAGTTCATCAATGCTTCATCCATTGCCATATTGTAGGCCGGCGTGCAAAGCCCCGACTCCATATAGCCCCATGTTTCCTCCAAAATGTCTCAACTCCTCTCAGCTTATGCATGACTCCTAAGCCCATAAAAAAACACCGCTTTCCCATGGGGAAGCGGTGTATGCAGGCAAGTGGAAGCATACGTACCACTTCCCTACGCTGGCATGGTCCAGATCAGGTTCAAGGGGTCCAGGCATTCGCCCGTCTCAGCCAGTCAATCCCGGCTCCCCCAGTGGTCAGCTATGTATAGTTCTCCTTGAGCTTAACATTGTCCTTAAGAAATCTCAATATACAAAATAATTTTTCTTTCATTTTCATCCATTTATTTAAATTTATAACAAATAAAACTCTCCTTTTCCGTCGGATGGATAGGAAGAGTTTTACATCAGATGATGGTCTTGCCATTTTGCGCTAAAGCGAAATGGATGCTGTGCTGAAGGGTACGGAAGCATTCATACCCCGAAAGATCCACACCCGCTTCTGTGATCGTCATGCTGGTATGCGGTGAAATACCGGCCAGTACGGTCTTTGTGCCAATCAAACCGGCGGCAGAACCCAGTTTTTCGATGAGCATCGCGGCATGCTGGTTGAAGCTTTCATTCAGCCCGGTCAAATCAAGCAGCAAATAGCGCGCTTTGTATTTCGGCAAATTTTCAAGCGTCTTGAACAACAGCTCTTCAGCACGCGCTTCGTCGTAGCGGCCAAGAAGCGGTACGACGACGATATCTTCGAGCACCGGGATCAGAGGAGAAGAAAGTTCACGAATCATGTCATGGAGATCCGCCGTCTTTTCGTCCACTAGCTGTTCAAGTTCGCGGATTTTTTCGGATTCCTTGCGGCGTGCCAGTGAATGGATATTTTTTTCAATCGTCTCGTCCGATGGGAAATAACGGATCAGGCATCCTTCATGTCCTTCGATCTGAGAATGGACAACTTCATACCAAATGTTGCGGCCCAAAAGCGAGCTGAAGATCCCTGCATAATGGGCAGGCAAAAAACTGCCGCCGATCTTTTTTCCTTGTGCCACATTGATTTGATATTCCCAGCTGTTTTTCAGCGTCACTTCCAAAGTCCCGGCTTCGACGTCCAGATTATGGATCGTTGCCACTCCCCATCCGGCTGATGCATATGTATTGGTGATGAGTTCAGAAGCTCTCAGAACGGAGACCCCGCCCATTTTGTGGAAGTAATCCCCCACTACCTGGCCTTGCCGATACCCTGTCGATTCCAAAACGACAGCTGCCGCCTCTTCCCCGGAGATTTCCTCAATCGAATCAAAAAACATTTTCATTGCAGTGGAAGTCCAAAACAGCACCGAATTCTGGCCTTCAAAGAGGAAGCGCCCTTCCGTGAGGTCCCATTCAAAATCCAATCCGCCCACGTTAACCTTCGTTTGTTGCGTCATCGTATAGCCATCCTCCCTAATTAGTCCTATGGATTCATCATACGCGAGCCCGTAACCCCCATCAAGTTTGAATGTTTTAAAGCGTTTCAATTAAGGAATAGATAAACAAGAACGCTAAAGGAGAGGTGCTAACAATGGCAGAAAAAGACCGTTTCAACGAAAAGGAACGAAAGTCGAACGACGGGGCTCCAATGGACAATCCTGAACAAATCAAAACCGATAAAGAAACCATGACAGAGATGCACGAAGAAGAAATGAACGTGGATTCCATCCCTTTGGAAGATTTGAAGCAGGACATGAAAGACGAGAAAAATCCCCGTGACACTAAAGATGATTCAGCGAGTGAGGAAAAACATCCTGAATGATTCAATCTGCAGGCTCCTGGCCCGCAGCTTATCGGTAGATAATACCACTGCAAAGGAGAGAGTTGGATGGCACAAGAAGAACTGAAACAACAAGCCTTAAAAATATTGGAAGACAGCATGATCGGGACCTTGGCAACCATTAAAGACAACAAACCGCACTCCCGTTACATGACTTTCTTTAACGATGAATTCACTTTATACACGGCGACAAGCAAGCAGACGCAGAAAGTCGATGAACTGGAGAAGAACCCGAACGCACACATCCTGCTAGGTTACGAGGGTGAAGGCGTAGGCGATAGCTTTCTCGAAATCGAAGGGCAAATGTCGCTGCGGGATGACCGTGAGCTGATCGATAAAGTATGGAATGAGCACTTGACCGGCTGGTTCGACGGCCCTGAAGACCCGAACTTGATCATCCTGGCGATCACGCCGACTCGTGTGCGCTTGATGAACCGCAAAGGCAAAGATCCCCAAACAATTGAACTGTAAACAAAAAGCCTCCGGTACCGGAGGCTTTTTCATGTGCGCAACAACTCGCGCAATGCATCTTTATTAAATAGAAGATCTTGCAGATTGTATTCATCCAATACTGCCAAATAGGCATGCAATGCTTTGCCGAGCACTCCCCTCAACCCGCAAATAGGGGAAATCGGGCATGTATTGGTCTCCGAACTGAAACACTCCACCAAGTGGAAGTCTTCTTCCATTCGACGGACGACCGTCCCGACATTGATATTCTCAGGGCGGTCCGCCAAGCGAATGCCGCCTCCCCTGCCCCTGACCGTTTCAATGAATCCCGCTTTGCCGAGTTCAAAGGTCACTTTCATCAGATGGTTCTTGGATATATGATAAGCGTCGGAAATTTCCTGTATGGTGGTCAACTTGCCGTCTTCTTTCGTTCCTAAATAAATGAGTACACGCAATGAATAATCCGTATACATCGTTAACCTCATTGGTCTCACCTTCCCTGCACGTCCATTATACTCGCCGCCTGAATTTCTGGAAAGGAAACGCATCTGCGGAATCCAGGCTTTTTGCGCCAATATTCCATGTGTGACTTTTCTGTGAAATGAAATGTGTCTAAATTTTAAAGATGTATTTTAAATATATCTTTAAACACTTTTTCAGGTTATAGTGGGACTATAGAAAACAAAAGGAGAGATTGACTATGTTATCCGAACAAACAAGAACAATCGTCAAATCCACCGCCCCTGTATTAGCTGAACACGGTAAAACCATCACGACCGTTTTTTACAGCAATATGTTCGAAGCCCATCCAGAACTCTTAAATATCTTCAACCAAGCCAACCAAAAACAAGGGCGCCAGCAAACAGCGCTTGCCAATACAGTATATGCGGCTGCTGTCCATATCGATAATTTGGAAGCGATCCTTCCAGCCGTCGAACAGATCGCCCACAAACACGTGAGCCTCGGCGTCAAAGCGGAACATTATCCAATCGTCGGTGAATATCTTTTGAAGGCGATCAAAGAAGTACTCGGCGATGCAGCGACAGACGACATCATCAACGCTTGGGCAGAAGCTTATGGCGTCATCGCCGATGTTTTCATCAGCATCGAAAATGGCATGTACGAAAAAGCGGAAACCCAGGAAAATGGCTGGAGCTTCTTCAAAGACTTCACCATCGCACGCAAAGTCAAAGAAAGCGAGAATATCACTTCCTTCTATCTTAAACCTGCGGATGGCAAAAACGTGCCGAGCTATGAAGCTGGCCAATACATCACGGTCCGCCTGGCGATCCCGGGAGAAGAGTTCCTGTTCAATCGCCAATACAGCTTGTCACAAGCATCACGTCCGGATGAGTTCCGCATTTCCGTCAAACGCGAATCCGATAACGACCCGAACGGAATGGTTTCCGTCTACTTGCACGAAAACATGAACGAAGGCGACACCATTGAAGTAAGTGCGCCTGCCGGCGAATTCGTGCTCGATACAAAACGCGAAACGCCAGTGGCATTCGTCAGCGGCGGCGTAGGTATCACGCCGATGATGAGCATGTTCGAAACCGTTGCAACGCAAACACCGGAACGCCCGGTTTCATTCCTTCATGCAGCACGTAATGAAACTTTGCATGCATTCGACAAAGACGTCCAAAAATACGTCGCCACAATGGACAATGCAAAATACAAAACTTTGTATTCCGATGAACCGCAAGGCTATATCACTCGTGAAATCCTGGAAGATATGGTCGATGCAAGCGGCGAAGTATACGTTTGCGGACCGGTTCCATTCATGGAGAAAATGATCAGCGAATTGCGTGCACTCGGCATGTCCGATGAACAGATCCACTATGAATTCTTCGGCCCTGCTGTAGCCCTGCAATCCGTCTAAACAGCAAAAGCCGCTTCCCGATCGAGGGAAGCGGCTTTTTTGATGCTTGGCAGCCCCGCCCTATTCCGGTAGCATGGAGAAAAAGGGGGAATTGAGATGCACTTGCCTATGGCCGTTAAACAAGCACTCCAAATGCAATCGGTCATCGTCGACCGGCTTCCTGCCCATCCCTTTTCTTCTTCCAATCCGGAGATATTGATTGAAGAGTTAAAGGACTGGAGCGGAACGGAAAACAATGGAGTGGCTGTTTCTTATTTTTTTCGCCAAATCGCATTATTCGTGACGGCCCAATTCAGCTTAATCCACCAGCAGGGCGGATATTTCAAGACCCCGCCTGAAAAACTTGGCTATGGCCGGATACAGAATTACGGCTTGCCGCTCATTTCTTTTCACGTCGAGTCAGCTGATTTCATTGAAATTCCCGCTGAACAAAGAAGCGAAGCTTTCCGGTATGTATTGATCGGGCAGACAGATGCGCTGCTCCGGCAATTGCGCCGCCACGCAAAGATATCGCCGATTACGTGCTGGGAAAATGTGCTCGGCTCACTTGCTTGGTATTACGCAAACCTTCAAAGACACTATCCGCTGATGGCCGCTGAAGATCTCGAATGGCTGATGGAAGACCAGAATTGGGAACCCCTCCGCAAATCCCAGTGGCGCAATTTCATCGGCACCACGCCCCTTGAACGGGCAGTCTCCGTGCCAATGCGGAAAACTTGCTGCTTGTATAAGGAATTGGCGGCGTTCGATACATGCACGTTTTGCCCACAACCCCATTAAAAAAGCTCCGGCTGGGCCGGAGCTTTTTATTATTTCTCAAAAACTTCATGCAGAATCTTGTCTGCACTATTATTGATCAGGTTTTTATGGATGCAGCTGTTGGGCTTTTTGTGGAGCGCTTTCGAAAATGACTGGGCGTGCTCAGCTTCCCCGATGACGTGGATTTCTTCCCAGCGCCGCTCTTTTTTCAACTTCTCGATTTTCGCGCCCATGTCTTTATAGAAACGGTCCAAGTTTTCTTTTAAGCGGTGGTCGAGTTCATCGACAGGGCTTCCCCCGCCGCTTCCCCGATGACCGGGCTGTTTCCGCCAGCAGCGCCGCCGCCAGTCGAACCAGCGCCGCTGCGGCCTTGGATGCGCCCCGAGCTTCTGACGCCTTTTTGCTCAGTCCATACTTCAAGGCCTGCGTCGAATTCGTAATAGACTTCTTCATTGACGATGCCGACAGATGTATCAAGCACGCGGATGCCTTTGAAGCTCGGCAGGATCACGCCTGCGTATGGATATGCTTTGTAGATATAGCGCAATTGGTCGAGTGCCGGTTTGTTTTCCCATTGGAAATCGGTTTTGACGGAAATCTGCAAATGCTTCACCCAAAACAGGTCGTCTTGAGTGGATGCAAAAATAACGACACCCTTCTGGAGGTCGCCTTGATTGTCCAATATTTCCTTTTCCACTTTTTTACGTAATTCTTTGTAGGCTTTCAATTCCTTTTCATCTTTTGAGGCGGTCAAATACTCGTCGAGGCGCTTCAGGCCGTTCTTCAACTGGATCTTCCAGGCCCCGTTCTGCGCTTCACGGTCTGCCGGGTTCGTATTGAGATATACACTCAATACACAGCGGTCTTCACATTCGAATTGTTTCAGCTCTTGGATTTCGTCGTATAATGTCATTCACCCATCATCCTCCTTTAATCCTTACTTGTTATCTGAATACCCCAACCGCCTGTGCTTAAACGGCAGCCACCCTTTTCTTTTTCAATATTCCAACGTTTAAATTGTCCTGTCTGTGGTAAACAATGACTAGCAACAAAAATGACGAGGAGTGAATTATACATGGAAAACATTGATAAAAAAGTAGAAGAGAAATTGAGCAATACGGATAATAAGAAGAAAGAACAGATTTTAGCGGAATTCTCGACTTTCATCGATTATTTGGGCGATAAAGTTCAGATGGGCGAGAAAATGGGCTTAAGCGAAGAGCGCATCGCGCAGCTGGCGTCTAAAGTAGCCGATTACCTGGCGAAAAAAGAAGATCCGAAAAATAGCGAAGAGTACCTATTGCAGCGCTTATGGCAAGTAGGCGACAAAGAAGAGCAGCATATGCTCGCCCATATGCTAGTCAAGTTGGCAAAAGAACAGAACTGATCACGCAAAAAGCCTGAGCTTAACCGCTCAGGCTTTTTCCTATGCTCAGCTATGCGCTTATGGCAGCTCTTTTTTCATATAAATGGAACATCCATAGATAAACGAATCCGCTCAACACCGCGAATGCCCCAAGGATGATAAAGGTCCAGCCGAACCCGAACCAGGCAGTCATCGGGATGGAGACCGGCGCAATCATCCGGCCAATCGTATAGCGCAGGCTCGCCGCGGCGAAATACTGGCCGCGCATCGATTCGGGCGCAAGTTTGGAAATGAAGCTCTGCTGCAGCCCGACAATCATCAATTCAGCAAATGTAAAGACCGCCATCCCCACAAAGAATATCCAAAACCACGAAGTCATCGGGAAAATCGCCATCGATAAGCCGAACAACATGGCCGAGAAGAAGAACACCCATTTTTCGGGGAACTTGGTCATCCACCGTGTAATGACGACTGTCAGAAGTGCCACAATCAAGCCATTCTCCGCAAGCAGGATACCGAAAGACGTTTCCCCGGTCACCGACCATTCACGACCCAGGAAATCCAGGATCGTTTGGCGGTCAATCGTTTCCTTCAAGTAGACCGGGATGACAAGGTCCAGTTGCATGAAGGTCTGCGCTCCCAATACGCCTGCTACGACAAACAATAAAAAGACACGGTCTTTCAAGATGATGCCGTAATCCTTCACTTGCGAAAGCAATGCGCCTCTCCATCCAGTCGCTCCCCCTTCTTTCCATTTATCCATAACTTCAGCCGATAAGGTCTCTTCAGTGTACAGGCGCAATAATAGCCCGAGCAGCATCGAAATGATGGCAACTGCCAACAGCAACTCGAAACGATAAGAGAAAAACAGCACAGCACCGAATAAAGGGCCGATAACGACGGCAATATTCAAGGTCGTATAGAACACCGCAAATACATCGCTCCGGTATTTTTCAGGAATGACGTCCGCAATCATCGCCTGGCTCGCTGGCCAGTACAAGGAACCGCACATGCCGGCCAGCGTGAACGCCACGAAACTGAGTTCGGGCGAACTGAGCCACGGCGAGTTTGCCGCAGCGAACAGCAAGAACGCAAAACCCTGTGCCACAGCAGCGGACACGAGCATTCGCTTGCGCCCGAAACGGTCAGCAAAATAGCCGCCAAATAAATTGGCAGCTACGGAAAACATTTGGGAGACGATCAACAATAGCCCCGCCAGCCCTTTCCCGAACTCTTCGGCAAAATAAATCGCCAAGAACGGGAATACCATCCAAAAACTTGTATTCATGAAAAACTCGCCCACCAGCCGGACTTTCAGGCTGCGGTTCCAATCCCTGATCTTCATCTATATTTCCTCGCTTCTGCGTCTATCTTCATCACACCAGTTCAAGCAATTGATATTGCAGGCAAATTTCCAATAGAAATTCTTTATGCTCTTTGGCAAACTGGATGCCGACTTTCTCGTCGTCCAACTCCGTAATCCGCCCATTCCCGAAGACGCGATGGCGAATTTGCGCCCCCACCTGCAATTCCTCTGTGGAACTGACAGCGTCCGGGTTGTGCGGCACTGTAATTTTCGTTTTCGGCGCTTTCGTTGCGGAACGGTTGAACGTTTCCGCTTTCTTCATTTTCGGCAAGGCGATGCGCCGCACTTCTTCCACAAAGCGCGACTCCTTGTCGTAACTGAGCAATTCCAGGTGGCGTTTCGCCCGTGTCATGCCGACATAGAACAAGCGTCTTGCTTCCTCCAGCAAAGCAGGATCATCGGCATCTTCTTCTGTCGGCACAATCCCCTCGACCAGGTCAATCAAATAGACCCGGTCAAACTCTAAACCTTTTGAGCTGTGCAGCGTGGACAATGTCAGCATATCATCGGCCTTTTCGGTTTTCGCCTGCCTTGTCACTTCCTCGAGCTGTTTCAAGCGTTTCGCAAAAGCCATCATCGTGGGAAGCGGTTCGGCGATTTGTTCGAGCGTGCTGAGGATCTGCTGCAAATAATCGAGCTTCATGCCGAATTTCTCTGCGCGGCTCTTGAGCATCTGGTCGTAGCCCATATCGCGGCGAATTGCCTGGATCACTTTCAAAGGCTTCATGTCCTTCAATGCGTCCATCGATCTGCGCTGTTCCGTAATAATCCGCAGCTGGTAATCCTTCATCGTGATGGCTAACGTGATTTCTTCGAAAGCATGCCGCTTTGTCGGCTGCATCCTCCCCAATTGCTTAAGCTGGGACGCCGACCAATAGGCGTTCGTCTTCGAAGCGACTTTGGAGTATAAATCCACCCGCTCCGGGCGCAAACTGAAACGCATGAAGTTTAGGATGTCCTGGACGATCCAATGGCTGAAAAAGCGGTTGTCCGCATCTTTCATATAGAAAGGGATGCCGAGGCGGTCCAGCTCATCCATCAATAAAGTTGACGAAGAGTTATTGCGGTACAGAATTGCAACATTTCCGTATTCCTCGAGAGCGGAAAGTTCTTTCAACAGATACTTCAGCTGCGCTTCTTGGGAAGCAAGGCGGCGAATGACGATCGGTCCGCCTTCCGGCCTGTCGGTGAACATGTTTTTATCATGACGCAGTTTATTGGCCTTGATGAATTGATTGGCTGTACTGACGATAGTGCCGGATGAGCGGTAATTGCGTTCCATCTTCATGATGTAGGCATCCGGGTACACTTGGCGGAATTTGAGCAAATAGCTTGGCTCCGCTGCACGCCACGTGTAAATCGACTGGTCGTCATCCGCCACGACACATAGATTGCGATGGTTTTCGACCAGCTTTTCAACGATGGCGTGCTGGACCATGGAAGTGTCCTGGCTTTCATCGGTCATGACGTAATCCCAGCGTTTCTGATACTTCGACAGCAGTTTGCGGTCTGTGTCCAATGCTTCAAAAGCGATCGTCAGCATATCATCGAAATCGACGAGCCGCGGTTCGTGGTTTTCTTTGAACTCTTCGTAGACCGTCAAAATATCGATGGCACCCGGGAATGGTTCATCAAGTGTTTTCCACTTTCTTTTCGGCACCATCTTGTTTTTCACGAAACTGATGAACGACACCAATTCCTCCAATTGGTCGTCGGTGATCGGCTCGTCATTCTCACGGGCATAAATATCCTTCAATAAGCGTTTTTTGTTGAGGCGGTTCGAGTCGCCGCCCTCGATCATCAAGTAATCGCCGGCAGATAAGTATTCCCTGGTGATTTGAAAAGCCAGGCTGTGTATAGTCGAAAAGTCCACCGGCGCAAGGCCTGGAAAGAACCGCGCATAGCGTTCCAGCATATCGGTTGCCGATGCCCGGCTGAACGTGATGGCTTTGATGCGCTTCGGCTGGACGCCCTTTTCCTCGATCAAATAGCCGATCCGCATGATCATGGTTGTCGTTTTCCCGGAACCGGGACATGCGAGAAGCAATAGCGGCCCTTCTGTCTTGGTCACCGCTTTTTTCTGTATTTTATTCAGCTCGACTCCGAGCTCTTGTTTTTTTCGTTCAAAAAAATCGCTCATGGTAGACTCCTTTTTGCGTGGCAATCTCTTTCATGATAGCACAAAAGCAGGCCCATTTAAGCGGCCTGCTTTCCGTTCAAATAAAATTGCGTTCATGGGGTTTGGCGGGGTCGCCTGTTTGGCGCTTGTCTTTTCTCGTCGCCAGATCTTCATGGACACGCTCTTTTTCGTCCTGTGCTTTGCTCGTGCGGTTCGCCCCGATCCTTCTCGGGTCAGATGATTGCAGATCGCTGTTCTTTTGATCGCTCATGCAAATCCCTTCCTTTCACTTGCCGTCCAGAATTTCACAAACACGGCCGACTTGCCCATCCTCGAGGCGCACTTTAATGCCGTGAGGATGCGTCGCGGAGTTCGTCAATAAATCCTTGACGACGCCTTTCGTTTTCTTGCCGGTCCGCTGGTCTTTTTTCAAGATCACGTTCACTTCAAGCCCTGGCTTTACATCGCTTCTTTTTTTCCCGTCCATCTTCATCCCTCCAAGCTTGCTTCCATTATAATCGAATTACCCTGGCCATACAAAAAAGCGGAGGGAAGGCCCCTCCGCTTTTCATCCAGCTTGCTTATAATCTGTCGCGGTCTGTACGGTCTTTGCGGTCAAATTCGCCTTCTTCAACCAAGTCGCCGTCTTTATGGATGTCAGCTTCTTCTTTACGGACTGTTTCACTGACATGTTCTGTATCCTGTACTTTGTTTTTCCCGATGGAAATTTCTTCAGATACTACATCTTTCTTCGTCACGTCTACACGCTCTTCGGAAACCGGTACGTGAATATCTTCGCCTTCCGTATAGTTATGCGTGCCAGTCGTCGTTTCTTCATTCACCGGGCGGCGCTCCACATATACTTCCTCACGCTCCACCGGCACTTCAAGTGTCTGCTCTTCCTCGACGACATGCTTGTCGACATGGACTTCGCCCGTTTGGACGCGTTCTTTATTGACTTGCAAACGCTCTTCATGCAAACGCAGGCGTTCTTCTTCAGATCCTGCACGTTCCAAGTCGCGGTCGATATCTTCGACTGTGCGGTTGCGGTTCGTTACATCATCATTGAAATCCGAAGTTGCACGGTGAGTGCCTGCCGCATGGGCGTCAGTTGTAGTGCGGTCTTCCGCTCCCAGGCCAAATCCTGTACCGCGCTCTTTGTCGACGCCGGCCGTTTCGGAGCCGAGTGCGTCGCGCTCTGTGTTGTACGCCATGTCATTGCTTTCATTTGTATCTACAGTCAAGCCATCACGTGCCACTGCCGAGTTGTCGACTTTCGTAGTACTTGTCGTGCTGTCGACATTGCCGTAGCTTGTGTTATCGTAAGGCGCTGCCCCTTCATAGTTCGCGCCGAACTCGCGGTCGACGAACAAGAGGATCTTGCCGTTTTGCACTTCGTTATAGTAGCGGTCTGCTTCCGCTTCGTCTACACCCATATTGGAGAAGGCTTCACGCGTCGGTTCATTGCCTGATAGGAAGCCCATGAATTTATCCATCCAATTGCCTTCGGATGATTTATAATCCACGTCTGTTCTTCCGCGCACCATTGAAATCTGGTCTTCGTTGCGGGCCATCACGTACATGTCTTCTTCACGTGAGCCTTGCGCTTTCATGTCTTCGATTTTTTTCAGTACTTCTGTTTCTGTGTCGAATGTTCCCATGAATTTATTGTTAGCCATTTCAAATTCCTCCATTTTTTTGAGAAGTTTTTTTGCTTTCTAGTCTTGAAAATACCCCTCAGTTATGTTATTAAACATATCCGGTTCGAAATGTGCCAAAATACTACTTTTCCACCATATTTTATCAAACTTCCCGAGTCCAGTGGCGGTGCGCTGTGATTGCCTCGATAAAGCTATCTGCGAATCCTTTCATGGAATCATCCGTGACGACTCCCGGTTCGCCGGTGTAGCCATTGGCATCCAGCCATTTCTTGCCTTCATGTGTTGCACCGATCGGCTTGAAGTGCCCGAACGCTTCCGTTACATAATAAGCGGTGTTCCGGGCGAACTTCTTGCTGACATCGGGGCCGCCTACTGCATAGATGGCGTCGAACAATACCGGGTCCGCTGTCGTGAAGGTATGGTCGATTTTCAGTTGTTTGCCGTTTCCTGCATCCAGCTTCCCTTGCTTCTCGCTGATGATTTCATATTGAAGGCCTTTGGATTCAAGCTGCTCCAATACTTCCATGACTTCCTTGCCGTTGAAGTCAGGTGCCACGATAACGCCGACTTTACGCGTCTTCGCGGATTTCACCGTATTTTCCTGGCTCAATGCCGGTGATTTTTTACTGGTATCGGTCGTACCGGTCTGTGGAGCTTTAACCCCGATGTTGCCGGCAATTTCCTGCGCCAGCTTAAGGTTGACGTTTGCATACATATCCACGACTTGCTGGCGGATGTCGATGCTGTCGCATTTGCCCAGCTCAAAGCTGAATGCTTCGATAATATGTTGTTGTTCCGGCTCGCTCATGCTGTTCCAGAACATCGTAGCTTGTGAGAAATGGTCTTTAAAGCTGTCGCTGCGCTTGCGCACTTTACGGCCTTCCACTTTCTCCTGGTAATGGACGTATCCACCGTCCGCTTCGCTGACCGGTGCCGGCGTGTGGTTGGTGAAGGAACTCTTTTGATAAGATACTTTTCCTTTATTGATCGTCTGGCGGCCATAGCCATCGCGTTGATTGTTGTGGAACGGGCAAACGGCGCGGTTGATCGGCAGCTCATGAAAATTAGGCCCACCCAGGCGGATCAATTGCGTATCCGTATAAGAGAATAAACGGCCTTGGAGAAGTGGATCATTCGAGAAATCGATTCCAGGTACTACATGGCCTGGATGGAATGCCACTTGCTCGGTCTCCGCAAATACGTTGTCCACATTGCGGTTCAAGGTCATCTTGCCGACGATGTGAATCGGGATCTCTTCTTGTGGCCACATCTTTGTCGCATCAAGCAAATCAAAATCGAATTTGTGCTCGTCTTCTTCCGGAACGATCTGGACGCCCAGTTCGTATTCCGGATAATCACCGTTTTCAATGGCTTCGTGCAAATCTGCGCGGTGGAAGTCCGGATTCTTCCCGTTTATTTTTTGAGCCTCATCCCATACGACTGAGTGAACCCCAAGCGTCGATTTCCAAGTGAATTTCACGAAATGGGATTTTCCTTCCGCATTGACGAAGCGGAATGCATGGACCCCGAACCCGTCCATCGTCCGGAAGCTTCTCGGAATGGCGCGGTCGGACATTGTCCACATGACCATATGGGCCGATTCCTGATTGTTCGCCACGAAATCCCAGAATGTATCGTGCGCTGTAGCCGCTTGTGGAATTTCGTTGTGCGGCTCCGGTTTGATCGCGTGCACCAAATCCGGAAACTTGATGGCGTCCTGAATGAAGAATACCGGGATATTATTACCGACTAAATCGTAATTACCTTCCTCGGTATAGAATTTCGTTGAAAACCCGCGTGCGTCCCGCGCTAACTCCCCTGAGCCCCGCGAGCCGGCTACTGTAGAAAAACGGACAAAGACCGGCGTTTTCTTGCCTTTTTCCGACAAGAACTTCGCTTTCGTCAAATGCTCAAGCGACTCATAAGCTTCGAATTCGCCGTGTGCCGCAAATCCGCGCGCATGGACTACGCGCTCTGGAATGCGCTCGTGGTCGAAATGGGTCATTTTTTCCCGGAAATGAAAGTCCTCCATCAAAGTCGGCCCACGCTCACCCGCTTTTAAAGAAAATTCATCTTCCGATAATTTCAATCCTTGATTCGTCGTCAAATCCTTGCCGCTATCGTCTGAACGGTACTGCTCCAATTGTTCGTTCTTGCTGTTTTCATCGACTTTGTTATGATCTTTCGACATCGTCTCACTCCTCTTTCTAATTTCTTACATTACCCCTTCTCTACCCCCTCACTCGGCTTAGAAACAAATTAATGGAAAAATCATTTAAAACGCGAAAAAAGGCCTTGCAATGTGTGGGGTTCATTGCAAGACCTTAGGCTAGACACAACCGGGATTTAGAAAATGCTTAAATCCCATTCTTTTGAAATTTGCCGCAGCATCATCGTTCCGGCAGCGCTGTTTCCTTGCACGTCAATCGCCGGCCCGTAGACGCCGATGCCCGCTCCCGCCCGGAATTCATAGGTTTGGGAATGGAGCTTCGGCGGAACGGCAGCCATGATGCCGCCTGACACGCCGCTTTTCGCCGGAATGCCGACATGCGCCGCGAAATTCCCTGACGAATTATACATGCCGCAAGTGACCATCAACACTTTCGTCACTTGGGCGATTTCTTCGGAAAAGTGCTTCACTTTGGTGATCGGGTTGTAGCCATCATAGGCGAGGATCAACCCGAGAAGCGCCAAGTCCTTTACCGATACTTTGATCGCGCATTGGCTAATATAAATGTCGAGTGCTTCTTCCACTTCGAGTTCCAGGAAGTTCGCCTCTTTCAAGTAATAAGCGAGCGCGCGGTTGCGGTGTGAAGTCGCCCATTCCGAATCGTAGACTTCCTTATCGATTTCGATCGGGTGGCCGAGCAGCTCTTCGAGAAAGCCCTTTAAGTACTCGAACTTCTTTTGGGCATTCTGTCCCGGCAACAAGGAGGAAATTGTAATGGCTCCCGCGTTGATGAATGGGTTGAATGGTTTGTTCGGCCGGTGAATCTCGAACGGCACGATGGAGTTGAAGGCTTCCCCTGTCGGCTCGACGTCCACCCGCTCCAATACGAACTCCAAGCCGTAATGGCAACTGAGCGCCACGAATGTCAGCGCTTTGGAAATGCTCTGCAAAGTGAACTCGGTGTCCGTGTCGCCTGCACAATAATAATGGCCGTCTTCATCGACCATGCAGATCCCGAGTTTGCCAGGGTCGACTTTCCCCAAGGCTGGTATGTACTGGGCTGTGGTGCCGAGAACGGCATGCCCTTTGTTTTCTTTCACCCAAGCTTCAAGCTGCTCGGTGATGCGCGGATTGTTTTGCACCGCCATCCCTCCTCCAGTTGGTTTTCATTAATCATGACCGAAGCACATCCTGCTTGTCAAAGCATGCGGAACGGAATCGGGCGAAAGAAAAAAACTCCTCCAGAATTGGAGGAGTTCTATTCATCCTTTTTCATACCAAGCTTTGGCTGCGACCAATTCATCCATCGTCAGCTGATGCCCTTTGTTTTCCCAATGCAAGTCGACTTTTGCCCCAGCCCCGCTTAACAGCCTTTCTAGATCCTCCGATTCTTCTTTCGGGCAGATCGGATCGTTTGTTCCTGCGGCGATGAAGACACGGGTGCCATCCAGGTTCGGCAATTCCTTATGGCGGTCCGGTACCATCGGATGGTGCAAGATTGCCGCTTTCAATGAATCTTCGTACGTGAACAACAAGTTCGCGGCAATATTTGCGCCGTTCGAATAGCCAAGCGCGATGACATTATTGCGGTCAAAACCGTATTCATCAGCGGCCTGGCCGATAAATGCATGCAATTCTTCTGTCCGTTCACGCAAGTCTTCCATATCGAAGACGCCTTCAGACAAGCGTTTGAAAAACCGCGGCATGCCGTTTTCCGACACATTTCCGCGAACGCTCAGCACGCCCGCTTCCGGATCGATATGCCCTGCTGCTGGCAATAAGTCCGTTTCTGTTCCGCCGGTCCCGTGCAGCAACAGAAATGTCGGCTTGCCTGCGTCCGCAGGCGGGTTATAGATGTGTTTCATCATGTAATAACCTCCCATTTAAAATATCTTTAATTCGAGATAACGATATCATATCATATCCAGTAGGAGCTTCCAAATCAAAAAGCCTGCGGAATATCCCGCAGGCTTCAAAATTCATTCAGGACAACATGTCCTGCAATTGGTCTTTCGTGAACAGATAGGTTTCGTTACAGAAATGGCATTGTGCTTCCGCCTGTCCATCTGTCACGATCATGTCTTCGATTTCCTCGGACCCAAGCCCCCGGATGGCGTTGTGGATGCGCTCACGCGAGCATTGGCATTGGAAATTCACCGGCATCGTATCAAGCGCTTTGACATTTTCTTTGCCCAATACTTCATCGAGAATATCCTCAGGCGTCAAGCCGGCACGCACCATATTGGAAATGGTCGGGATTTCGGCCAGGCGCTGTTCAAGCTGGCTGATTACGGTTTCATCAGTGCCCGGCATCAATTGGATGATGAAGCCACCTGAAGCCAAGATGGTATTGTCGGGATTGACGATAACGCCGACGCCAACAGAAGAAGGCGTCTGTTCAGAAGTCACGATGTAATGGGTAAAATCATCGCCAAGCTCCCCGGAGACGATCGGCACTTGGCCGACATACGGATGCTGCAAACCGATATCTTTGGAGACAGTCAGTGTCCCTTCTGTCCCAACTGCCCGGCGGACATCGAGTTTGCCTTGTTCGTTCAAGTCAAAATGCGTTTGGGGGTTGGAAACATAGCCACGCACTTCGCCTTTAGCGTTGGCATCAACGAGAATCGTGCCAAGCGGGCCGCCTCCATTGATTTTGATCGTCAATTTCTCCTCGCCTTTCAGCATCGCGCCGAGCATGACACTCGCTGTCATAGAACGGCCCAGTGCAGCAGAGGCAGTCGGCCACGTGTAATGGCGGCGCTGCGCCTCATTCACGGTTTCTGTCGTGCGCGCGGCGAAGGCCCGGATTTGGCCATCATAAGCCAATGCTTTCACTAAATAATCATTCATCTATTTTCTTCCTCTCTGAAATCGTCTCGATTTATTCGTTTATCTCGAGTCTTTGACTTTGTTTGGCGTAACATCTGCACCAAGCGGGTCAATGACCGTCATATTCGTTACCGTCGTCTCGACTTGTCCACGGATTTCCTGGAGATATTCACGGCGGAGCACTTGCTGTTCCCGGATCTCCGCATAGCTCAATCCGGAGCTGCGCTCTTTTTGCGCCAATTCGTTAATGCGCGGCAAGATTTGAATCATCTGAATCGCACTCCTTTCTGTGCGGACAGGGACATATCCACTTCCTCCATTTTATATTATCTCGAATTAAAAATAAATAAATGTGCCTGTCAGCCCGAAAGCATAATAAAATGCCTCAGCCTTGAAGCAGGCTGAGGCGACAATCGATCAATGGACAAGGCGAAATTGCGTGCATGTAACGCCTGGCGCCACTTCAAAGGTTTCTTCTTCCTTGAAGCCGAACGATTCATATAATTTCCGGGCCGGCACGTTCGCCGTGCCTGTACTGACGATGACCTCCGCTGCATGCGTTTGCTGGAGGAAATGGTCCACCAGGCTCCGGGCGATCCCTTGCCGAAACTGGAGAGGGTCCACCACGAGCCGGTAAATTTCGGCAATGCCCCCTTCTTCCTTGAAAGAAATGAAGCCTTTCAAATAATCGTCTCGATAGCCGAGGAAGGTCTCTTGGCTTTGCTGGATTTCTTCGATAGTCTCGGATATATGGGGGATGTCATGGAACCCCATCAGTTCGGCTTCAATCCGGTAAGCCGGCCGCTGGATCGATTGGATGTCCCGGGCGGTTTTTTCGTCTGTTTGGTCTATTTCGGTAATCATCACGAACTCCTTTCCAAGCTCACTGCATTTGGTGCATGATGAATTTCTTTGCGCGAGGAACGACCAGTTCTGCATCCCGGTAGCCTTGGACATATAAAGCGGCAAGGCGCTCCTGGTCCCGCTCGATGCCGCGCAGCCTGTGTAAATTGCGGGGGCGGACAATGATGGCATCGTTGTGCGCTTCGAGCGCCTCTATCCGCTCCAGCGATTCGTTGTAGATGCGCTGCCGATCTTCAAGCGCCTTTGCAAGCCCGGGATATTGCCGGGCGAATGCCGGGGCTAGGCGCATAAGGGGGGTCTGGCGCTTGCGGTAATTTTTTTCACGCGTCATCACGACGATCGGTTTGGACACGCCATCCGATAAAGCTTGCCCGATCGGCAGCGGATCGGCCAGGCTGCCGTCCATAAGCAGGCGCCCGCCGAACTCCACCGGGTGCGACATGAACGGCAATGAACTCGAGGCGCGCACGACTTTAAGCAATTCGTCCGGCGCAAGCGGCTTACGGTAATAAATCGCTTCCCCTGTCATACAATCCGTCGTGCCGACGACAAACTCTTCTGCAGCCGACCCGAACCCGTCATAATCAAACGGCACGAGACGGTTTGGGATATCATCGAAGATGAGGTTCATGCCGAACAGTTCCCTTTTCTTCAGCAAGTTCTTCATTGAAATATAATCCGGATGCGTTACGTAATCGATCATCACTGTCCGGTTCCTGCCGCTTTGCCGGGAAAGATACGAGACAGCATTGCATGCGCCGGCTGATACGCCGATCACATAATCCGTAAACAGGTTCTCTTCCATGAATTTCTGTAGCACACCCGCTGTATAGACGCCCCGCATGCCTCCGCCTTCCAAAATCAATCCGCTTTTCACCATGACCCTCCCCTTTACATGAAAGTGTGATCACCCGATTTTCCGAATCAATTCCCGTCCTTTGTTGCGCGGCGAATTGACTGAGCTGGATACTTCATACGCTTCCAACCCTGCCGCTTCGTAAGGTTTGATGAGTTTCTGCAAGATGTCCGGGTCCTGGACGTCCGGATCCAGCCAAACCTTCTCCGCTTCCTCGCTCAAAATCACCGGCATGCGGTCATGGATATCCGCCATCAATGCATTCGGCTGTGTCGTCAAGATCGTACAGCTATGGACCAACTCCCCTTCCGGAGACTTCCAGGACTCCCATAGCCCGGCAAACGCGAACAGGCCATCGCCCTCCAAATGGATCAACATCGGCGTTTTGCCATCCGCGCCCTTTTTCCATTCATAAAATGCGTTCGCCGGGATCAGGCAGCGCTTTTTCTTGAAGGCATGACGGAAACTCGGTTTTTCTGCAGCCGTTTCCGCACGGGCATTGATCATCTTATAACCGATCTTCTCATCCTTCGCCCAGGAGGGGATGAGCCCCCAGCGCAAAGTCCCTAGGCGGTTGCGCTCGCCGTCATTGATGACCGCCACAATCTGGCTCGAAGGCGCAACATTGTAATTTTCTTCGTAGTCAGCCTTGTCAAGCGAAGCTTCTTCGATATGAAAACGCTCGAGCAAGGCTTCATAATCTGCGTATAACGCAAATCTTCCGCACATTGAAATCTCCCCTTTTCCCAAGTGGATTGACTTATTTCAAATATAACAGATTTTTCAAACTCCTCCAGCATTCTGCTGTCATACCCTTCAAGGGCGCCCTTTCAGCGAGCAGCCCAAAAGAATGTTATAATGGAGAGACTATAAGGAAATGAGGAGGAATTGCATGGCTACTGCGCGCGAAATGAATTTGGTCAATAAGGATCTGTTGGTTGAGGATTTGGGCCTCAAGCAATTCGGCAACTCGAACGTTTTTTACAATGAAGACTTTTTCATCCTTTCCCCGTCTGTGCAACGTTACGAGAAAGGCTTTGATGTAAGTGAATACAATCTCTCGAAATACGACCCCGATAAACACCAGGGATTTGTCATCGTCCGCTATATGGATACATTCCTGATGGCGAAACTGGATAGTTTCACTGACAAGATGATGCCTCCTGAACTGCAATTGAAGAAAAAGAACGTGAAGCCGCATTGGAAATTTACAGTTGTCGAAAACCCGGCCTATCATCTCGTGAATACCCAAAACAAGGAATTGCGCTATCGCCTGCAAGAACCTAGCCGCAAACAAATCCTCGCCTATTTCAATAAACTTTAACCCCCAGCCCGCCTTTTCATGCGGGTTTTTTCACACCCTTTTGGCGCTTACAATAATTTGCCAATGAGTGGTAGAATGATAAGCAGAAGCTTTGACGAAACGGAAGTGATTGTCTCCCATGGAACAGCGCAAATACACGGTACATGACCGCGAATTTTGGAAAATCATAGCGAGCCTGCTGTTGGCTTCGTTGTTTATTTTCGCCAATATGTATGCCGTTCAGCCTTTGCTGCCGGTATTTGTCTCGGATTTCGGGGTGTCGGTCTCGACTTCCAGCCTATCCCTTTCCTTGACCATCATCGGGCTGATCGCCGGATTGATCATTCTCGGGTTCTTCTCCGACCGCAGCGGGCGCCGCTCCTATATCATCTGGTCACTGATCGGGTCCGCCATACCGTTCTTCATCCTGCCGTTTGTCGAATCGTTCACTGTATTCCTTGCATTGCGCCTGATCCAGGGATTCGCGCTCGCCGGGGTTCCTGCTGCGGCTCTCGCCTACATCAGCGAAGAAATCGACCGGAAGAATATCGCTTACGCCACCGCCCTATACATATCGAGCAATGCGCTCGGCGGCATGATCGGGCGCGTCCTGACCGGATTCCTGACCGATGCGTTTTCATGGCAGTTTACGTTTCTCGCATTCGGCGCGACCGGAATCACTTTATTCATCGCCGTCTTCTTGCTGTTACCGCATTCGCATCATTTCGAACCGAGCCAATTAAGCTTCTCAAAAGACATCGAAGGCTTCCTGTTCCATTTGAAAAACCCGGCATTGCTCGTCGTGTTCGGCCTCGGGGCGATTCTCCAGATCGCTTTTACCGGCGTATGGACCTATTTGCCGTTTCACTTGGAAGCCCCGCCCTTTTCCATGTCGCTGCAGGCCATTTCCTATCTGTTCTTCGCTTACGGCATCGGTGTCATCGGCTCGCCTTTGGCTGGGCGCGCTGCCGAGGCATTCGGCTTGAGGCGGGTGCGCGTCATCGGCGTGTTCATTTTCTCGGCCGGCGTATTGATGACGCTCGGGCCTGAACTGTGGATGGTCGCTGTCGGCTTATGCGTGACGTGCCTCGGCTTTTTCACGGCCCATTCGCTGACCGCCGCTTCTGTCGGCCAGCAGGCGACCCATCATAAAGGCAGCGCCTCAAGTTTATATCTCGTATCGTATTATATCGGCGTCGCTGCAGGCAGCTCACTGCTCAGCCCCGTTTGGACCCGCTTCGGCTGGGATGTGCTGATCCTTCTTTGCGCTTTGATGCCGGCGCTTTACGTTTTAACCGTCAGCTGGTACAGAAAAAGAGCCGCCTCGTTTGCATGAGGCGGCTCTTTTGTTTTATTCCAGGAACCTTTGAGGCGTGCTCAGTAAATCAATGTCCCAAACGATCGGCAGGAAGTAATAGACAGCGAGGCCGACAAAAACGATCCCAAAGACGTTCAGGATAAATCCGGCACGCGCCATATCGATGATCTTCAAATAACCCGAGCCGAAGACAACGGCGTTTGGCGGTGTCGCTACAGGCAGCATGAAAGCACAGGATGCCGTGACAGCAGCCGTGACCATGAGTGCGTACGGATGAATGCCTAGCGCGACTGCCAATGATGCCATGATCGGGAACATCATCGAAGCGGTTGCCGTATTGGACGTGATTTCTGTCAGGAACAGCACGAATGCCGCAACGACGAGCACGATGATCAACACATTGATGCCTTGCAGGCCGATCAACTGGCCCCCTACCCATTCGGAAAGGCCTGATTGCGTGAAGCCTGCGGCAATCGCCAAACCGCCCCCGAAGAGCAACAAGATGCCCCAAGGCAATTTAACGGCAGTCGCCCAGTCCAGCAAATGATCGCCTCTGCGGTTTTTTGACGGAATCGCGAACAAGATCAAGGCGGCGATCAACCCGACCATGGCATCGTTCAAGCCCGGCAGGAATTCCACCAATAGGAACGAGCGGGTAATCCAAGCCAAAGCTGCCAGCAGGAAAATCGCAAAGACGATTTTTTCTTCGTAGGAAGCGTTGCCGAGTTCCGTCTTTTGCTCCTTGATGACGGCGCTGCCGCCTGGCAATTGCTTGAGTTTCAAAGGAAATGCGATTTTGACCAAATAGAACCAAGCCACCAGAATGAAGATCCAGGCAAGCGGCACGCCGAACAGCATCCATTCCGCAAACGTGATTTCGATGCCGTAGATTTCATTGACCGCACCGGCGAGCAGGGTATTCGGCGGTGTCCCGATCAATGTTGCGATGCCACCGAGTGAAGCGGAATAAGCGATGCCGAGCATGAGCGCTTTGCCGAACCCGAAGTTTTCTTGGGAAGTGTCGATCGAATCGTCATGCTTCAACGCTTCAGAGACCTGATAGATGATCGCAAGCCCGATCGGCACCATCATCATGGCCGTTGCCGTATTGGATATCCACATCGACAAGAAACCCGTCGCCACCATGAAGCCGAGAATGATGCGCTCGGTATTGGTGCCGATCAATGAAATGATCGTCAAGGCGATGCGTTTATGTAAATTCCATTTTTCCATCGTCAAGGCGATCATGAAACCGCCCATGAACAGGAAAATCGTGTCGTTGCCGTAAGCGGAAGTAGTCGCACCTACGTCGAGCCCTCCGGTTAACGGAAATAAGACGATCGGCAATAATGAAGTTGCCGGGATCGGAATCGCTTCCGTGATCCACCAGGTAGCGATCCAGATAGTACTGGCCAGGATCGCCTTCGCTTCCGGCGTCAAGCCTTCCGGATTGAAGAATAGCATCGTCAGGATGAACAGCAAGGGGCCTAGAAAGAGCCCGATCAGCTGCGGCGTGTTATAGCTTTTCTTTTTGAAACGTTCATCGTATGTACCCGCATCTTCCGCCCGGTCACGGTCATCAGGCTGTGTGCCTGGGCCAGGCTTGGCGAAAAAGCGCAGCATGTCTTTTGCCTGGTGATGCTTTTCCCACATCCAATTCCATGTTGTTGCAATCATTTTATCCCCCCATTTTTAAAAAGTTGAAATTGTTTAATTATTCCACCTGTTTTAGTGTAGCCGTTTTCATTTGCAGGGACAAGACCGGAAGTTATCGGATTGAAAAGACCGGCATACTTTTCCTCCCTTCAACTCGCCATATTTCTCCATATTCTTTGCCGGCAACCGGTGGCCGGAAAGCTTAAAAGGCCATCAAAAAGAAGCTGCCAGTCCATCTTGGCAGCTTCCTCCATCAAACTTATCCCCTTTCCGATTCACCGACCGGATTCCGCTCGTCACCGACACCTGTGTTGCTGTGGGCGCCTTCTTTTCTCATCTTCTGTCCATCTTCCTCGGACTCACGGCCGATCCCTTCAAACTCTTCCCGTTTTCTTCGGTCCGTATTCCTCGACGGGTTGGCATCTCTGGAAAATTCATCTCTAGGCATTCTGCTTCCTCCTCTTGGACTGCTTTCCCCTCCTATTCCCGAAGAATCCTGCTTAAAACTTATTACGTGAAGTTGAACAGGTCGTATCCGTAATACACCGATAGGACCGACAAGGCCGCAAACACCAGATGCTCCACAAAACTGCCGGTCGAGGTCGTAAGCGGCAAGCGCACCGTGATGCGCAGCGGAAACAATAGTTTCACTCCCCGCTTGGTGGCCATATCGAGCACAAGATGGCTGGCCATGCCGACGATGGCCCCCGCCGCCAGTGCTTCGTGCAGCCCAACCGTCTCGAACAGCAAGACCGCCAATAATAGAAACAATAGGCTGTGCGTGAAAGTCCGATGGCCGAACAGGCCGTTGATGATTTTCGATAAGAATGGCAATTTCCTGCCGATGGTGCTCGACCCGTGGCAAATATCCGGGAGCAATGCCCCGATAACCCCGCCCACCAACAGGACGGCCGGTTCGTAATGGGAAACTTGCGCAAATGCCAGGCTTGCTGCGATGCCGCCCGTGATGTGTGTTTTTCCTGTCATAGCTGTTGCGCTCCTTTTCCGGTTGAATCACTCTATAATTCATATTATAACGTTTTTCGGTTATGCTGAAGACAAAGAAATCAGTTTAAAGGAGTCGTTTTTTATGGGAATTCACCGTTTTTTTACTTCATTGAATGATTTGGAGCGGATCATCCGGGCACCGGGCCGTTTCAAGTTCGAAGAGCATAACGTCGCTGCGCATTCCTGGAAAGTCAGCCAGTATGCGATGTTCTTCGCTACCATCGAAGAACGCGAAGGGCGTCCCGTCGATTGGAAATCGCTGTATGAGCGGACCATCAACCACGACTTTGCCGAAGTATTTATCGGGGATATCAAAACCCCGGTAAAATACGCATCCCCTGAACTCAAGGAAATCCTTGCGAAAGTCGAGGAAGGGATGATGGAAAAATTCATTCTGAAAGAAATCCCGGAAGAATTCCAGGAAGTCTTCTTCAACCGCATGAAAGAAGGCAAGGACGAGTCGCTCGAAGGCCGCCTATTGGAGTTCGCCGATAAGCTCGACCAATTCTATGAAGCGTTTGCGGAACTGAAGCGCGGCAACACCGACAAGGAATTCTTGAAAATGTACCGGATCGCACTCAGCAAGATCCTGGACCTTCCGCTTGCGGCCAGTGTCGCTTATTTCCGCGATGTCATCCTCGACGACATCATGACGGAAGATACCGCGATCGATATCCGGAAAATCACCAAGCGCGTTCTTGAAGCGCATTGATGCAATTCCTCAGCAGCATCGGGCAATTTGTGATAGATTAGAAGAAACTAGCTCGGAGGTGAATCCCTTATTTAAGGGAATTTATTGGACCCCATACCTTTATTGAATTTAGCTTTACTCGTCTTACTCATCGCCTTGACCGCATTTTTCGTCGGCACGGAATTCGCCGTGGTCAAAGTCCGCATGTCACGCATTGAACAATTGATCGAAGAAGGCAATACAAAAGCCATCACGGTCAAGAAAGTCGTCAGCGACCTGGATTATTATTTGTCCGCCTGCCAGCTCGGCATCACCGTGACCGCCCTTGGCCTTGGCTGGCTCGGGGAGCCGACTGTCGAACGGCTGCTGCATCCGCTATTCGACTGGCTTGGCGTTCCTTCCGCGGTTTCCACCATCGTCTCGTTCGCCTTCGCTTTTGCGCTCGTGACCTTCTTGCACGTCGTCATCGGGGAACTGGCGCCAAAATCGCTGGCACTTCAATTTGCGGAACGGATGACTTTGTCACTGGCCCCTGCGCTTTATATCTTCGGGAAAATCATGTATCCGTTCATTTTCGTCTTGAACGGCTCTGCCCGTTTGCTGCTTCGCATGTTCGGCGTTGAACCCGCCGGCGAACAGCAAGCCCATTCAGAGGAAGAACTGAAGATCATCATGGCGCAGAGTTTCCAGAGCGGCGAAATCAACCAGACGGAGCTATCCTATATGCAGAACATCTTTGCATTCGATGAACGCAGCGCCAAGGATGTCATGATCCCGCGCACGCAAATGGTCGCTTTCCCGGATGATTTGTCCACTGATGAATTGCTGGCAGAACTGCGGGAGCACCGCTTTACGCGTTACCCGATAGCACGGGATGGCGATAAAGATGACCTGATCGGCTTCATCAATGCCAAGGAAGTATTGACCCATTATGCGATCAATAACGATGTCCAAATGACCGAACTCATCCATGACCTGCCTTATTTCCACGAGACGACGCCGCTTCAGATGGCGCTCGTGAAAATGCAGAAAGACCGGACCCATATCGCCCTCGTCATCGACGAATACGGCGGCACATCGGGGCTGATCACGATGGAAGATATTCTCGAGGAGATTGTCGGGGAAATACGGGATGAGTTTGATGAAGAAGAGGAAGCTGAAATCGTGAAAGAAAGCGATACCCGTTATGTGGTCAATGGCCGCGTCCTCCTGAAAGACCTGGAAGAGCGGTTCAGCCTGAAATTCGAAGACAGCGATGAAATCGATACCATTGCCGGCTGGATGCAGCATCAGCTCATCGAGGCCGAAGCCGGGGATTCGTTCGAAAAAGGCGGCTACCACTGGGAAATCATCGATATGGAGAACCACCACATCCTCAAAATCGCTTTCGAGAAACTTGAAGAACCGGAAATCACTGTGTAAACAGGGCTGCCTATAGACGGCCCTGTTTTTTTGAAAAGAAGTAATTGACCATTCTCCATTATTTCTTTACGATAAGAACAAATGTTCTTATTTTTTCAGAAAGGAGAGATGAAGATGAAAAAGAATCAGCATTTGACGGTAAAAGGGGACGTATTCGACAGGGGGCAATTGAAATGGGGGGCATTGATGCTGCCCGAACACGTCCGGATGCTGCGGGAATGGCGGGCAGATGAACCGACTAAGCACAAACCACATCTCGATGAAGAAGAACTCAGTTTATTGCAGGAGGAAATCGGCATTGCGCAACAGCGGCAGTGCATGGCGGAAATGCGCTATTGGGATGGCGGACAGGCAGCCGTATCGGGCACCATCACATCGGTCGACTTGGCCAATCAAACGATAGAGATTTCATCCGGCGTTGGCACTGTGCGCATCGCTTTTACCGATCTCCTTGGCATTCGGATGATCGATTGAACTTCCACGCAATCGAGTAAAAAACGAATAATTTCCTTTTTCATGGTTATTTCTTGGCTACAACGGGCATATACCTAATAACTTTACAAAACAACTGGAGGTATAAAGTCATGAGCAAAGTGACGTCCTATGCCAAAGAACTTGGCCAAGAATTCAAAAAAGACCATGCGACGACACTTGCGGCAGCCCAAGCTTATTATTATCTACTGGCAATTGTCCCGTTATTGATTTTGCTGCTGGCGATCCTGCCCTATTTACAGATCGACCCGCAGCGGGCTGTCGATTTTATCGGCACCATCCTGCCCGGTGAAGTCGCTAATACCTTTGAAGATACCATCATCAGTGTCGTGACGACCCCGTCCGGCGGCCTATTGACTTTCGGTATCCTCGGTACGCTTTGGTCCGCCTCGAATGCGATGACTGCATTCATGGAAGCGACGAACCAAGCGTATGACGTGGAAGAAACCCGTTCGTTCTTCGTGAAGAAAGGATTGGCAATCGTCTTGACGCTGTTCATGCTGATTGCTGTTATCGTTGCACTTGTGCTTCCGATTTTCGGTGGCACGATCATCGATATGATCAATCAGTTCCTGAATCTGCCGCAGCAGACAGAGATCATTTTCCAAGTGCTCCGTTGGGTCATTTCAATTGTCGTCATGAGCCTGGTACTGGCAATGCTCTACAAATTCGCGCCGAATAAGCATTTCCCGTTCAAGGAAGTTATTATCGGGGCAGTCATTGCCACGATCCTGTGGCAGTTGGTATCCCTTGGTTTCTCTTTCTACGTAGCGAATTTCGGAAGCTATTCAGCCACTTACGGGAGCCTAGGCGGATTGATCGTCTTGATGCTTTGGTTCTTCCTGACAGGCTTGATCCTGGTGGTCGGGGCTGAAATCAATGCGATCCTGCACCGCCGGAAACATGCCAAGAGCGATTCGGAAGACAGTAAACTGCAAATGGCCGAATCCGGCGACACAGAGTCATCCATGAATAAGTATTAACGCCAAAAGCCATCCGCTAACTCAATAGCGGATGGCTTTTTTATATTGTCCTGCCTTCTTGTGCAATGCCCGGCCTGTGCGCCAGGAAGTTGCGGAACGCAAACCCTTCCACCTGCGCTTCCGAATAGCGTTTTTGCAAGGCTTCGATTAAATTCGGGTAAGCCGATGCATTTCCAAGCTGGTCCACATGAGCAAAAATCCCGTCAAAATCTGAACCTAAACCGATATGGCGCTCTCCGCCGAGCGTGCAAAGATGGTCGATATGGCGCAGTAAATCATCGATTGTCGCCTGCTGGCTTCCTGGATTGATGAACTCCGGGCAAAACACGATGTCAATCAAGCCATTGCGCGAAAACATTGCCTCGATTTGCCGATCCTCCAGGTTCCGCGGATGATCACATAATTCCCGTGCATTGGAATGGCTGGCAATCGGATAGTCAGCCAGTTCCATCACATCCCAAAATCCTGCGGGCGACAGATGGGATACGTCCGTGAAGACACGGTGTTGGTTATTCAGCTGCACCACTTGCTTGCCGAGCAGTGTCAGGCCGCCGCCTCTTGGTTCCCCGACGCCGTCCGCGCAAAGATTGGCGAAATTCCATGTCAGCCCAAGTGACAGGACGCCGAGCCTGTAGAGATGGCGCAATTTCACGAGATCGTTTCCGAACGCATCCGCCCCTTCAAGCGCGAGCACTGCCCCGATTTCATCAGGTCGCAGTGCATCGATATCTTCCCAATGTCGGATATGTTTCATGAGCGGCTGTCCCAGCACTTCATTGTAGAACAAATCAACCTGTTCTAATGCATGTTGCCATTTTTCATCATCCGGCAATTCGGGATGCACAAACACCGCAAAAAACTGGACTTTCACGCCGCCTTGCTGCAGACGCAGGAAATTGGTGTCAAGTTCTTCTGCATCGTAGTAATGAACCGGCTTCCCGCGAAATAATTCGTTGCGCTTCGCCACCTGCAATTTCAAAAGCGCATCACAATGTGTATCGATGATCTGCACTTACTCATCCCCTTCTTCCGTGCATGCGCGAATAAAGCCCTCGAATATACGCAAAGAGGCTGCGTCGCCTGCACGAGCCATGTTTTCCGGGTGCCATTGCAGCCCAAGTGCGAATCCATGTTCCTTGCTCTCGATCGCTTCTATGACCCCGTCGCTCGCAATCCCCGAAACGAGATAATGATCCGGCACATGGCGGTTCGATTGGTGATGGCGGCTATTGACCTTGAGCTTCAATGAATCCGTCAGCCGGTGCAGTAGAGAACCTTCCTGCACCTCGACAAAATGCGAGCCATGCTCTTTCGGGGCGCGCTGCTGGTGCTGGAGCAGATTACCGGCAAGCTGTGACGGTGTATCCTGATACATGTCCCCGCCGGCTGCGATGTTCAGAATCTGGGCGCCGCGGCAAATCGCCAGCACCGGCTTGTTCTTCTCCAACACCTTTTCCACTAATTCCAACTCGAAACGGTCACGGGAGGGAATGATGACGCCCAGGCCCGGATGCGGCTCTTCGCCGAATAAGGTTGGGTCGATATCCCATCCTCCCGCAAGGAATAATCCGTCGATATGCTCGGCGAGTTCTTCCAGTTCCGCCTCCCCTTCGATATGCGGCAGCATGATCGGCAAACCGCCTGCCCGGACAATCGCTTCTGTATCCGCGAGTTCAATTGTGTATTCATCTTTCCCCAATTCTTTCGACGCGGTAATGCCGATGATCGGTCTCATTTCCATCACTCCTAAATTGTTTGAATTCTTGATATATTCACCATACAGAAGTTTTTTCTGGATGGAAAGGGCAATCCAATCTTTCCCATCAAAAAGAAACAGCCTGCGGGATTGGCCATTCCTTCCGCTGCTGTTTCTTCCTGAACAGATTTCCATGTTCCTTCAAAGCTTTTGTTTATTACTTGGCTTGGTATCCGGCGATCGCTTCGGCAATGGCGTTTTCGACCGGTGTGACATTCGCCAAGTCGTTGTTCAGGACGATAGCGAAAATCAGCCTTTCCCCGTCCTGGGTGTTCGCATAACCGGCTAAAGAAGAGACCGAAGACAAGCTGCCGGTTTTTGCCTGGACATTGCCTTCTGCCACTGTGCCTTTCATGCGGTTTCGCAATGTGCCGCCGACAAAACGGTCAGGAGCCCCTGCTACCGGGAAGGATTCGAGGAATGTATCGAACCACGGCTCGTCCTGCGCCCCGGTGAGTAACTGGGAAATTTCATTTGCCGGAATCAAATTGACATGGGACATCCCGGAAGCGTCACGCAGATGGATTGTGTCGACATTGACACCCAGCTTGCCGGCGGTTGCCTCCATTACCTTGAGTCCCGCTTCCCAGCTGCCTTCACCGTTCACCACGCGGCCCATTTGTTTCGCCAAGGCTTCACCATGGCCGTTATTGCTCAATTTCATGAACGGGATCGATAGTTCCGCTAGCGTCATCGATTGATGTTCCAGAAGCATGCGGCTAGCCGATGGCGTCTCGCCCATGACGGTTTCGGAATTCCCGATCAGCTCGATGCCTTCCTTGCCGAGCGCTTTTTCAAACAGGCTGAGGGCATAGCCGGATGGTTCATCGACTGCGATCCACTCGCGTGTCCGGCTGCCTTGTTCCGGGATATTGCCTTCGATGATGATTTCATTCGTCCCGTGGTCTCTCGTGATGCTCAAGGTCTTTGGCTCACCAGCAGCTACCGTTCTGGCGGTATTAATGACCGTCACGTAATCCGTTTCCGGTGACAAACTTACCTGCACTTCATCCCCTGCCGCTTCTCCGGCGTTCGCTTCCACGATAATGGAGCCGGCGTCGTAATCTTTATTCGGGGAGGCGGTCAATGCGGATACTTGGGCCCCGACATAATACACTTCATTTTTCCATGTCATGTCTTCAGACAAGCGTTCATCATCGAACCAGCTATCATCGCCGACCAGGTCACCTTTCACTTTATGTATGCCTTGTGCTTTCAATTCACTCGCAAAGCGCTCAAAATCCTCCTCGAGCAATGTCGGGTCGCCTTTGCCTTTCAAGTACAGATTGCCATGCAACACTTTGCCTTTCAGCTCCCCATCGGTATGCAACTCTGTCGAAAACCGATGATCTTCCCCTAAAGTTTCAAGTGCCGCCGCCAGTGTGAATAGCTTCATATTGGATGCCGGTTTCAGGCGGATATCGCCAAAATGATCGTATATTTTTTCCCCGCTATCCGCTTTCCGGATGCTGACACCTGCCAGCGCGCCATCCAAGCTCTTGTCCTGTAAAATATCATTCACTTCCGCAGTCAATGCTGCATATTCACCGTCTGCCCCTGCCATATTCCCGTCACTTCCCATCTGCAGCGGAGAAGCCGCGAGAGCCCCCGCCAGCACGAACAATCCCGCCGCTTTCCATCGATTCAATTTCGCCATTTTATTTCCCCCTCCAAGTGGTTTACAAAAAATGTACCATATATGAAGTAAGAATTTTCTGATACCTAAATAATCAGAACTAATGACTTACTACTATTTTATAGTAATAGTAAAAAAATCCAAACCAATTCTTCATTTTTTTAAAAATCGTTTTGCAGCCCGTTCTTTCCGCCTAAGCGCAAAAAACCGCATCGGCATATAGCCGATGCGGTTTCTTCTTTACTTATTGCTGGATCAATTCCAATTCTACCGGAATCGATGCTTCCACTGCTTCGCCGTCCAAATGCTGAACAGCTGTTTCGACCGCCATTTCACCGATCATTTCCGGTTTTTGGGCAATCGTTCCGGCAAGCCGGCCTTCTTCTACTGCTGCGACAGCATCCGCTGTCGCATCAAAGCCGACCACTGTGACGTCCTTGCCGGAAGCTTCGATTGCTTCCAGCGCGCCAAGCGCCATTTCATCGTTATGCGCAAACACTCCCGTTACTTCAGGGTTTGCCTGCAAAATGTTTTCCATGACCGACAAGCCTTCTGCACGGTTGAAGTTCGCCGTTTGTTTGGCTACTACATCCAAGCTGTCCGCTGCGATGTTATTGAATCCTTCCCCGCGTTCACGCGCTGCGGAAGATCCGGGAACGCCTTCCAGTTCCGCTACTTTCGCGCCATCGCCAACGAGTGACAATAGGTGTTCCGCTGCCATTTCGCCGCCCGCTACGTTATCGGAAGCGATGTGGGAAACGACTTCGCCGCTTTCCGCGCTACGGTCCACGGTGATGACCGGGATATCTGCGTTATTGGCGGAAGCAACTGCTGAAGCGACTGCCTCTGAATCGACTGGGTTGATGAGGATCATATCCACGCCTTGCTGGATCAAGTCCTCTACATCACTTGCTTGTTTCGATGCATCGTCTTGTGCATCGACAACTGATAGGCTTGCGCCAAGTTCAGAAGCTTTTGCTTCCGCCCCTTCGCTCAATGTCACGAAGAACGGGTTGTTCAATGTCGAGATCGAGAAACCGATTGTGTAATCTCCGCTCGCTTCTTCTCCGCCTGTTGTTTCTTCTGAATCCGAACCTGGTGCTTCCATGGAACATGCGGCCAAGACCATCATGGCCAAGAGGACGAACATCAATAGCATTTTCTTCATTTCTACCACTCCTTATGCTGTTTTTTTACGGTCTAGCAATACTGCAAGCAATATAACTGCACCCTTCACCACTTGCTGGAAGAAGGAGGAAACCCCGATTAAGTTCAAACCGTTGTTCAAGACACCGATGATCAAAGCACCGATCAACGTACCGACGATCCATCCGCGGCCGCCTGTCAAGCTTGTCCCACCGAGCACGACCGCTGCGATGGCATCAAGTTCAAACATCTGCCCGGCTGTCGGCTGCGCGGAATTCAAGCGCGAAGTCAAGATCAGCGAGGCGAGTGCGGCAAGCGCCCCGACCAATGAGTAGACATAGATCTTGATGCGGTCCGCATTGATGCCAGACAATACCGAAGCTTCTTCATTGCCGCCGACTGCATAGACGCGCCGGCCGAACGTCGTTTTCTTCAAGATGAAGTAAAGAATCCCGAAACTGATGAGCATCGTCACCACCGGAACCGGGATGCCGAGGAAATAGCCTTTTCCGAGCATCTGGAAAGCCATGCTGTCACCAAGCCCTGAAATCGGCCGGCCTTCCGTATAGACGAGCGTCAAGCCCCGGTAAATGGTCATCGTCGCAAGCGTCGCGATGAATGGCGCCACTTTCCCTTTCGCGATGATGACGCCGTTGATGGCTCCGAGAACTGCCCCGAGGAACAGCCCCAACAGCATCGCCAGGATCGGGTCAATTCCTGAAGCCATCATGCCGGCAGTCACAGCACCCGTAAGCGCCAAGATCGAACCGACCGACAAGTCGATCCCTCCGGTCAGGATGACGAAGGTCATGCCGAATGCAATCAAGGCATTGATCGATACTTGCCGCAGGACATTCAAGATATTGCTCATGGATAGAAAACTCGGATTTATTGCGGTAATGATGGCAATGATCAAGATCAAGCCGATGAACGGCGCGATTTTTTGGAATAAGTTTGTGTTAGCGTTCTTCAACTGCAAGTTTCCCACCTCCTGTTGCATAATGCATTATTGTTTCCTGCGTCATTTCCTGCTTCGGCAGATCTGCCGTCAGCTTGCCTTCGTGCATGACGAGCACACGGTCGGCCATGCCGATCACTTCCGGAAGTTCGGAAGAGATCATCAAGATGGCGACGCCACGAGCGGCCAATTCGTTGATGATCGAATAAATCTCTTTCTTCGCGCCGACATCGACGCCGCGCGTCGGCTCATCGAGTATGAGCACATCCGGTTCGATGCCGAGCCATTTCGCGATGACGACTTTTTGCTGGTTGCCCCCGCTGAGCGATTTGGCAGCCTGGTCTGGCCCTGATGTCCGGATGCCAAGGCGTTTCACCATCCGGTCGTACAGGCTGCGTTCTTTGTCTTTCGACAGCAAACCTTTTTTGGAAATGGATTCAAAGTTTGCCATGCTGATGTTTTCTTCGACTGTAAAACCGACGATCAGCCCTTCGGATTTTCGGTCTTCGGTCACGTAGCCGATGCCGAGTTCTTTCGCTTTTTGCGGATTGTCGATTTTCGCAGGCTTGCCATCGAGCTCCACCGTTCCTGAATCCGCTTTCTTATAACCGAATAGAGACTGTGCCACTTCTGTGCGCCCGGCCCCCATGAGCCCGGCAATCGAAACGATTTCCCCTTTATGGATGTCGAAGGAAATATCTTCAAAGCAATCTTTCCGTGATAAGCCTTTAACCGACAGCTTCACGTCGCCAATCGCCGAGCTTCGTTCCGGGAAACGGTCGCCGAGTTCACGGCCGACCATCAACTGGACAATTTCTTCGAAGCTAGTTTCGCTGATCTTCCGTTCACCGACGAATTCACCGTCGCGCAAGATGGTGATGCGGTCACACAGTGAAAAGATTTCTTCCATGCGATGTGAAATATAGACGAAAGAAACACCGCGCTTTTGAAGATCGCGGATGGTCACGAATAAAGTTTCGATTTCCCGGTCCGTCAATGCCGCTGTCGGCTCATCCATAATGATCATTTCTGCATCCATTGACAAAGCTTTTCCGATTTCCACCAATTGCTGCTGTCCGACAGACAATGTACTTGCGGGAAGCGACGGGTCGATATCAAGCCCTAAATCCCCCAGGATCTTTTTCGTTTTGCGTTCCATGTCTTTTGTCTTCAGGATTCCTGTGCGTCCGATGGTTTCCTCACGGCCAAGAAAGAGATTGTCCGCAATCGACAGGTGTGGCAGGATATTCAATTCCTGGTGGATGACGGCGATGCCTTCCGCTTCTGCCTGCTTCGGTGAAGTGAACTCGACTTTTTTGCCTTTCACTTCCACCGTTCCGGAGTCGCGGGTATAGATGCCGGACATGATTTTCATCAAGGTCGATTTGCCGGCCCCGTTCTCGCCCATCAAGGCGTGGATTTCGCCTTTTTGTAGAGAGAAATGGACGTTTTTCAAGACGGCGTTGCCGCTGAACGATTTGCAAATATCGGTCATGTTGATCATTTCGGTCATTTCGTTCACCTGCCTCATTAAAAGATGACGCCCGACTGAAGGATGACATTCGCATAAGGGCTTGCTTCCCCTGTGCGGACGATCAGTTTGGCGTTATGGCTCATCGCCTTTAATTCCTCGTGGCTAAGGTAATGGCAGTCCAATTGCTTTTGCATACGGGCTTCCAAGCCTTGATTGTGACCGCTTATTTCCCGGGCAATATAAGCCGCTTCCGCCTCAAAATCCTCAAGCACTGCCTCCAGCACCGTTTCAAATGACGGTTCCCCGATGCGGTACGATAAATCGACGCACGGTACATGTTGCGGCACCGGCAGTCCGCAATCGGCAATGACAAGCAAATCCGTATGCCCGAACCTTGCCAAATGGCCGGCAATGTCGCGATTAATGATGCCTTGTTTTTTCATTTTGCCGCCTCCATCCGGGAAACGACTTCCGGACGGTTCGGCATGCCGCCTTGCGCCCCGAATTTTTCCACCGATAAGGAGGCAGCGGCGTTGGCGAAGCGCACAGCTTCCTTGAACTCGCTGCCTTCCACTAAGGCAACTGCCAACGCGCCGTTGAATGTATCCCCCGCACCCGTCGTATCGACTGCTTGTGTCGGATAACCTTCGACCGTTACGTGCTGTTCGCCGTCAAAATAGCGGGCACCGTTTTTTCCAAGCGTCACGACCATGCGGTTCGGGTAGCGTTCCAATTCCAATTCCCAGTTTTCGCCGAACAGCTCTTGTGCTTCGGTTTCATTCGGCGTCAAAAAGTCCGCTTGTTTCATTGCATCGGTGAATCCACCAGCTGGCGCTGGATTCAAAATGGCTGGCACGCCGAGTTCTTTGGCAAGTTTCAGCGTATATTCCACGACCGCAATCGGCAGTTCCAACTGCAGAATGACCATCGAACTTTTTTCGATTGCCTTTTTCTGTGCATCGATGTCCGATTTCGTCAGTTCGTGGTTGGCACCTGAGACGACGATGATGCGATTGTCGCCTTCTGACAGCAGGATATTAGCGATTCCGCTGGCGCCGTCCGTTTTTTTGACGCCTTGCGTATCGATTTGCTCTTTTTCCAGCCCTTCAAGAAGCTGTGTGCCGAATGCGTCGCTGCCGACTGCACCGACCATATGGACTTGGTCGCCGAGCCTCGCTGCTGCGACTGCCTGATTGGCGCCTTTTCCGCCTGGAACGGTCGTATATAAATTTCCTAGCACCGTTTCACCTTGCTTTGGAAAGCGCTCTGTTCCGACCACAAGGTCCATATTGATGCTGCCCACTACTGTAATCATCATTCCACACTCCTTGTTGTGCCACGTAAAACGAGCTTGACTGGAATTTCGTAGAAGCTTTCTTCCACGGGCTTGTTCTCGATCCGCTTAATCAGGACGCGCGTTGCGATTGCGCCCATTTTGTAAACATCTTGTGCGACGGTTGAGAGCCCCGGAGAAAGCATCTCGCCCATGGCGATGCCATCAAACCCGACAATCTGCAAATCGTCCGGCACTTTTCTGCCGAGCAGAACGGCCGCTTTCAAGGCTCCTGCTGCCGACACATCGCTCGAGGCGAAAATGCCGTCGATTTCTGGGTTGTCCTTCAGTTCGCGTTCCACGATCTTCTGTGAGTCCGCGTAATGGAACGGGCAAGTGACGATGCGGTAGTCGACATCCGATTTACCGATCGCTTCCATAAATCCGTCATAGCGGTCATTCGCGGGATTCAGTGCCTCAGGTCCCCGAAGGAACAGGATGTTTTGGCATCCGCGCTCGAGCAGCGCATTGGCCCCAAGCACCGCTCCCTCTTTATTATTCGATGAGACCACGGGGATCTTCTCGTTGATGGCCCGGTCCAGTGCCACAATCGGCAGCTTCGTATCCGCATAATGCGGTGCGTCGAGCTGATTCGATGTCACGATGAAACCCGCGATGTATTTCTTTTTCAAGGTTTCGATATAGTTCTTCTCTTTTTTCGGGTCTTCGTCCGAGTTGCACAGGATGACGGTATAGCCATAGCTCAAAGCGACATCTTCCACCGCCCGCGCAAGTTCCGGGAAAAACGGGTTCGTGATGTCCGGCAAAATGAGTCCGATCAAACTGGAGCGTTTCGTGTTCAAAGAGCGTGCGACCGGATTCAATTCATATTCCAATTCCTCCACCGCTTCAGTTACCGCTTTGGCGGCGTCTGCGCTGACATAGCCGCTGCCATTCAAGAAACGTGAAACCGTCGCAACGGAAACGCCTGCTTTTTTCGCTACATCTCTGATCGTTGTCATCGCTCTTCTCCGTTCTCAGGTTATGTGTAACCGGTTACACATACTATAAAACGTCTCTTTCCGCTTGTCAACGCGATTTGATATTTTGGTATTTTTCAAAATATATAAAAACACCCCGACAATTGATGTCGGGGTGAGCATAATCAATGGGCAAGCATCCGCTCGCCGCAATCTTCTTCAGTTAGGCTATAGCTGACGACAATCTTCCCTTTTTTGCGCAGCAAGCGGACAGCCATATTCTTTTCCATTTCATCAGAAGCGATGACGTGGATCGGACGGTCCGGTATTTCTTCGTAGCTGCGGAGGAAATAAGCGACCGGAAGTTCGAACGCGCCATCGACGGGATCTTTATAGGAGATATTATAGGCTCTCACATCCAGCAAGAGAATATCTGCGTTTTCTTTCAGGTTGTCAACACAGTCGTGCTTGACCCCTTTAGCCGTGACATAGCGTTTATAGAAACCGTTAGAGCCGGCAAAAGTCAGCAATGCGATCGGGATGCCAATACTCATTGTTTCAATCTTTCCTTTCGGGGGTGTGTTTTTCCAAAGGAAAACCGCTAAAGCCAAGGCTTAAGCGGTCATGCTGCTATTATTGTTTAACGGATGCGACTTCTTGCTGCCATTTGCTGTAGCCGCCTGTCATATTGACCAGGTTGTCGATGCCGTTCGCTTTCAGGACGCTTGCCGCGATCGCGGAACGAGCCCCTGCCTGGCATTGTACAATGACTGTTTTATCGGTGTCCACCTCATCGATTCGATTTTTCAAGGTACCGACCATGATATGTTGTGCATTGTCGATATGCCCTTCATCGAATTCCGTCTGGTTGCGGACATCAAGCACATACGCTTCGCCTTTTTCGACCATTTCACTTGCCTCGGATGGCGAGACGTTTTCATAGGAAGCTAAGTTTTCAGCTTGTGCCATGACATTTTCCGCTTCTGCAAAACCGTAGACTTCGTCGATTCCCACTGAACGGAGGGCGACCAATGCTTCATCGAGCACGTTCGTGTCGAGCAGGAGGTAGAGCGGCTTGTCATAATCGACGACCCAGCCTGCCCAGTTCGTGAAGGAATTATTGAACGGGATGTTGATCGTGCCTTGGATATGACCTTTGCTGTAAGCATCTGCCGGGCGCATATCAAGTACTTGCTTGCCTTCAGCAAGAAGCGCTTCGATGTCTGCGGCTGATGTGATTTCTTTTGGTTCCGGCAAATCTTTGATCAATTTCTGGCCGACTTTGTTGACCGATTTCATCACCGCGAAGTAATACGGGGGTTCCGGCTGTCCTTCGAGCAGCGCTTTCTTGAACGAAGCTTCATCATCGAATTGCATCGCCCAGTTAAAGGCTTTTTCGTAACCGACTGTCGTCGATGGAACTGCGCCGAGCGATTTACCGCAAGCGGACCCGGCACCATGCGCTGGCCAAACCTGTAGATAATCCGGAAGCGCCTTGAAGCGTTCGATCGATTCGAACATTGCCACCGCGCCGGATTCGGAGGTTCCTTGGATGCCCGCCGCTTTTTCGAGAAGGTCTGGGCGTCCGACGTCGCCGACAAAGACGAAGTCTCCTGTAAAGATGCCCATCGGCTTGTCGGCAGATCCGCCTTTATCCGTCAATAGGAAGGAAATGCTCTCCGGGGTATGCCCTGGCGTATGCATCACTTCAAATACCAGATTGCCGATGTTGAACTGGTCGCCATCTTTCAATAATTGATGGCTGATCCCATCCAGGTTCTGATATTTCCAATCGGCATCGCCTTCATCCGAAATATAGAGCTTCGTGCCGAAACGGTCATTCAGTTCCCGTGAACCGGATACAAAGTCAGCGTGGATATGCGTTTCAAGAGCGCCGACAATGTTCAGTTTCTCTTTTTTCGCCAATTCCTCGTATGCTGTGATATCGCGCATCGGATCAACAACGACTGCTTCGCCTGTTTTTTGGCACCCTACTACATAAGATGCGTGAGCCAATTTTTCGTCATAGAAATATCGTAATAACATGGAATCAATCTCCTTTTGTTTGTTTTCGTTTTCTTAATTTTAATATACCCCATAGGGTATATTTTGTAAACATACATGCTCCACATTTCCATCAGCTTTCTTATACACAAAAAAAGCCCCAGAAGAGCAGTGGATGCTCCCTTGAGGCTGAAAGGCATATTATTTATTTCCGCCGAAGAAATCCGGAAGCTCGCTCGCTTTCATCGAAAACTCCGCTTTGCGTTTATCGACAAAGGATTGTATGCCTTCATCCGCATCGGCATTGTTCCCTGCCCAATGGAGGAATTTCGACTCCGCCAGATGCGATTCGTGCGGATGATCCGCACCGAGCATCTTCCATAATAATTGGCGTGTAAAGCTATTGGATGTGGCTGCGGTGTTGTCGACGATATCCCGTGCAATTTCATACGCTTTCGCAAGGGGATCTTCCGATTCATATTGCATAAGCCCCGCTTCAACCGCTTCCAAAGTCGCGATATATCGGCCCGTCAATGTCCATTCGAGCGCTTTCCCGATGCCGACAATGCGCGGCAAGAACCAGCCGGATGATGCTTCCGGGCCGATGCCGCGGCGTCCGAAGACAAAGCCGATCTTCGCATCCTTCTTGACGATTCGGATATCCATCGGCAAAGTCATCGTCATGCCGATGCCGACCGCAGGGCCATTGATCGCGGCAATGATCGGTTTGTTCACTTCATAGACCTGGTTGCTGACCTGGCCGCCGAGGTCCCGGTACTCTTCTGCACTTTGCCCCGAAGCAAAAGTCGAGCCGCCGTCCGACAAGTCCATTCCGGCACAAAACGCCCGGCCTGCTCCGGTCACGACGATGACGCGCACTTCATCGTCATCATTCACTTTGCGATAGAAATCCAATAATTCTTCGTTCATTTGTTCCGTATAGGCATTCATTTTATCGGGGCGGTTCAAGGTCAATGTCAAGATCCCGTCCGAAAGTTCGGTTTTAATGGTTTCGTACAAGTGCCTTCACTCCCTCTTCATATTCCCGCTCCAGTTGGCTGACGACTTCTTTGACGGTCTCGCGCTTCGTCACCGTCGTTACGCCATGTCCGGCCGACCAAATATCGCGCCACGCCTTGGCGTTGACGAGATGGGATAGGTCGATATCTTTTTTGGGCTTTAAGGTTTTCGGGTCGATGCCTTGTTTTTCAAGGCTCGGGATGAGGACATTCACAGGGACACCGCTGAACGAGTCGGTATATAAAATATCTTCGATGGAGGAATCAATGACCATCTGTTTGTAGTCTTCGGGCGCACTGCTCTCCTCCACCGCCAAAAAGCGCGTGCCCATATAGGCATAATCCGCGCCCATCAACAAAGCAGCCGCCACGTCCTGCCCTGTGGACAAAGAACCCGACAGGATGATCGTGCCGTCAAAGAACTTCTTGACCGCCCCAATGAAAGCGAAAGGATTGAGTGTGCCGCCATGCCCGCCAGCCCCTGCGCATACAAGAATCAACCCATCCACGCCACTTTGCGCCGCTTTTTTCGCATGCTTGACGTTTGCTACATCGGAATAGACGAGGCCCCCATATCCATGGACGATTTCCAGCACTTCCGCCGGCGACCCGAGGGAGGTGATGACAATCGGCGGCTGGTGCTCGCGGATCAATTCCACATCTTCGTCGTAGCGCTTGTTCGAGCCGCGGTGGCTGATGAAGTTGACAGCCCACGGAGTATCGCCAAGCGCTTCTTTCACTTCGATGAGCCATTTCGCACATTCTTCAGCAGGACGGGCATTCAATAGAGGGAATGAACCGATGACCCCGGCTCGCCCTGACTCGATGACCATTTTGGGTGTCGAGACGAGAAACATCGGCGCCACGATAACTGGCAATTTAGGCATGCTCGATCACCACCGCGATTCCCTGTCCGCCGCCGATGCAAAGGCTCGCGACTGCATATTTCCCGCCGCGGCGTTTCAGTTCGTAAGCCGCCGACAGCAAGATGCGCGCACCGCTTGCGCCGACCGGATGGCCAAGCGCAATTGCCCCGCCGTTGACGTTCACTTTCGAACGATCGAGCCCAAGTTCTTTTTCCACTGCCAAATACTGGGCAGCGAACGCTTCATTCACTTCAACCAAATCGATATCATCGATTGTCAGCTCCGCTTTTTCAAGCGCGCGCCGGATGGCCGGAACCGGACCGATGCCCATGATCGTTGGGTCGACGCCGGCGACATGCCATGACACGATGCGCGCCACAGGCGATAAGCCATGCTTTTGGACGGCAGCTTCCCCTGCCACCACAAGAGACGCAGCGCCGTCGTTGATGCCGGAAGCATTGCCCGCTGTCACGGAGCCGTCTTTCTTGAAAGAAGGGCGCAGTTTCGACAAGCCTTCCGTATTGGCATCGGGTTTAATATGTTCGTCTTTATCGACCACCACTGTGCCTTTGCGCGTTTTCACTTCGACTCCGACGATCTCTTCGTCGAACTGCCCGCCCGTCGCGGCTTTAGCCGCCCGCTGGTTTGATTCGACCGCGAATTCATCCTGGGCTTCACGGGAAATATCGTATTGCTCCGCCAGTTTCTCGGCCGTCATGCCCATGCCGCTGCCCGTGTATTGATCGGTCAATGTCGCGAGAAGCATGTCTTCAAACTGCATCGGCCCCATCTTCGCTTTGCTGAAACGCTGCGTGAAATTCGCATAAGGCGACATCGACATATTCTCTGCGCCGCCCGCCAGAACGATATCCGCTTCACCCAGCAGGATATGCTGTGCTGCGGACACGACCGCCTGCGCACCGGACCCGCAAAGGCGGTTCAATGTCAGAGCAGGCACTTCCTGGGGCACGCCCGCATTCAATCCGATATGACGTGCAAGATACGCCCCGTTTACATTCGACTGGATGACGTTTCCGTAAATGACATGATCCACATGTTCTGCCTTGACCTTCGACCTTTTGAGTGCTTCCACTGCTGTCGCTGTTCCGAGTTCCGTCGCATCAGTATTCGCAAACGACCCTCCAAAAGCCCCGAACGCCGTTCTCGCGCCATCTACCAGATATACATGTTTCATCTTCATTTCTCCTTTTCGCGCCCACTGAAAGGGCTTACATATTTTTTAATTAACTTGTCAGAAAATTTAATTTTCCATTCCATCATACCGCTCAGTATGTTGATTTGCAAAAATATTTTACCTTCTATTTAAAATTCAACGCTTTGTTTAATTTAATTTGCGGATCACCAGAAAAAGAAGACCCATGACGAGTCTTCTTCTATTGTTAAGGAAGCAATACCAGTTTCCCTGTACTTTTCCGGCTTTCCATAAGTGCATGGGCTTGCGCTGCCTGTTCAAGCGGATAGCGGCCGGTGATCGACACGTTCAATTGACGCTGTTCAAGCAGTTCGCTGATGGCCGCTTCTGCATTCTTCAAAAATCCTGGACGCTGCTTGCGGTAAGTGCCAGTACTGTACCCGAGTACCGCCCGGCAACTTGAATGAAGTTCGTCTGTTTTAACATTGCCCGGAACAGAGCCTTCATTGGCATGGCCAAATGACACAATACGGCCGAACGGTGCCAGAATATCCAGGCTACGCTCGAAGTTTTCACCGGCGATCGTATCTAAGATAATGTCCACACCTTTGCCGCCTGTCAGTTCAGCGACCACTTCCGCGAAGTTATTCTCACGGTAATTGACTGCAATCGCGCCAAGGTCTTCCACCACTTTCATTTTCTCTTCACTGCCGACCGTTCCGTAGATTTCCGATATGCCGGCAAGTTCCGCCAATTGGATCGCGGTCGTGCCGATGCCGCCGGCTGCTGCGTGAATCAAAACCGATTCACCTGGCTGTATCCGGGCGACTTCGTGCAACACATTATAGGCGGTAATGCCGACAGTCAAAGTCGCTGCCGCTTCCTCAAAGGAGACGCTGTCCGGAATCTTGTAGACAAGCTGGTCAGAGGCGACGACATATTCCGCATAGGACCCAGAAGCCGGGAATGCCCGCACACGGTCACCTGCAGATAAGCCGGTGACTGCGCTGCCGGTTGCTTCTACAATGCCCGCGCAATCCAGCCCCGGCGTGAATGGCTCGTTTGCAGCCACACCGTGATACTGGCCAAGGCGTGCTTTAATATCGGCAAAATTGACGCTGACCGCTTTAACTTTGATGAGCACTTCATGGTCTTTCGCTGTCGGTTTCGGCACTTCCTGAAGCTTCAACACTTCAGGAGGGCCAGTCGTTTCTGCAATGATCGCTTTCATGTGAACGCCCCTTTTCCTAGAAAATCAGCAGGCAGGCTCCGATGACCAAACCACCGTAAATCAAAGCGATCATCGTGTAGCCCATGATGTCGCGGATTTTCAAGCCGGCAATCGCTAGCAGCGGAATCGCCCAGAATGGCTGGATCATATTCGTCCAGCTGTCGCCCCACGCTACCGCCATGACGATTTTCGCCGGATCGACGCCCATTTCAAGCGCTGCCGGCAGCATGATCGGTGCCTGGACTGCCCATTGGCCGCCGCCTGACGGGATGAAGATGTTCAAAATTCCGGCAGACAGGAACGTAAACAGCGGCAATGTCGTTTCATTCGAAATATCAATGAAGAAATTCGACATCATGACAGCTAGCCCCGACGCTCCGAGCATGCCCATGATTCCCGCATAGAACGGGTATTGCAGCACGAACTGGCCGACACTGCTGACGGATTTCAACAATCCTGCCGCCAGTTCACGGACATTGGCGAACATGAGAAGCGCAGCCGTCAAGAAGATCAAGTTGACGGTATTTAAATCGAGCGAGAAGCCATTCATGTAGAAATGGTTGATCAAATAGCTTAAGCCGAGGAATCCGCCGATCAATGGGATGAGGCGGGATTTCTCGATTTTGTCATTCGGATAATCCTCATGATCTTGCGGTGCCTCTTCTGTAACTGGCTCTTCCAAACGCGCCGGATCCACCAAATAGCGGTCTTCCGGATTGCGCGGATGGATAAAGCGCATGACGAAAGGAAGTGTGAAGAACAGGATCACCACAATGGCAATATTCACTGCAGAAAGCAGCGTTTCCGAAATCGGCACAATTCCAATATCCCCTTCAAACACATGCCCTGCGGTCGCCACAAAAAGTGCCGGGGAAGAAGACAAGCCGCCTTCCCAGATTAAAAATCCTGAATATCCCGCAGCTACGAGTACACGGTAATCGACGTCGTGCACTTTCTTTGCGACCAGTTTCGCAATAATGCCCGCTACGACAAGGCCAAAAGCCCAGCTGATAAGAGATGCGCCAAGTGCCGTGAAGGTCACCATTAAAATGGCGGAATTCGGCCCTTTAGGAATGCCGGCAATCTTTTCAAGCGCCCTGGAAACGGTCGGCGTCAAGGCCAGCGCATAACTCAATACGAAAGTCGTGATGATCTGTGCTGTAAAAGTCAAAAGGCCCCACATGCCGTCTCCCCAGTGGCGCATCATGTCGATCGGTCCTGAATCTGTAAAGAAGACCCCTGCAATGAATGCAATCGCCGTCAGCAACACCGCGAATACGAATGCATCCGGGAGCCATTTTTCGGCGATTTTGGCGAACACATTCGCTACTTTGGCGAGCGGGTTGTTCTGCTGTTTCTCTAAAACTGGATCTCTCTCATTGTTTTTTCCATTTGCCATCGTCTTTCCCCCTCATTTCCTAATTGGCGGTCCATCCGCCATCTACATAAAGAATCTGCCCCGTCACATAGCTGGATGCTTCCGAAGCCAGGAATAAAGCCGGCCCGATCATCTCGCCCGCTTCGCCCATCCGCTTCAACATGGTCCTGCTGACCAATTTTTCCAGCCGCTCCGGATCTTTCAGGAACGGTTCTGTCATCGGCGTCTTGATGTAAGCGGGCGCCAAGGCGTTGACGCGGATGTTATGTTCCGCGAGTTCCGCTGCCCATACTTTCGTCAATTGATTGATCCCGCCTTTACTCGCCGCATAACTCGTCTGGAGCGGATTGCCGACTTGCCCCATGATGGATGAAATATTGATGATGCAGCCGCTTTTCTGGCCGATCATCCGCTTCGCCGCTTGCTGGCCGACCAGGAAGATGCCTTTTAGATTGGTGCCGAGCACTTTGTCCCAGTCTTCTTCCTCCACTTCCACCAAGGGCTTTCGTATATTCATTCCGGCGTTATTGACGAGAATGTCCACTCCCCCGAAATCCGAGTCGATGAAGTCGAATAACTCGGCGACGGCTTGTTTGGAAGTCACGTCTGCCGATTTCCAGGAAACATCCATTTCGCGGCTATTCATTTCATCCGCCACTTCCTTAAGCACGGTTTCATCGCGCCCGGTGATGAGCACTTTCGCACCTGCATGGGCGAGCCCGGATGCAATTGCCAGGCCGATGCCTTTGCTGCCTCCAGTGACGAGCGCTTTTTTCCCCGTCAGATCGAAGCTTGGGTATGTAAACTCCTCCAATTATATTCTCTCCTTTCATTTCGCAAAATATTCCGTTAATTAAATAGATAATCAGTCCATTTCAAAGCTCCCGACGAGCTTGCCTGCGCCGGAAGCATCTTTGATCTGCAACTCTCCAGCATTGCCCGTCGTCAGCATCCCTTCAATGACAAATGCCTCACCTGCGTGCGCCATGCCGACAAAGCGCACGGTGAATTTCTTCAGCTTCCTTTCAGGAAACCACTCTTCGATGGCATCTGCAGCCCATCCCATCAACAACATCCCATGGACAATCGGCTCCTTCAACCCTTTGCTGCGGGCGACTTTCGGAACCGTATGGATTTCATTAAAATCGCCTGAAGCACCTGAATAACGCACCATGTCAATCGGTGCGAGCGCTTGTTTATGGATGTCCGGCAACTTCTGTGCCATGCTGCTCCCGCCTTTCGATTAAAGTTGACCGCCCGATGCGGACCACTTCGTTGTCTTGATTGCGGTATGTCGTTTCGATCTGGTAAAAGCGCTTGTCTTGTTTATCGAATCGATCAACCAGCACGGCTGTCGCTGAAATGACATCCCCGCTGATGATGTCCTGTGCGTACTCGAAACTTTGCTCACCGTGCAGAATATCATTCGGATCCAGTCCCCAGGTCGCGAACAGTTGATAGAAATCCCGTTCATTCCAGAAATCGATGACTGTCGTGTACGTAGGCGGTGCCGGTATATCCCGATATCCCGCATTTACTGCGGCTTCCGTGCTGAAATAAACCGGATTCTTTAAACCGAGTGCCAATGCGAACTCCCGGATCTTGCCGGCTTCGACGCGAAACGGCACATAATGAAATTCCTCTTCCATCCTTTTCCCTCCTCATTCCGGGTAGCCTGTTTCACGCCAGGCAGCAAGAAAAACGACATCGATTGTCACAACACTTCGCCCCTGCGTGTCCGGTTCGCCATATCGATCAGGTTCGCAACTGCCTTGTTCAAATAGCGGAAACGTTCGTCCTCGATTTCACCATTTTTCCAGCGGTAATAGATTTGCTGCAAAATCCCGGCCAATTTATAAAACCCGAACGCCAGGTAATAGTTGATGTTCGACATATCACGCCCGCTTTGTTTCGCATACTCTTCCACAAATTCCTTGCGGCTGTAAAAGCCTGGCTGGCTCGAGATGATATTGATGCCGATATCCGCATCTTCCGCCTGCCCCCAATAAGCTAAAGTCGACCCGACATCGCTCAGCGGATCACCGATCGTCGACAATTCCCAGTCGAGCACGCCCGTGGCCAGGCCCGGATTTTCTTCATCAATGACCATATTGTTCAATTTGAAGTCATTATGGACGATCGTCGTTTCTTCATTGACGGGAATATTCGCCGTGAGCCATTGTTCCAACTCTTCAAGCCCGTCGATTTCATCGGTTTTGGCATTATGGTAGCGTTTGATCCAGCCTTTCACTTGGCGCTCCATGAATCCTTCCGGTTTACCCATATCGGCGAGTCCGGCTTCTTTGTAATCGATCGCCTGCAGCTGGACCAATGTCGAGATGACATTTTTCGAAATGACCGGCCCGGCTTGTTCGGGGCTTCCGTAAACTTCGGGGAGTTCTTCATCGATGACGAGCCCCTGCTTTTTCTCCATGACGTAAAAATGCTTATCCATCACTTCGGGATCCTCGCAATATACGTATGGTTTAGGTGCCAGCGGGAAGACCGGATGCACTTTTTCGAGCATCTTGAATTCACGCTCCATATCGTGCGCTTTGGGCGGGATCTCCCCAAATGGCGGGCGCCTCAAGACGCCTTCCCAGTCCCCGATCTGCAGCAGGTATGTGAGATTCGAATAACCTTCGGAAAATTGCCGGACTGCCATCTCGCCTTCCGGCAACTCCGGGATTTCATTCCGCAGGAAACGCTCGACTTTTTTCCAATCGACTTCCTGTGTTTTTTTCGTTCTCGGTGTTGCCTCGCTCATATTGATGCCCTCCATGTCATTCGTATTTAAAGAATCCTTCTCCCGACTTTCTGCCGAGCTTGCCCGCGCGTACATATTGTTTCATCAAAGGCGCCGGCCTGTATTTCGAGTCTTTCGTTTCCTCATAAAGTGTTTCGGCCACGAACAGCATGGTGTCGAGCCCGATCAAATCAGCTAACGCCAGCGGGCCGATCGGGTGGTTCGCGCCGAGCTCCATGCCTTTATCGATATCTTCAGCTGAAGCGATGCCTTCCATCAACACAAAGACCGCTTCGTTGATCATCGGCGTCAAGATCCGGTTTACCGCAAACAATGGCGCTTCCTTCACGGAAATCGCGGTCTTGTTGAAGCGCTCTGCGATTTCATGCGCCTGCTCAAAGGTTTCGTCGCTTGTCTGTTCAGCCCGGATGATTTCGACCAGTTTCATGATCGGCACCGGATTGAAGAAATGCATCCCGACGACTTGTGCGCTGCGCCCTGAGCTTGCGGCCATCTCTGTAATGCTGAGCCCAGAGGTATTCGTCGCAAAGATCGTCTCCGCTTTGCAGATGCGGTCGAGCTTGGCGAATAATTCCTTTTTCGGTTCGAGTTTTTCGATGATCGCTTCGATGACGATGTCCATCTCTTTCAAATCATCGATATCCGTACTCGGGCGAATCCGCTCCCAGATCGCTTGCCGCTGTTCTTCGTCCATGCGCCCTTTCTCGACATTTCGCCGCAGCGTTTTGTCGATGCGCTGCATTCCGCGTTCAAGCCCTGCCGGATCGAGGTCATATAAAATGACGTCCATGCCGCCTTCCGCGCCGACTTGCGCGATTCCGTTCCCCATTGTGCCAGCGCCGATTACTGCCAACCGCTCCATATGTCCATCCCCCTAATCATTTACCGTTGAAATTCGGTTTGCGTTTTTCATTGAACGCTTGAACCCCTTCATCCATGTCCTCTGTCCCGACCAGCTTCGCAAACATCCGCGTTTCCAAAAATTGCGCTTCGGATAGCGGCAAATCATATCCTTCATCAATCGCTTCTTTTGCGAAAGCGACTGCAAGCGGCCCTTTTGCAGCGATTTTTTCAGCCATCGCATAAGCTGTTTCAAACGCTTGCCCCTCCGGCACCACCCGTTCTACAAGCCGGGCTTCATATGCTTCCTGCCCGTTGAGCCAGACTCCCGAGAGGATGAGTTCCTTAGCTTTTCCAGGTCCGACCAGACGGGAAAGCCGCTGTGTTCCGCCATATCCCGGCAATATGCCAAGACCCGTTTCAGGCAGCCCCATTTTTGCGTTTTGTTCGGCAATGCGTATGTCGCAGGCAAGTGCCAGTTCCAGGCCGGCACCAAGCGCCAAGCCGTGGACTGCGCAGATGACAGGGGCTTTCCCTTCCGTCAGCTTGTCGAAAATCCTCTTTCCTTTTTCCACCAATTCGATTCCGCTCATTTTCGTCAGTTCCGGAAACTGGCTGATGTCTGCGCCGGCAGCGAATGCCTTGGCGCTTGCCGAACGCAGCACGACCGCCCTCACTTCTGTGTCCTGGAGAGCGTCAATCACTTGTTCCAGCTGTTCCAGCACCGCATCATTCAGTACATTGAGCGGCTGGTGATCGAGGGTGACCACGCCGATGGAATCAGTTATTTCCAGATGTACCGAATCCCAATGATTTGCCATGGGCTTCCTCCTTTATTCACTATTTCTCATCCGTTCGCATTCCTTGATGATCATGCCGCCTTCATAGACCGGCACCACATCCAGCTTTTCGTGATGGCGGATGACGAACTCTGCCGCTTCGGGGAAATTAAAGCGCTTGAGCAAATCCGACGTTTCGCTGTCCAGCAGTTCGCTGAAGCCTTCCGCAAGAGAACTGCGGTATGCTTTTTGCGCAAGCTTCGCGGCATCCGATAGCTCGTAGCCTCCCCGGGTGTCGAGATGTTCGACCAGTTGCCCGGCACCGATAAAATCTTCCATCGAGAAACGGTCGTCGTTTCCCGAGCAGACGAGCACGATCGATGAGCCGCCCTCTTCCTGATGGATGCGCTCCGCTACACGATGGCCATTCACCAATGAAGAAATGTATAATCGCTTTGCTTGTTTTGCTTTTTCGATGGCGATCGTGCCGTTCGTCGAACAAATGATTGCCGCCTGCCGCTCCGCAGTGTGTTCCAGTGCGCATGGATCAGGGTACTCAAAGCCTTCGAGCCCTTCCCCTTTCGATTCGCCGAGCAGAAGATGCTCTGCCTCCTGTAACTTCGACAATTCAAGCGCCTGCTCGCCTCCGAGGACTGCATGCACTGGCTCGTAATTACGGTCCAGCAGGAAGATGATCGTCGATGTCGCTAGGAACACATCGATCACTGCGGCTGTACATCCCGTAAGCCGCTCTTCCCTCACTGCTTCCTTCTGGGTAATGACGTGAATTTTTCTCATTCCATCAATTCCTTTAAATCAGGATGTCTTCCGCAGCATTTTCAATAGCTGCTCAGTGTAGATTTCTTCCACATCTTCCGGCGTGTACTTGCCTTCAGGTGAATACCATACTTGTATCCAGTTGGTCGCCCCCAAAATGATCATGCGTGCCATTTTCTTCTCCGGCACGTCAAATTCCCCGTTTTTGACCCCTTCATCGATGATCCGGTCAAACAGCCCCGCGTATTCATCGCGTTTTTCGATGATTTCGGGGATATTGTCCTCGGAGAAAGTCGTTTCCGGTTTGACGATCAAATTGAACACTTCCTTTTCACGGATCGCCACTTCGATGTGGTGGCGCAAGGCCATGCGCATTTTCTCAACAGATGACACATCCGCCTGCACGATCCCTTCCATCTTTTCTTTCGCTTCCGTCAAGATCAAGTCGTGGCAGCGGTACAATAATTCTTCCTTGTTCTTGAAGTAATAATAGAGCGCACCTTTTGTCATCAATAATTCCGCGGCAATGTCTTCCATCGTTGCGTTATGATAGCCCTGCCGTGAAATGACCAAACTGGCTGAACGAAGGATATCCTCCCGCTTCTTCGCTGCTTTTCGTTCACGTAGATTCATTCCACTCCCTCATTTGCTGTTTTATTAGAGATCCTCCACTGGCCCTTCCGCTTCTTCCATCAACAAGCTCGGTTTCTTCTCCAGGATGTTCCGGATCAGGATAAACAGGTTTTCAATGACGATCATCCCGAAAGCAATCGGGATCAAGAAGAAAAACGGATACAGCGGATACAATGTCCCTGCCGCCGGGAACGCAATTTCCCGCTCGAGCCCATCCATTGCGTAAGCCCAGCTGAACTGGACGATCAGCACCAGGACGAAGAGTTCGAGCAAAATCATCAGCAGGATGACCGCCTTTTGCATGCCTGCCCCGAAACGATCAAGAAGTAAATCCATCTTCGGCAAGACGCCTGAAGAATAGACATAAGCCAATCCCGGGAAAACGACCAATGGCATCATATAGTTCTGGATGATTTCAAAGCCGCCCCGGATCGAGTTCGAGAACAGCGTCCGCATCACTACGTCGTAGACGATCAACAACATCATCGCCACGACGGCAATCCCGCTGATCCAAATGCCGATAAGCTTTAAGTAGTGAAAAAGCCGATACGCTTTCCGTACACCTTTCATCATGCTTCCCTCCTTTTCCTACATTGAATTCGGCAGCCAAGTGGCGAGGCCCGGGAATGCGATCATCAATCCTGTCACGACCACCATCGCTACCAAAGCAAAGACCGTCGTCAAACGGAAAATCGAACCGGAACTGATGCCACTGACACCTGCGACTGCATAGACGCTGAGTCCGACCGGCGGCGTAATCAAACCGATCGTACAGATGACTGAGACAAATACGCCGAACCACAGTATATCGACTTGCAACTCCTGTATGATCGGCAGGACGACGGGAATCGACATCAAGATGACCGCTGCGCCTTCGATGAACATGAACATGATGAACAATACGATGGAAATGACGATCAATACGAGCACCGGCGTATCCATAATCGGTTCGATCAACTCAATCAAACGCCGCGGCAGCAATGACAAGGAAACAAAGCGGCCGAAAATCTGGGCACCGATCATGATGATCATGACCATCCCTGTCAGCTTGACCGTTTCGATCAAGGAGGTCTTGAAAAACGCAAAGTTCACCTTGCCCAAAAGAAATGCCGCAATCAAACCGACAAACGCCCCGACAGCACCCGCTTCGGTCGGCGTGAAGACGCCTGTATAAATTCCCCCGAAGATGATGAACACGATCGCCACGGCAATGACGCTCGCGATGATCAAGCGAATGACCGGCACTTTTTCTTCCGCCGCCGCTTCCTGGATCACTTCATCTTCCGCCGCCTGCTGTTTTTTCTTGCCCATTTGGAAATAGACGAGCATGACAGCGATAAACACCACCATCGTCAAAATCCCAGGGATGAAGGCGCCGACGAATAAACTTCCCACCGGCGTTTCGGTCGCGACCCCGTAAAGGATGAGGATGATGCTCGGCGGGATGATTCCGGAAAGCGACCCGCCTGAAGCTGCCACCGCTCCGGCAAGCGGCGCGCTATAGCCGTGCTTGCGGAGTTCCGGAATGGCCACTTGGCCAAGCGATGCGGAAGTGGCAGTCCCGGATCCCGAAACCGCCCCCAACAGACCGCCGATGATCAAGGTCAGGACGCCGAGCAAACTGTTCTTTCCTTTCGACACTTTATGAACCATGTAAAAGATGTCCTGGACGAGCCCTGATTGCAGGATGAATTGTGCCATCAACACAAACAAAGGGATAGTCGTCAAGGTATAACTGGCCACGCGGTTGAACGGTTCATTGCCGAGAAGACCGGGCAGAATGCCGAACCCTTCCAAAAGAATCAGCCCAATGATCCCGCTGGCCAATAAAACGGAGTGGATATACAGCCCCGCCAGCAGCAAAACGATCATCATGGCCAAGATGATGCCAATAACCAGTAAGTTGTCCATTCTCTGGCCTCCTTGCCTCCATTATGGAAAAAGAGGATACGCGACACCTCCATGCGCTATCCTCTTCTTGTTTGCTTATTCCAAATTCATGACCGCTTCCGGCACTTCCCCGCCTTCTTCAATCAAGAGATCTCTCCACATTTTGACCACTTCGTTGCCCGGCAGCCCGTTATCTTCCAATAACTGGGCGTAGTCGGTCCACGTGTCTTCAATCCCGGTGTTAAAGTGGTCCTGCACTTCCTGGTCCAATTCACTGAAGTCGACGAACTTGCCGCCGTTTTCTTCATTTTCCGGGATGATCGCTTCAGCGCGGTCCATCCATTCCTGTGCACCGGCTTCAAAAATATCTTCGTTTGCCTGAGTCATCGCTTCCTGGACATTTTCTGGCAGCTCATCCCAACGGCTTTGGCTCATGCCGATGAAGGCGTTGAAATGGCCGAAGTTGATGCCCGTGACCGTATAGCGGAACAAGTCCTGGAAACCGTATCCTGTCCAGTCCGCGATGCTGTAGAATGCGCCTTCGAACGTGCCGCGGCTGAGGGCGTCATAGATTTCGACCGCCGGCATCGTCACACTATTGATGCCGGTTTTCGCGGCATACATTTCGTGGATGCGGGAAGGCGTGCGAAGGGAAGTGCCTTCGACATCGCTGACGGAATTGAATTCATGCCCCGTTGTGGAAATCGAATATTCCTGTGTCGTCGAGACCGGGAACACTTTAAAGTCGCCGAATTGCATCTCGGTATACGTTTGGCCGTCCGCCAGTTCCTCCTCACTCTCCAAAAGCTTTTTCCAGGCATTTGAAGCGATCAAGGTATCGGAATGATTGAGCGGCAGCATCGTCACTTCAGCCATCGGGAATTGGTCCGGCTGATAGATCGGCAAGACCAAAGCGACGTCGACCGTCCCGCTTTGAAGGGCGTCGCCTTCATCCGGCACAGACACCAATTCCCCGCCAGTGAAGGTTTCGAATTGCACCTGTCCATCCGTCAATTCCTCGACACGTTCCATCCACGGAACCATCGAAGCTTCCCACCAGGCGTGTTGCGCGCTTAAGCCCGTGGCTGCACGAAGTGTGATCGTTTCGCCTTCCGAACCGCCGCCGGCTGAATCTCCGCCGCCGCATCCAGCAAGTAGAAGGGTCATGGCTGCACCTGCAGCTAAATAGCGAGAACCGTATTTTTTCATAGAAACTACCTCCATCCGGTTTTTGTGCCGTGGCCGCATCAAATGGTAACGCTTACATTATTTCCCTTGGAATTCAGGTTTGCGTTTTTCAAAGAAAGCAGCGACGCCTTCTTTATGGTCTTGTGTCTTGAGAAGCAGCGCCTGGATGAGATTTTCTTGCATGAATGCCGCTTCCTGCGGCAATTCATCCAAATGGTTGACCAGATACTTGACGTATTTATTGCTGATGGCTGGGCCGCTAGCAAGAAATTCCGCAAATTCGGCAGCGGCCTGGCCGACATCCCCGCTCGAGATGCGGTTGATCAAGCCGTGATGCTGCGCTTCCTGGGCACTGACCACTTTTGCGGATGCGATCCATTCCTTCGCGAGCGGCGGGCTAATGCGTTTGCGGAGCGCTTTGATGAGCCCGAGATCCGGGATCAGGCCGATATTCGAAAAGCTCAAAGCGAATTTCGCGTTTTCATCCGCCACGATGAAATCCGCGGAGAGCGCCAAGCTGAAACCCGCTCCCGCAGCATAGCCGTGGACAGCGGCGATGATGGGTTTATCGCTGTCCATCAAGGCTTTCGATAAACTGGAGACAAAGTCGATCCATTCGGCAATTTCATGCGCACTGCCGAGTGATTTCATCGAGGCAATATCGCCCCCTGCAGAAAACGCCTTTCCTTCCCCTGACAGGACAATGGCTTTAACAGCTGGATCCTTTTCCAATTCCTTGAGTGCCGCAAGCATGGCTTCGACCATTTCACGCGACAAGGCGTTCAGTTTATCGGGCCGGTTCATGTGGAGCTTGGCGACAGCTCCGTTCACTTCTGTTTGGACGAGATTTCCCATAGGCTTTCCCCCTTTATGGCGTGACGACTAATTTCCCGTATGTTTTTCGGCTGCCGAGCTGATCGAGTGCGTCGACGACCTCATCAAATGCAAATTCCTTATAGACAAGCGGCTTGATGGCCCCATTCTTGTACAGTTCCATCAACTCAAGATGGGCTTTCATCACTTGATCCGGCATCAAGTTGCGGAACAAGCCGAAATGGACACCGACAATCGAGTAGTTTTTGATCAAGGCATGGTTGGTCGGTGCATCGGCGATCCTTCCTCCCGCAAAACCGATGACCAAGATGCGCCCTTCAAAGGCGATGCATTTCCTTGAACGGTCGAACGTATCGCCGCCGACAGGGTCGAAAATGACATCTGCCCCTTTGCCCCCCGTCGCTTCTTTTACTTTCGGGACGAAATCCTCTTCGCGGTAATTGATGACGATATCCGCTCCCAGTTTTTTGCATATCGCAAGCTTATCCGCGCTTCCGGCAGTCGCGATGACGGTGGCACCTGCAGCTTTTCCGAGCTGGACCGCGGCAGACCCGACACCTCCCGATGCGGCATGGACAAGCAACACTTCGCCTTTTTTCAAATGCCCCGAACGGTGCAAGGCAAAATACGCTGTCTGGTACGTAATGAAAAGTGCTGACGCTTCCGCATAGGAAAGCTCATCCGGAATCGGGAAGATCCCTTCCTGTTTGACGACCGCCCATTCGGCAAGGCCGCCGTTCGGCAACATCGGCGTCGCGAGAACCCGCTGGCCGATCTCGCCTTGCGTGCCTTCGCCGAGCGCTTCGATCGTCCCCGCAATCTCTGCCCCTGGGGTAAAGGGAAGTTCCGGACGTTCCTGGTATTTCCCTTGGCATTGCAGGATATCGAAAAAATTGAGCGCTGCCGCTTCCACTTTGATGAGCGCTTCCCCTTTGCCAGGCGTCGGCTTCGGCACTTCTTCAATCGCCAAAGCCTGTTCCGGGTCACCCAGCTCTGTCACTTGCCATGCTTTCACTGCCATCACTCCCATCCGCTTTATTTGTAACCTGTTATTGCCGTACTTCATTCGCCTTCAATTGCTCACGCAGTTCGAGGCGCCCGACATCACGCAAATGGACTTGGTCCGGCCCGTCGACAAGACGGAGCGTGCGTGCGTTGGCGTAATGTTCCGCAAGCGGGAAATCTTCTGTCAGTCCCGCTCCGCCGAATACCTGCATCGCACGGTCGATGACGTTGATCGATACGCGCGGTGCGGCGATCTTGATCATCGCGATTTCTTTGCGAGCAGCTTTCGCGCCGTGTTCGTCGATCTTGTGCGCGGCGTTCAAAGTCAACAAGCGTGCCTGTTCGATCTCGATGCGGCTTTCGGCGATGATTTCCTTGATGACGTCTTTTTCTGCCAATGTCGAACCGAAAGCGACGCGGCTTTCTGCCCGTCTGCACAATAATTCCAGCGCCCGTTCGGCAGCCCCGATTGCTCGCATGCAGTGATGGATACGCCCTGGCCCGAGGCGGCCTTGCGCGATTTCAAATCCTCTTCCTTCCCCAAGCAGCATATTGCTCGCCGGCACGCGGACATTTTCGTAATGCACTTCCGCATGCCCTTGCGGCGCATCGTCATAGCCGAATACGGTAAGCGGACGGACGATTTTAACGCCCGGCGTATCGAATGGCACGAGGATCATCGATTGCTGTTTATGCTTTTCCGCATCGGGATCGGTTTTCCCCATGACGATCGCGATGCTGCAACGCGGATCCATGGCGCCTGTCGTCCACCATTTCTTGGCGTTGATGACGTATTCATCACCGTCACGGACAATGCTGCTCTGGATATTGGTAGCATCGGATGAAGCGACATCAGGCTCTGTCATGGAGAAGCATGAGCGGATCTCGCCATTCAATAAAGGCTCGAGCCATTGTTTTTTCTGCTCCTCCGTGCCGTATTTGACGAACACTTCCATATTGCCGGTATCCGGGGCGTTGCAGTTGAAGATTTCCGGAGCGATAAGTGAACGGCCCATAATTTCACATAAATGGGAATACTCGTAATTCGATAATCCTGCCCCGTATTCCGGATGGTCGAGGAACAAGTTCCACAAGCCTTGCGCTTTCGCTTTTTGCTTCAGTTCTTCGATGATCGGCGGGATGGTCCAGCGATCGCTTGCGGTTTCCTTGTATTCTTTTACTGTCTGTTCAGCCGGATAGACATAATCATCCATGAATTTCAGCAGTTCTTGGCGTAATTGTTCCGCTTTTGGCGATAATTCCTTAAGCATTTGATCGGCCCCCTGTTTCCTTTAATGTGTTTTTCAAGATCTTTCCCGACGCATTGCGCGGCAGGCTTTCCAATAGAACAAACTCTTCAGGTACTTTGAATTTTGCAAGTGCCTCCTTGCAATGTGCCCGCAACTCCGAAAAGTCATTTGGATCGAGTGCCGGCCCCACCACAAAGGCTTTCACTTTCTCACCGAACACAGGATCCGGTTCCCCGATGACGGCTGCTTCGACGACGTCCGGATGGCTTTTCAGCACATCCTCCACTTCAATGGAAAAAATCTTCTCGCCGCCGCGGTTGATCATGTCTTTTTTGCGGTCGCGGATATAGACGTATCCATCCGCATCCATAATGCCGAGATCCCCCGAGTGCCAGTAACCGTCTGTAAAGCTGGACTGGTTGGCAGCAGGATTGTCCCAATATTCCTTGATGACCATCGGCCCCTTGATATACAATTCGCCGGATTCCCCGGCCGGCACCTTGCGTCCTTCCGGGTCGACGATCTTGATGTCTGCGACGTCCACAGGCAAGCCGACCGACATCACTTTGGACTCTGGATAGCTCACCGGCATCAAGGTAGCGGGAGATGTGGTTTCCGTTGCGCCATATGCATTGTGGAGCTGTGCATTCGGGAACGCGTCTTTCAGCATCTGGAAGGTCTGCTGGTAGATCGGGGAACCGCCGAACGCCACTTTCTTCACAAATCCGAACGAATGCTTCTGGAATTCCTCGCTCGTCGACATCATGATGAAAATGGTCGGCACATTGAACAGGAAATTGATTTCGTGCTTCAAGATCAGCTGGATATAAGTTTCGTTCTGATAGCGTTTCATGCTGTAGACCGTACCGCCGATGTAAAACATATGGAGCAGCTGCCCGACGAGCCCTGTCACGTGGAACATCGGGACAGCGACCAGCGTTTTCATCGAATCGTCGGTCTCGAAGCGGCGTTTGTAGTTCATCACGCTATGCACGGCGTTGATATGTGCCAGCACCGCGCCTTTAGGGCGGCCTGTCGTCCCGGATGTATAGAGGATGAACGCGCCGTCCCCTTCATCGATGGCTGCCTGTTCAAATGATGCTGAATCGTCCATCAGTTGCCGATAGGAGTTTTCACCACCGATTACAAAAAGTCCCGGTAGTTCAGCGTCCTGCAACCCATTGTTATGGACGGCTTCGTTCACCTTTTCCGCGTATTCCGATTCACAGATCAATAGCTTTGGCTTGGAATGCCCGATAATGTATCGAAGCTCTTCGACTTGTAGCTTGACATTGATCGGCACCATGATCGCCCCAGCCTTCGCGCAGGCGAAGACGACTACCGGGAATTCGGCGCAATTTCCGATCACTGCCCCTACCCGGTCGCCTACTTGGATGCCGCGCTTCTGGAGATTGGCGGCCAGCACAGTCGATTGCGCATCAAGTTCAAGATAGCTTAACGTACGCTCTTCCGTAACGACCGCTTGTTTTTCACCGAAACGTGCCACCGTATCTTTAAGCAATTGGCCGATTGTCGAAGGACGCTCCGCAAACACTTTTACTTCCGGACGCCCGAAAAGTTCTATCGTATCAATAGCTCCCAACCGAAAGCCCCCTTTCAAATGAAATGTAAGCCCTTACAATCTTCTTAAAAAAATTAAACTTTTCGGTCATTTATTAAACATTGATTCAAAAAAAGTATACGTTTTATCTTTTTGAATTACAAGTTAATTTTTAAATTATTTTAAATATTCTTTTTATTGTTATCGTAAAAAAACTTCTGCCCATTACGGGACAGAAGTTGAATGATTTATGGAATCTCCTACGCCAAGTCGACATTATGGTAGACTTGCTGGACATCTTCGAGATCTTCGATGGCATCGATCATCTTTTCGAATTGTGCCTGGTCTTCTTCCGATAGCGGCAATTCGTTCTGCGGAAGCATCGTCAATTCGGCGACCGTGAAGTCCGTTACGCCATCCGCTTTGAACGCTTCCTGCACGAGATGGAATTGATCCGGTTCTGCATAGACGATGACGGTGCCTTCCTCTTCGAGAATGTCGCGCACGTCAATATCCGCTTCCATCAATAGTTCCAATGCTTCATCGGCCGTCTTGCCTTCTACGCCGATCACTGCCGTGTGGTCGAACATATAGGCTACCGATCCGCTGACACCCATATTGCCGCCATTTTTGCCGAATGCTGCACGCACGTCGGAAGCGGTGCGGTTAACATTATTGGTCAAGGTATCGACGATGACCATTGAACCGTTCGGCCCGAAGCCTTCGTAGCGCAACTCGTCGTAGTTCTCTTCCGATCCGCCTTTAGCTTTTTCGACGGCGCGGTCGATGATGGCTCTTGGCACGTTATAGGTCTTCGCCCGCTCCAACACGACTTTCAATGCTTGGTTTGACTCCGGGTCCGGTTCGCCCTGCTTGGCGGCTACATATATTTCACGTCCGAATTTCGCATAGATTCGGCTTGTGTTGGCATCTTTGGAAGCTTTTTTTTCTTTGATATTATTCCATTTGCGTCCCATTGTTATTCCTTCTTTCTCAAATTTCTTTCGATGAAGAACATCATTTCATCCTATTATAATACAATACCTTCCGCTCTTTCGACCTTCAGCTTTAAAAAACCATCTTCCTCCGCTTATTTTCCCTGCCATACTAAAAAAAGCCTTGCCTCTCCGGGTCATAAAAATCCCACGGACAGACAAAGCGATTTTGGTTTCATTCTCCATAAGGGGCTTGCTGGTAAAAATAATTCGGTTTGACGACGTCATTTTTATATGGCTTATGGAAAATATGCGTTGTGGCCGGCGACACCGGCGGGATGAGCCATGCCCAATTCCCAGTGACTTTGCGGCCTTCCCGCTCCTCGATTTTCTCGAAATTCCTGAACTGTTTGGCGGCGGTATGGTGGTCGACGATGGTCACGCCCGCCTCTGCAAATGACTCAAGCACCGCCACGTTCAATTCGACGAGCGCTTTATCTTTCCATAGCGTCCGCTGCGAACCCGTGTCGAGCCCCATGATTTTCGCCATTGTCGGCAACAGGTCATAGCGGTCTTCGTCGGCTAAATTGCGTGCGCCGATTTCCGTTCCCATATACCAGCCGTTAAAAGGCGCCATGCCGTATTCAATGCCGCCGATTTCGAGTTTCATATCGGAGATGAGCGGCACCGCATACCATTTCACCCCGAGTTCTGCCATTTCCGGCCAGTCAGGATGGCCGATCGCCACTTCAGGCTTGGCGTCATCCGGCAGCTCGAACCATTTCGGCTGCTTGCCGGCTTCGCCGATCACCACGGGCAATAGGTCGAATCCGCTGCCTGCACCTCTCCATCCCAGCGCTTCGCATTGTTTGGTAAATGCAAGAGACGAAGAGTCCCCTACGAGCCGGCCGCCCTGCTCATATCCTGCATAGCGCAATAATTGATGGTTCCAGATGCGCATCCCGCTTTGGTCTGATTGCTTGAAAACCGTAATGGCCGGGCGGATTTGCCCTCCGTTGAATGCAAAGCGCAAATGGCGGACAATGGCCGAGAATACTTGTTCTTCCGTTTCCGCTTCACGCTCATCAAAAATCTCCAATGTCTGCCAAAACAAACGCCCGATGCAGCGATTATTATTGCGCCACGCCATACGCGCCCCGTGCTGTAATTCTTCCTTAGTATGTAAATAGCTGCCGGTAGAGTCGATTTCCCGTTCAATCTCGGCTACACGGCGACGGATTTCCTGTTCACTTTTTCCTAATTCCACATAGCAAGTTTCAATGAAATGAGCGGCCTCTTCCACTAGAAGAGTGCTTTCTGTTAGCTTTTCCATGCATTTCACTCCCTTCCGTACATCGTACCACCAGAAACCGGCAGCGAAAGGCGGATTTGTGACAACTCTTTGATTTTCAGCCGCGCTTTAGTACACTATATAGAATGAATTAAACATTTCGACAATTAAAAGAGGATGATGAATTCGCTCCAGGCGGACGCTTTCCACTTTTAAATATAATCCATCTACTTAATACAAAATACAAGGGAGCTGCGCGATATGGTGAAAGCGATTTTCTTTGATTTGGACGATACTTTATTATGGGATCGGCAAAGCGTGAAAGAAGCCTTCCGTGAAACATGCGAATGGGCAGCGGAACAAGCAGGCGCCGATTGCAGCGGATTGGAGCAGGCGGTCCGGGAAGAAGCACGAAAACTTTATGCAGGCTACCCGACACATGGTTTTACGCAAATGATCGGCATCAATCCGTTCGAAGGGCTGTGGGGGCGTTTCGATGATCCGGGAGACGATTTTCAGCGACTGAAAGAAGTCGCCCCAGGCTATCAGAAAGAAGCCTGGACGCTCGGGCTGAAACGCCTCGGCATCGATGATCCGGAATTGGGCAAACGGCTTGCCGAATATTTTCCGGAAGCCAGGAAACGCAACCCCCTTCTCTACGAAGACAGTTTGGAAGTGCTCGATCAATTGAAAGGCCGTTTCGATTTATTGCTGTTGACGAATGGCTCGCCCAGCCTGCAACAGATCAAGCTTGACATCACGCCGGAAATCGCGCCGTACTTCGACCACATCGTCATCTCCGGTGCATTCGGGCGCGGCAAGCCCGATGCTTCGATCTTCGAGCATGCCTTATCGAAGTTCGGCTATCGCCCGGAAGAGGTATTGATGGTCGGCGACAATCCGTTAACCGATATCCTCGGCGCTGAGCGTGCCGGCATCCCGTCTGTCTGGTTGAACCGGGAGCAAAGCATGCCCCATGAAACGGTTGCCGCGACTTACGAAATTAAAGACCTGCGAGAGCTATTGCCCCTGCTCGATAAGCTGGAAACCGCATCTGTATAGGAAAAGCGCCCTTCCCGGTTGGCCTGTTGGCACATTCGGGAAGGGCGCTTTAGTTTTTATAGGTCGATTGCCGTGACGCTTTCGATTTCTTCGAGTTTCTTCAATTCTTCCAGATCTTCGGGGTCGGCGTGCTTGTCGATCGACAGCATCATGATCGCGTCACCGCCGATATTCGAACGCCCTACCTGCATCGTCGCGATATTGATGTCTTCTGCCCCGAGCAATGTGCCGACGCGTCCGATGACGCCTGGACGGTCATTATGGCGGATGAACAACAGGTGGCCGTTCGGCAGGAAATCGACGATGTAATCGTCGACTTTGACGATGCGCGCGCCTTGGCCGTTCAACAGTGTGCCCGAGGCTTTCCGCGTGCCGCTCTGCGTTTTCACTTCAACGGTGATGAGGTTGGTGAAGCCGCGCGATTCGGTCGATTTGTGTTCATTGACATGGATGCCTTTTTGATTGGCGATATACATCGCATTGACATCGTTGACGTGTTTGCCTAGATGGCGCTTGAGCATCCCCTTGAGCATATTGCGTGTCAATGGCCCGACTTCCAGGTTGGCGAGTTCGCCTGAATAATAGACGTTCACTTCATCAGCCGTTTCACCCGTCAAGTCAGTGAGGAACGTACCGATGCGTTCAGCCAGGTCGAAATACGGCTCGATGCGTTTCATGATTTCTTTCGGCACAGAAGGCAAGTTCACCGAATTGCGGACTGTTCCGTATTTGACGAAGCTGACAACATCTTGGCTGACATCGACCGCGACGCTTTCCTGTGCCTCGAATGTGCTAGCCCCAAGGTGCGGTGTCGCGATGACTTGCGGCAATTCCAGCAAGCGGAAATCGACCAACGGTTCCTGTTCGAACACATCGAGTGCTGCGCCTGCCACTTTGCCGGACTTCACCGCATCATATAAGGCATTTTCGTCGATGATGCCGCCGCGTGCACAGTTGATGATCTGCACGCCGTCTTTCATCACTTGAAAGGCTTCCGCATTGATTAAGTGCTTCGTTTCTTTCAGTAGCGGCGTGTGGACCGTAACAAAGTCAGCCGCTTTCAAGACATCTTCCACCGAACCGAAATCGACGCCGAGTTTTTCCGCTTTTTCAGCAGTTAGGAATGGATCATAGGCGATGATGTTCATGCGCTGGCCCTTGGCGCGCGCTGCCACTTCCTGTCCGATGCGGCCGAAGCCGACGACGCCGAGCGTCTTGTTTTTCAACTCGACACCGACATAGGATTTGCGGTCCCATTTGCCCTGTTTCAGCGAGTTATAGGCTTGCGGGATTTTGCGCGCCATCCCCATGAGCATCGCCATCGTATGTTCCGCCGCGGAGTTGGTGTTGCCGTCCGGTGCGTTGACGACAATGATGCCGTGCTCGGTTGCCGCTTCCAAATCGATGTTGTCGACCCCGACGCCTGCACGCCCGATGATTTTCAAATTGGACGCTTTCTCGATGAGTTCACGCGTCACTTGCGTTTGGCTGCGGACGAGCAAGGCATCGAAACCATCGATGCGTTCGCCAAGTTCCGCTTCAGATAAATTCGTCTCCATGACGATGTTGATGCCGTCGGCGTGGCGCAGCGGATAAACACCTTCTTCAGATAAAGGATCGCTGATCAGTACGTGGAATGTCATTATTTATCCTTCCCTTCCAAAAAGACTTGCTGCGCGGCTGCGATGCCTGCGCCGAGCATAATATCTTGCCCAAGTTTTTTCAAGACGACTTCCGATGCGGCGAGCGCCTGCAGCACTTCCGCCGGGGAGCAATAGCCCATATGGCCGATGCGGAAAATCGTTTTTGCGAGATGCTGCTGGCCTCCCGCAAATTCGATCGCAAACTCTTCTTTTAGCACTTTGCGGAATTGTTCCGCATCGAAATGTTCCGGATAGACCGCGGTAACGGTTGGCGATGCATCCTCGTCGCTCGTCAATAAGCGGACGTTCAGCGCCTTGAATGCAGCGCGCGTCATGTCGCGCATCAATCGGTGGCGGCGGTAGACGTTTTCCAGCCCTTCTTCTTCCAATAAATTCAGCACTTGCTGCAAACCATACAGAATGGAGATCGCTGGCGTAAACGGCGTCGTGTCTTTTTCGATATTGTCGCGGTGTTTGACCAGATCCAAGTAGAAGCGTGGCTGCGGGTTGGCTTCGATTTTCTTCCACGCCCGCTTGCTCACTGCGATGAACGCGAGCCCTGCCGGCAGCATGAACGCTTTTTGCGAGCCTGTGACGACCACATCGACGCCCCATTTGTCCATTTCCGTTTCCGTTCCCGCTACACATGAGACGCCGTCGACGACGATCAGCGCATCCGATACTTGTTTGACTGTCTCGGCAAGTTCTTTAACAGGGTTCAAGACACCGGTTGAGGTTTCACAGAATGTAGAGAAAATGACACGGATTTCGGGATGCTCGCCGAGGAAATTTTTCACGGCTTCGGGATCCACCGCTTGTCCCCATTCCACATTGAATACATGGGTCGCAATTCCATAAGCCTGGCAGATTTTAGCGAAACGGTCCCCGAACGCCCCCGTAACCAGCACCAGCACTTCGTCGCCCGGCGCCACCGTATTGACTACTGCACTTTCGAGGGCGGATGTGCCACTGCCTGTCAAAATCATCACTTCTTCTTTTGTGCCAAATACTTTTTTCAATTTCGGGCGGATATCTCTGATCAATGCATACGTACTTTCCCCGCGATGCCCGATCATCGGCTGTGCCATGGCACGCCCTACGCTCGGCGGAATCGGTGTCGGTCCTGGAATTCGTAAAATTTGTTGGTCTGTCAGCATGATAATGTCCCCTTTCGATTTGAAAAAATCATTCTGGAAATTTTTATACAAAAAAAGACTCTGCGCCCCACATCCAAGATGCAAGGGGCGAAGAGTCTCTAGTCGCGGTACCACCCTAATTCACTGCCCAACTTGCAGGCAGCCTCATTAATATCATGCGTAACGGGCATAAAGCGGATGGGCCTACTATAATTTCAGCACATCTATTCGGGAGTGCTGCCAAATGCCGGGACCACTGATTCGCACCACCCATCAGCTCTCTTTGGATCCCTTTGCGTTTAGCCTATCTCCGTCGCAATAGTTGATCGATATAATTGAATTGAGTCCATCATATATAGGGAAAAAACTATTGTCAATATATAAAAAATATTGAGATTTCTTTGCAAACGTTTCCAATGCCGCCGCTACTGCAGGCATTGCAGCAAAAAATTTTCTTTTTACTCCTCTTCTCTTCCAGAGAATTCCGCATTCGGCGACGGCTCGCTTTCGATGGCCCGCGCATGCCACGATCCGGCATTTTGCGTATAATGAAAAGAGCTTCCCTTTTCTTTTGTTGCATTTTTCAGGAATAATGTACTGAAAACTGGGTAAAAGGATTTTTGGGGAAGATTTTGAATGCCCATTGAAAGGAGAACACCCTCATGAAGCTGATCTCTATTATTGTGCCAGCTTTTAACGAAGAAGCGAATATCGCTTCGATGTACAAGACTTTGGTGCAAGAACTTGAGCCGCTTCCTTATCTGTATGAAATCATGTTTATCAATGACGGCAGCAGTGACGGAACCCTGGATGAAATACTCAAACTCGCCAATGAAAACGAAACCGTAAAATATATCTCCCTGTCCCGCAATTTCGGCAAGGAAGCCGCCATGTTCGCTGGGATGAAACGCATCAAGGGGGACGCCGCCATTCTCATGGACAGCGATATGCAGCATCCTCCCACGCTTATCTGCGAAATGGTCCAAGGCTATGAAGAAGGCTTTCATCAAGTGGTCGCCAAACGTTCTCGCAAGGGAGACTCGAAATTGCGCAGCGCGTTGTCTTCCCTCTACTATAAAGTCGTCAATGCTGTAACTGATGTCAATTTCGAGGACGGCGAGGGCGATTTCCGCCTATTGAGCCGCAAAGCGATCAATTCCATCCTGTCACTGAGTGAAAGCAACCGCTTTTCAAAGGGCATCTATTCATGGATCGGCCTCAGCAAGAAAACCATCAGCTACGAAAATGTCGTACGGGCAGAAGGCGATTCCAAATGGTCGTTCGGAAGCCTCGTCAATTACGGCATCGACGGAATCATTTCGTTCAATATGAAACCATTGCGCATCTGTTTTTACACAGGTTTTCTCGTGTTGTTCCTGTCCCTGCTCTATATCACTTTCACGTTTTACGAAATCATGGTACGGGGTGTCATCGCCCCCGGGTATTTCACGACCATCACGGCGATTTTGCTGCTCGGCGGCATTCAATTGATCAGCCTCGGCGTTATCGGCGAATACGTCGGACGGATCTACAACGAGACCAAACAGCGGCCGCATTTTTTGGTTGAGATGAGCAATGTGGATGAATACGATGAACCTTAAGCGCTTGAATACGGAGTTTACCCGCTTTGTTTTTGTTGGGGTCGTCAACACGCTCAGCTATTACTCCATCTACCTGTTTTTGCATAATGTGCTCGACTGGGCCTATATGCCATCCCACCTCATCGGGTTTTTGATCAGCTTGAACATTTCATTTTTCCTGAACACTTACGTAACGTATCGTGTAAAACCGACTTTGAAGAAATATTTATATTTCCCGCTGACACAGGTCGTCAACATGTCGGTCTCCACCTTATTGATCTTCATCTTTGTGGAGTTTCTTCACATAAACAGCAATATCGCGCCATTCGCCGCAGTGATTTTCACTATTCCCGTGACGTTTATTGTATCGGGGAAAATCCTTAAAGCGCCGGTGCAATCCAAATAACCATAAAGACGGTGGCATTATGCGTTCTTTTCGACCTTACCTTCTACTGACAGCTGTATTCCTGGCCATGGCCGCAATAGGCCATGGCGTCTTTCTGTTTCAATGGACCCAAAACCAATACATGGCCGGCCCTAACGACGGCCTCGCCCAAATGATGCCGTTCAAGCAATTGCTTTACGACCATTATACGCGCGGCGAGTTCTTTTACTCCTTTGACTTCGGCCTTGGTGCCGGTATATTCAGCGAATTGTCTTATTATTTCTCCACTTCTTTCGTATACATCACTACACTGTTGATTGTTTATCTGCTGGATGCCTTGCAATTGATCGGAGACCCTGATGTCCTGTTCTGGGCCAATGCGTCCGTCTTCATCAGTGTCGCCAGGTTGTCCATCGTATTGATTGCCGCATACGCCCTGTTCCGCTATATGCGCATTACCCGCCTATCAGCATTTATCGGGGCAAGTATCTACGGGATTTCGGGGATGTACTTCCGCCATGCGGCATTTTGGGAGTTTTTCGCGGATGCCTTTATCTGGCTGCCCCTGCTCATTTTCGGGGCTGAAAAAATCTTCCGTGAACAAAAACCCGGTTGGTTTATGTTCGCGGTCGCGATCGCGATGATCGACAACTTCTATTTCGCTTACATCAATTTCCTGCTGACAGGCATTTATATTTTATTCCGCTTGTTCATCCCGCTTGAAAAGACAGAAACGAAATGGAAAAAAGCCATTGTATTGTTCTTGATCTCAGGGCTGGTCGGAGCCGGCATCTCCATGGTCTCGTTCATCCCTTCCGTGTACGCGTTCTTGAACAACCACCGCCCCGAGTTCCAGCAGGATATCCTATGGTTCGAAGAGACGGAGAACATCCTCTTCATGAGCCGCTATATTCTATTGCCTGCGATGTTCGTGCTGTTTTTGTTCATTCCAACACTGTACAAGGTCCATCGTTTCCGGCTTTTCGCTTTGGTCGGGATCTTCACGGCTGTGCTCTACCACAGCCCGATGGTCGGCAGTATCTTCAACGGCTTCTCGGCCCCGCAGCATCGATGGGAATACCTCATCTCATTTGTCGCGGCAGGGGCAATCGCCAGCGGGTTGGACTATTTTCACAAGCTGCGCTTGAAGGAAATCGTGCCAGCTGCGGTTTTGACAGCTCTCCTTTATGGATGGTTCGCGTGGCAGGACGAAGCGCTCGAGTTTACGACGCTTTACCCGCGCCTCGCGCTTGCCGGTCTCGTCGTGACTTTGGCCGCTGTCTTGGCAGCGCCGGCTTTTCAGCAGCGTTATCAAAAGCCATTGCTTGCATTCGTGTTGCTCGCCTTGGTGTTGGCGACCGCCAATGTTTACCAAAGTGAAAAATTGCTGGATAATGCCGACGTCGCGGATGTCGATGAGGCGCTGATTACCGGCGAAGATTACGATAACCAGGAAGTCCGTACATTGATCGATGAAATCCAGGAACGCGAAACGGCCGAGATGTACCGGATCGATTGGATGGAAGGCGTCCGCAATAATACGCCGATCGTCCAGGAGTTCCAGGGGCTGAGTGCCTATTCCAGCATTTTGAACAAGAACTTGCTGTATTTTTACTTATACGATTTGGAAATCGATATGGGCCGAGAAAGCGTCAGCCGTTATGCCACACTCGGCAACCGGAGCAACCTCCACAGCCTGTTGCAAGGCAATTACGCGATACGCGAGCGAAATGACCCGAATGTGCCATTCGGTTTCCGTAAATTTGCCGCTACCGAAAACTTCATCGCCTATCAGAACCGCTATCCGCTCCCTTTCGCGCGTCCGGCCTTCCAGGTGTATCAAGAGTCCCAGCTTACGGATGAGCCGCCTTTGCTGCGCGAACACGCCATGCTCAGCGGAATCGTCCTGGATGAAAACATCTCACCTGAGCCCCTTCCTGACCGCTTCCCTGGAGAAGCGGATTACAGAGTCGAAGAAGCGGATGCAAGCTACGATGAAGGCTTGCTCGAGATTTCTGATGAAACCGGAGGGATTGATTTACTGCTTGATGAAGTTCTAGAAGAAGGCGATTTGTATATCTCGTTCCATTTGGAGAATACAGCCGCAGACCAGGGGTTCCCGCTTGAAGTCAATGAATACCGGACGACCCGCAAGTCCAACCAATCGATTTACAAGACTTTCGTCGACGACTTGACGATCCGCATCAAGGCTGCAGAAAGAATTGAAATCCGCATGCCTGAAGGGACGTACAAACTCACCGACATTGAAATAGTGAAAGAACCTTATGCCTTATTGAGAGAGCAAAATGCATTGGCAGACCGCACCAGCCACCTGAAAATTGACGGCAGCCAAGTTGACGTCACGTACGATAACCAGGAAGATGCACCTTTCCTTAATTTATCGATTCCTTATGAAAGAGGATGGCAGGCGACCATCAATGGGGAACCGGTCGATGTGCTGAAAGCCAATTACGCGTTTTTGGCCGTTCCGCTCAAAGATGGCATGAACGAAATTGAGCTGCGCTACCGGCCACCGTTCTTCTTGGCTTCCCTGTCCATCAGTTTGGTGTCGCTTGCTTCCGGCTTGTTGTGGCTGCGCCGCCGCAAACAAAATGGATATGATCGACATGAGCCAAAAGACACCATGACGAATTGACGGGTTTAACACCCTTCCCACATGTGTAAGGTAAGGTAATAACATTTTTTAGGAGGAAGGAGAAAAAGTGATGAAAGCATGGTTGATGCTTATGCTCTTAGGCCTTTTACTGTTGCTCGCGGCATGTGGTAGCGACTCAACGGAACCGCCGACCGAAACGGATGGGGCCGAACCGCAAGAAGAGGAAGTCGATGATCAGGAAGGTGAACCGCAGGATGGATCAGGAGGGGAATCGGAAGGAGCCAGTGAGGTCCAGTTGCTGACGGTTGAATTCCTGAATGCAGATGGTGAAGCGACTGGTACCGCTGAATTGACGGAAGAGGACAATGGAGTCATGGTCAAATTGGATGTCGAAGGATTGGAGCCCGGAATGCACGGCATCCATTTCCATGAAGAAGGCATGTGCGAGGCGCCTGATTTCGAATCAGCAGGCGGGCACTTCAACCCGACCGGCGCGAGCCATGGGCATGACAATCCGGATGGCCCGCACGCAGGCGATCTCCACAATATTGAAGTGGCCGATGACGGGACTTCAACGGATGAGCTGACCGCAGAGAATGTCACTTTGCAGATTGGCGAAGATAATTCCCTTCTCAAAGAAGGCGGAACATCACTCGTTATCCATGCCTCAGAAGATGACGGGCAAACCGATCCTTCCGGAGATTCCGGTGAACGCATCGCTTGCGGCGTGGTGACAGCTGAATAAAAACTCTTAAAATCGCCCTATGAACTTCGCCGCTCATTGGATGTACATCATGAAAGCCCCGACTCAAAAAGCTGGAGAAATTTCTCCAGCTTTTTTATATGGCGTTTAGTGAAAATCGGAACGGGAATAACTACCATATCTTGAAAACGAGGAGGACATGTAGATGTCAAAAGATAAATATGAAAAAATCCATGACCAAGTCGATCCACAGGAACAAGACCGGCAACCGGGACTCGAAAGTGAAATGTCCCCGGAACCGATTTATGATGACGAAAATTATAAAGGGGCAGGCAAGCTGGAAGGGAAAGTTGCGTTGATTACGGGCGGCGATAGCGGAATCGGGCGGGCTGTTGCAATCGCATATGCGAAAGAAGGCGCCAATATCGCCATCGCCTACCTGGACGAACATGAAGACGCAGACAGAACCATCGATGCTGTAAAAGCGTACGGAGTCGAAGCCCAAAAATTTGCAACCGACGTGAGCCAAGTCGAGAATTGCCATCAATTGGTCGTCGATGTAATCGGCGAGTTCGGCCAATTGAATGTTTTGGTCAATAATGCAGGCAAGCAATTCCCGAAAGACGATTTCCTCGAGATCAGCCCTGAACAATTACGGGAAACTTTCGAGACAAATATTTTCAGCATGTTTTATTTGACCCAAGCGGCAATCCCTCATTTATCCAAAGGCGACAGCATCATCAATACCTCTTCCGTCACCGCCTACCGTGGATCTCCGGAACTGATCGATTACTCGTCCACGAAAGGCGCAATCACGAGTTTCACCCGCTCTCTATCCGCCAACATCAGCGAACAAGGCATCCGTGTCAATTCGGTTGCGCCAGGACCGATCTGGACGCCACTGATTCCAGCTACTTTCAGCGCTGAAAAAGTAGGGCAGCATGGCGGCGATACCCCAATGGAAAGACGCGGACAGCCAGCTGAACTCGCTCCCGCCTATGTCTATCTCGCCTCTGCCGACTCAACTTACGTCACCGGCCAAGCGATTCATGTAAACGGCGGCGACTTCATCACTTCATAAAATTCTAGGCAGACCATAAGCCGGCCACTTAGTGTGGCCGGCTTTTACATGGTTTCTTTCACAGGCGGATAAAACCGTGTTTTCTGGACGCCCGAAAAATGGGCTAGCGGTTGCCCTGCATTCCAGCCAGCGGGCAGAAATGGAGCAAGTGAATTTTCAGCGATTTCAATATGGACATTCTGCAACCGCCAAGGCGCATGCGCAATATCCACACGGTACAGGATAGCTTTCGGCTTTGTCCATAAACAATAACGTTCCGTCAACCATCGCTCGAGCTTTGACGCCTCTAGTATTCCGGCAGCTGGAGTAAAACCCATCCGGAAATTCTCGCCATGGATAGATGCAGCGGGGCGGCTCGTAAACAAATGGCGACTGCCTTTACTTCCACTATTTATCCGGGCATAACGGTAAGGCAAGAATCCTCCTGCACTCGCCGCTTTTACAGCCAATAGGCTATCGGCATCCAGGCTGAAGAAATAGACCCCGGCCCGGCCGTTGCACCTTACATACGTCCTTACATTCAATTCCCGGTAGTTGCCCGCTATGGGAAAAGGAAAGAAAAAGCGCAGGCGCGTATGATCGGCAATGAAAGGGACGACACCGATCCAGGCCTGGCCGTCATATAAATCGATCGCCAACTCTGATGGTATAAAGGGGCGCAGTGCATCCGCCGATATCGGCCAATGCAAAAACACCAGATTCCGCCATGTTTGTGCCATGACCCACGGCTTTTCCATCGTCCTTCCTCCCTTCTGAAAATTCATATCATCAAAACAGGGCGAAGAAAGCTTCTTCGCCCTGCCTGGTGTTTTTAGCCTTTTAATTTGTCTTCCGGAAGTGTGTCATGTGACTCCAGCGGTCCCGGCTTCAAGACCGGCTTCTGGCCAAAAGCTTGCGGTTGGCCATACTTGAATGGATGCCCGTCTGGTGCATTGCCGCTCATCCAAGGGAGCTGCGCACTGTCTTCGCCTTCCGAGAAATTATAGAGCGTATGGGAATACTCGGTCGCTTCCCATTCCGGTGGCACTGTGGAAGGGGCAATGACACCACCTTCTTTTTCTTCCAAGTCGCGTATCGCGGCAATCCATTGGTTTTGATGCATCGTATCACGGGCCAGCAGGAACGACAGCAAGTCTTTTACTCCTTTGTCGTCGGTCATGCTGTACAAGCGTGCGACTTGAAGGCGGCCTTGTGACTCCGCTGTGACGTTCGCCCGGAAATCGGCGAGCAAATTACCGCTTGCGATGATATAGCCGGCGCTCCACGGCACCCCTGCACTGTTCTCAGGCGTCGCGCCAAGGCCTGAAACAATTGCATGGTGCGGGTTCATGCCACCCATAATCGCCCCGATCACCGGGTCACTTGCCGCTTTTTCCTGTTCGTAAACTGGTGCCCCTTCCAGCAATTGGGCGACCATCGTAGCAAGCATCTCAATATGGCCAAGCTCTTCCGTTCCCGTATCCATCAGCAAATCCTTGTATTTTTCATTTCCTCTCGTGTTCCATCCTTGGAATAAATACTGCATCGCGACGGACATCTCGCCAAACTGCCCGCCGATGACTTCCTGCAGCTGCTTGGCAAATATCGGATCCGGCTTATCCGGTTTTGCTTCGAATTGCAGTTCTTTTCTATTGAAAAACATTTAATTTCCTCCTTCATATTCCGGGTCATTTATTTTCCTCTATCCGTCCTTCGCTGGGTTTATTGGCGTCTTTGGGGTGGCCCCCGTCGTAATCCGAATCGTTGCCTCCTGCATTGAACTTTTTCTTTTGCTGCCCTTTTTTCTCGGCCGATGGCTTGCCATCGACTCGGCCTTCACTGCCGGGAATGCTGTCCTGGGGCTGCCCGCCATCGTAATCCGAGCTATTGCCCCCTGCATTGAATTTCTTATCTTCTTTATCGGGGATCTCATGATTTTCAGGTCCTTCACGCTGGTTATGGTCTGTTCCCATCGTTACGCCTCCTTGGAAAATCTGGAATTTCTGTTCCCTAATAATCTACCCAGCCTTAAAAGACTAAAACCGAATAAACTATTTTTTCAGTTAATTAACCAAATAGTAATAGCATTGTTTAGCCGATAGATTAAAAAGTAGCCTAAAAATTCCTTTTATTGTATAAATAAACGCATAAAAAAACCTCATTCTACCTGAATGAGGCTTATCAATTATTTATCTATTCATTAATATCAGCTAATGCCTTTTCGATGCTCGAGTAGGTTTTCAACATATTCTCCCGGTCGAGATCCCGCACCAATTCCGTTGCCGCTTGGGGAGTGACACCGGTAATGTACAGATGGCTTCCCATAATACGGAGCGCTTCACAAATCTGCGTGAACCAATGGAGCGGAGATTCCTCATTCCATGTCAATCCTGTAATGTCAAGAAGCGCATGTTCAATCCGATGCTCGCTGACATATTCGCATAATTTCACTTTCAATGCTTCAAAACGTTGCAGGTTCATCGTCCCGACAAGGGCGACTGTCGCCACGTTCGGCTGGATCGACAAGATCGGCAACATCAATTTCTCGATTTCGCTTTCGTTTTTGTCAATCGCTTCCTGCTGCATTTTTTCAACTGTAATATCCGTCTGGGTGCCGATGAAATAGAGCTTTTCTTCGACTGTCACCGGGGTGATGGCCAGCCGGTTCCAAAAAGGCGTTCCGTCTTTTCGGTAATTGCGCAAAACCACGGTCACCTTTTCCTGATTCTTGATCGCTTGCCGCAATCGGTCGACGGCTTCCGGATCCGTTTTCGGGCCTTGCAGGAAACGACAGTTGCGGCCAAGGATTTCTCCTTTTTCGTACCCCGTCATTTTCGTGAATGTCCGGTTTGTGTAAATTATGGGATTATCTTCCTTTTCAGGATCCGTGACGATAGTGCCGACTTTGCTGCCATCCAACATTGCTTCGAGCAGTTGAATCTGTGTATTCACTTCCATTTTCTCCATATGAATTAGTTCACCTCAAATTTTTACTCATATTATTTTAGCACAGCTTTACATACAGCCAAAACCGGGAACTTCCGGAAGTTTCAGGAATCCATCAAAGGGTAAATGTAAAAACAAGAGCTTTGCAAAGAAATGGAGAGGATACTCAAATGGCAAAAGTATTGGCAGTCTTATCAAGCGGCTATTCAAATGAAGAGCATAACTATGTAACCGGCTGGTGGGCAGAAGAATTATTCGAGCCCTTGGCGGAACTTGAAAAAGCGGGCCACTCGGTAGGCCTTGCTTCCATTGACGGCGGCAAACCGGTTGTGGACCCGCTGAGCCTCGATTCGGCATACGATCCGGAAGGCAAATACAAAAAACTATACGACTCAGGCATCGCAGATAAAACGACGCCAGTGGTGGATGTCAAAGCAAGCGATTACGATGCGATCATGATTGTCGGCGGGCATGGCGCAATGTTCGATTTGGCTCACGATGAAAACCTTCATGCCGTCATCAATATCGTCCATGAAACAGGCGGCATCGTTTCTGCTGTCTGCCACGGCCCCGCCCCGCTTGTCTTTACGAAAACAAAAGACGGCAAGCCTTTATTGCAAGGATTGAAAGTGACCGGCTATCCGAACGATATGGAACCGGAAGAAGTCGATGGGCTCTTGCCGTTCAGCCTGGAAGATGAAATGGCGAAAGTGGCGCAATACGACAAAGGCGAAGGGCAAGATGAACACATCGTTTGGGGCAGTGACCGCCTGCTGACTGGCCGTGACCCTGGGTCCTCGCAAGCATTCGGCCGCGAATTGGCAAAGAAGCTGTCCGAACTGGAAAAGCATCAACTCGACAAACATTTGGAGTGACGAGCCGTTCGAAGCAGCCAGTCTGAAAAAAAGCAATTACTAAAGGAGGAGATCGAATGGATAACAAAAATAACCACAATGATAAAGACAGGGAACAGGAATATATGAAAACGAGTGAGCAGGAACTGGACCGCAAGCCGCCGGCAGAAAAAGAAGGGCTTGAAGAGCCGAAGAAAACAGGCTACCCGCCGCTACAGTTAGGGTTGATCGTTTTCGCCATCGCCGTCTTGGTGATTGTCGGGTTTGCCATCGGTTTCGACTGGTTCGGCCTGTTCGGGAATTAATCGCTCCATTTATATGCACAAAACGGCAGACAGGAAATCCTGTCTGCCGTTTTTTAATGACGTGTTACATTTGTTCACTCAATTCGACCTCGAATGTTTCGAGTTCTCCATTCCGATAAGCTTTGATCGTCACAGTCCCTTGCCCTTCCACTTCCGTATAGAGATATTGGCGAAGTTCCAAAACAGAAGAGACAGCTTGGCCGTTCAATTCAACGATCGTATCTTTCGCTTCGATCCCCGCTTTATCCGCGCCGGATCCTTCCTGTACCGACTGGACGACAACGCCGTCTTCCACTTCACCCGGAAGATTCAATTCCGCATCTCTGATTTCTGCGGGTATCTGTTCCAATTCAAGCAATGCGACGCCTAGTGATGGACGGGAAACTTCCCCTTCTCCTTCAAGCTCCGAAATGATTGGGATCGCGGAATTGATCGGAATGGCGAGCCCGATGCCTTCCACTGCATCCTGGGCGATTTTCATCGAATTGATGCCAATGACTTGGCCCTGTGCATTCAATAATGCGCCGCCGCTGTTCCCGGGATTGATCGCGGCATCGGTTTGGAGCACTTCTGACTGCCAGTCTTCCTGGCCGTCCTTATTGATATCGATCGGGATCGCTCGTTCCGTCCCCGAAATGACGCCTGTCGTCACCGACCCGGAAAACTGGAGGCCGAGCGGGTTGCCGATCGCAATCACCGGTTCCCCTGATTTCAACACAGAGGAATCGCCGAACTCTGCGACTGTTTCAATCTGTGCTCCAGGGATTTTCAGGACAGCAAGGTCGGTCCAGACATCTGAACCGAGCACTTCCGCTTTGAGCTCTTCGCCATTCGCCAAGGTCACGACGACTTGTTCAGCGCCTTCCACTACGTGATGGTTCGTGACCACGAATGCATCGTCCCCTTGTTTTTTATAGATGACGCCGGAGCCTGCCCCTGCTTCTTGTGTAGACGTTTGCGCAAACGGGTTATTGCCTGCTTGCAAGTTGGAAACCCCAACCACTGCATCCGCCGTCGCGTCAACGGTTTCTGTGACGTCTGTTGTGACAACCGCCGATTCGCTTTGCAGCTCACTCGTTTGGACACCGGCAGTGGCAGATTCTGTTTGTCCCATGTCAGTCCCGGTGACCATCGTGCCCACCAGCAACGCACCTGCCAATACGCCCCCGAAACTGGAAGCCATATAGCGTTTCCACGGATTTTTCGGGTTTTGCCGAGGTGTATTATAGTAGCCCATTAGTTTTCCATCCCCTTTTACGATTGTTTGTCGTTTGCCTTGTGGCTTTCGATATCCTTATCATACAAAGCACATATGAAAAAATTATGACCAAATATGCAATAGAAATGTAAATTTTTGCGGGGATAAAAAGCAAGAAAAGCCTGCCGGGATAACCGGCAGGCTTTCGACGTACTAGTGATTATTCGCGTGTTTGCGGGGCAGGCGGATCGTGAATTTCGTTCCTTTTCCTTTTTCACTTTCGACTGAGATTTCCCCGTCGTGCAAATTGACCAATTGGCGGACGATGGAAAGGCCCAGGCCGAACTGTCCGCTTCCGCGCGACATATCCGCTTTGTAGAAGCGGCGCCAAATCATCTCCAGTTCATCGACTTCGATGCCGTTTCCCGTATCTTCCACTTCCAATACGGACGCTCCGCCTTCCGCGCGGGCGCGCAAGTAAATCTCGCCGTTTTCGGTGAATTGGATGCTGTTTTTGACGATATTCACCAGGATTTGAATCAAGCGGTCCATGTCCCCATAGATCATCTCGCCCGGCTCGGCCTCGATCAGCAAGCGATCGCCTTTTTCGGATGCCTGCAATTGCAGCTGCTCCTGGATGATCTCCAGCAGTTCAGCCGCTTCGATTTCTTCTTTCATGAGCGTCACTTGATTCGACCGGATTTTCTCATAATCCAGGTTTTCATTGACGAGGCGCATAAGCCGCTTCGTCTCATCGCTCACCAGGCGGATGCCCTTTTCGCGCTGCTCTTCCTCAATCATGCCGCTCTTCAAGCCTTCGATAATGCCGGCGATCGTCGTAAGCGGCGTCCTCATCTCATGCGAGACATCCGCCATGAAACGCCGCCTGCGGTTTTCGAGCTGCTCGATTTCTTCGTTGGAGCGCTGCAATTTATCTGCCATGACATTGAAGTCATGGGCCAAATCCCCAAACTCGTCAAAATTCGATTCCGGCAAATTGACTTGGTAATGCCCTTCGCTGATCATCGACGTCGCTTTTCTCATGCGCTGCAGGCGCGTCACGTGAATTTTCGCCAGCAACAGGCTGAGCAATAATGCGAACGGCAAGGAAATGGCGATCACGGCGACGAGTGTCCGGTTCAATTCCGTCACCATTTCCCGGATTCCGCTCACAGGGGAAGCCAATAACACCCCCCTGCAAGCGTGCTGCGCTCGACATACGGCAGCGCGACGAACGTCATCGACCGCTCAAAGCGTTCGACGTCCCGATAGACGACCAAAGTTTCACCGCGTTCGATGACATTCCATTCTTCTGGCGTCAGTTCGACGGACGGAAAATTGCCGTTGATCGGATACAGGATCCGGCTTTGCTGGTCGAAGACGATGAAATTGATGTTCTGGGCTTCAAGCACCGTGACGTAGGATTGCAGATCCGTCCCCGGCCGCGCCTGTTCGAGTTCCTGGAGAATCTGCTCCCCGTAGCGCTCGAGCTCCTCCGCCTTGTCCGAATACGCCACCCGCTCACCGTAGAAAATGAACAGCGTGCTTAGAATGGCCACCGCAAACACAAGGACGCCCATATGGCTTGCGATCAATTGATAGAAATACTTAACCCGCAAGTTCTTCAAATTTATAACCCACTCCCCAAACCGTATGGAAGAGCTGGTCTCCTTCCGGAATTTTTTTGCGCAGCCGCTTTATGTGGACATCTACGGTGCGTTCATCACCGTAGAATTGGTAGCCCCATACTTGCTCGAGCAATTGCTCCCGGCTGAACACTTGCTTCGGATGCTGCAGGAAAAAGACCAGCAGATCGAATTCCTTCGGCGTTAGATTGTCGATTGCCTGGCCGTCTTTCACGACTTCGCGCGTTTCTTTCCTGACATGGAAATGGGACGTGCGAATGCCGTCTTCGGCCGCCTCCCCTTTTCGTGCCCTCCTGGTCACCGCCTTGATGCGCGCCATCAGAGTCAGTGGGCTGAAAGGCTTCGTCACATAATCATCGGCTCCCATTTCAAATCCGATCACCTGGTCGGATTCACTGTCCTTTGCTGTCAGCATGATGATGGGCACTTCGCTTTTTGTCTCGCGGATTTTCCGGCATAAGGCGATGCCGTCCATTCCCGGAAGCATCCAATCGAGGATCAGCAAGTCGTAATCCCCTTCCTGGAATTTGCGGTAGCCTTCCAGACCGTCACCAGCGAAGTCACCTTCGAGCCCTTCTTTTGAAAAAAACAATTCCAGCATCGAACTGACACTCGGGTTGTCTTCCACGACCAAGATTTTCATGATTCCACCTCCCTATTTCCGGTTCAATCTAAGCTCCACACCAAAAAGCCGCCCTGAAAACGGGGCGGCCACGTGGTTTTAAGCATTTTTTTCCCGCTTTTTCAACTTTTCATAGAGGCTGCCGATCATTTCATAATCGATGGCGATATTGTTTTCATACGCATACTTCACTCCGTAACCGAGCGCCAGCGTCATGGAGCTCGCCACAGTCCCGCCGATGACCGATCCCGCCCCCGGCACAAACTTCAGGGCCTGGCGGTAGAGGGTATGGCCGATCGTCTGCGTAGCGGTGATGACGATCATGTCTTTCGCCGCCTTTTTCGTCAATGGTTTATCATACAGATTCGATAATTTGACGATGAGCCCGACCTGCAGCGTCGTCAGCGGCAATACGTCCGATCCCGGAATCGGTGATGCGCCGATGATGCCCGCTGAGACCCCTGCCCCCACGATCCAGCGCGTAGCGGCAGACGATTTCTCTTTCATGCTTTTGGCGAAGAGCAGGTCTTTCCCCTTCTTTTCCAGCAACAGCAAGATTTCCTTCTTCAGGAGATCCAGGTTCTCTCCCGTTTTCGAGGAAACCGGAATCACTTTGTATTTATTTTTCGTATGCCCTTTGATGAACTTGATGATCGATGGGATATCTTCGGCCGCATCGATTTTATTCAGGACGATGAGGATGTCTTTATTATGCTTTTCGATTTCGGAGAATTTTTGCTTTTCGCTATCTGAAAAGACCGTCCCGGCAGCATTCAGGAAAAACAGCACAACATCCGATTGCTGGACGAACTCCAAGGTCTTTTTCGGGTTCTCATCATTCGGGTCATTGAGCCCCGGTGTATCCATGAACTTGATGTTCTCCAAGCCACGGATGTTATAAGGGTCTACGCTTACCGTTTCGCCAGGCATCGGATTGGTGCTGGCAATGTCTTCACCGATGATTTTATTCACCGTTGTCGATTTCCCGGCATTGACTTCGCCGATCAATGAGATCAGCAAATCCTGCTCGAGCGTATCGCTCACTTTTTTCATCTCATCTTCAAACACTTTATCCATTGCACGCATGACTTCATCTTCGAATTCCTTAACCATTGGCCCGTCTCCTCCTTCAAGGTACTTATCCCTATTATAAAGGCTTCCGGCGTTCGCGACCATTTTCAGCCATCATCCCGTACTCGCCAGCAACCCCGATACGTAGTAGCATGAAAGAAATACCTGAATTCAAAAGGAGTGCCTATCATGAGCGAACGCCCACATGTCACCGGGCTTGATGTCGATCCTGAAACCCGCTGTCGCCATTACCATTCGGAATTCGACCGCATCGCCATCCGCTTCCATTGCTGCGGAGAATATTTTCCATGTTTTCAATGCCATGAGGCAGTCGGCTGCAACAATAAATCCGTCTGGCCGAAAGAGCAGTTCAACGAAAAAGCGGTTTTATGCGGCGCATGCGGCAACGAACTATCCATCCGCGATTATCTCGATTGCGCTTCTTCCTGCCCGCATTGCGCCGCTCCCTTCAACCCTGGGTGCAGCCTCCACAAGCACCTGTATTTTGAAGTTTGAACCAACGCCCAATATGTCTCTTCACAATTAAAACTGCCCGGAAAGCTGGATGCACCAGTTTTCCGGACAGTTCTGAGGTGTTTATTTCACTTTCAGGCACATGGCGAATTGCTCGCCTTTTTTGCCCATCACTCTTCTGCCGGTATCTTCGAATCCGGCTTTTCGATAGAGCTTCTGTGCAGCGATATTGCGCGCATTGACGCCAAGCACGACTTCGTCAAAAGCTTCGAATTCTTTTTGCAAAAAAGCGGGCAAGGCTTCGAGAGAGCCGGTTGCGATGCCGCGCCCTTGATATTTCGGGTTGACGGAATATCCGCGCAAAAGCAAGGCTTTCGGGTTATCGGAATAGCGTTTCCGATCCTCCGATTCATCCAGCTCGAAAAATCCGGCCACTTCGCCGCGCGCGCGGATGACGATCAGATGCTTTTCGGGATTTCCCGCATCCCGCTTGATGAGCTCCTGTGGCATCATGGTGAATTCCTGCTGTTCCGCTGGAAGATTGTAGGAAACATCCGTTCTTTTCGTATAGCAATGCAAGGTCACTTCACTTTTTCTAATCACGGCAATCGGTCCCCCTAAACTCTTTATTCATTCTCTAACGTAACGACCACGACTTCGGGCAAATTGAAAACACGCAACGGAAATCCGCTGTTTCCAAGGCCACGGCTCAGGACAAGCTGTGTATCGCCCGATTCGAAGACGCCTTCTGTCATGCTTGGGAACCAGCCTTGCCCCGGAGCGATCAAGCCGCCAAGCCCTGGAATGCGGATTTGGCCGCCGTGTGCATGGCCTGCGAAAACGACATCGATCCCTTCACTGGCGTAAGTCTCCAATTGTTCGGGCCGGTGGGCAAGCAGCAAGGTAAATGCGTCATTTAGGCCGGCTTCTGCGATGCTATTGCGCGTAAACTCCTCTTCGTGAAGGTATATGTCCATCAACGGGTCGTCAATTCCCCCAATTTGTATTGCTTCCCCGTCCTCTTCCCACATGAGCGAACGATTGCGCAGCACTTCTACACCGCGTTCTTCCAAGGCGGGAACGATTTCATCTTCCAGCCGGTTCGACGACACTTCATGGTTGCCGATGACATAATACACATCACTCATCTCCACCAGCCCGTCGACAGCTGCCAAACTTTTCTCCAGATCGTAGCGGTCGCTGTCGATCAAATCCCCAGTGATGAATATGGCGTCCGGATTCGCCGCTTCCACTTTATCCAATAGGGATCGCTGCCGGTTCCCGAACTCGGCGTTGTGAAGGTCCGATACTTGGACAATGCGCTTGCCGGCAAACGCATCCGGCACTTTTTCCGATTGGACCGAATACTCGGTCGTGACAATCCAGTTATTATTGACCCAGGCAAACCCCACTAGGAGCAATGCCACAAAAAGCAAGGCGATCAGTTTCTTCATATCCTATTCCTCAATTCATTAGTATGGCCCGCGCTTCCGTTATGCGCTGTGCACGGGTCCTGGTTTGGCAGCCCGTTCTTCCGTGGTGTCGCCAAATCCTGTTCTTATTCTACCAGCATTCGCCCAAAAGAAAAGCAATCAGCTGACGGCTGATTGCTTTTATACTTTCGTTTTCGCACGGTTTCTTTTCGATAGCCAAATGCCCAGTGCAGCAAGGGCGATCAGGCATACAAGCGAAAGGGCGATGGTCCAGGTCAGCGCTGCCCTATCCGGCCCGATATCCAGAAAGGACGCTGCATAATTCGGAAGCTTCAACGGCGACCACTCCCAGCGGCTGCCGAAAAGGCTATCGACGAGCTGTAAAATAAGCATTGCAGCAAGCGTCAAAGCAGCTGCCAAGCCTGCATTCGGCATCGCTGCGCTTGCGAATAAAATAAAGGTAACGACCAGCAGCATCCATAAGCTATAAGTTGCCGCAAATGCCAGGAACTCCCCGAACGGCACCGCTGAGAACAGCACTGCCGTGTAGTAATAAGCCGCCAAAAAACCGGCCCAGACGCTGATCATGGCCACGAGGGAAGCCATCAGCCATTTGCTTAGAAAATAAGATGTAAACGACAAAGGCCGCACGTATAAAAGCGTCGCTGTCCCGTTTCTGCGTTCGCCGGCAATGCTCCCCATATAAGCGAGTACGAGGACCAGCATGCCGATCAGCTGAAATTGCCCCATGGCCGCTACCAGCAATTGTTCAGGCTCAGGGTCTGGCAATTCGATGACGGCTCCATCAGGCAAACCTCCTGCAGCATCCAGGATCTGGGGCAAATAATAATTCGATAAAGGCTCTGTGACGCCCAGCAGGATAAAGACGACGGGAATCCAGAAAATCTTATAATTGCGCAGGTTCTCACGCCATTCCTTCAATAGCAATGTCGAAAATTGTTTCATTTTTCTGCCACCACCTTCAGGAAAATGTCTTCCAGGCTGGCAGTTTCTTGCTCGACCCCGACTACAGGCAAGCTTTTCACCGATAAGTAACGGAACACATCCTGCATGATCGGCCCTTCGGCTTTTACAGGCACGATAGCCGCTGCCCCTTTAACAGCAGCCGGCCACGGAGCTTCGCGAACAAACCTTTCCGCAGCGTTAGTGTTTTCGAAGCGGATCCGGATTTGGGGGTCTGCATAACGGCTGCGCACTTGGTCAAGGGAACCGTGTTCCACCAGCCGCCCATTCTGCAAAAACAATAATTGGTCTGTCATTTCTTCGGCATCGTTCAAGATATGGGTGGAATAAAGAATCGTCGTTTGCCCGAGCAGCGATTTCAACAGCTCCATCACTTCCCTCCGCCCAGTCGGGTCCAAGGAAGAGATCGGCTCATCCAATAGCAATAAGCTGGGCTGGTGAACCATCGCTTGCGCCAGTCCGAGCCGCTGTTTCATGCCTCCCGAAAAACCGCCGATTTTCTTATCGGCCACTTGAGCTAGGCCGACAAACCCAAGCGTCCGTTCCGCTTGCTGGCGGGCCTTTCGGGGATCGACTCCACTTAACTTAGCCGCCATCTCGGTAAACTCCATGGCAGTCAGCCACGGAAAGAAACGCGGGTATTGAGGCAAAAAGCCGATCGATAAGTTTTTCTTGCGCTGAATTTCCCCGCCCGTCGCTTCAAGCAGCCCGGCAAGCATCGACAGCGTGGTGGTCTTCCCGGCACCGTTCGGCCCGATCAATGCCGTCGCACTGCCTTCTGCAAGCTCGAATCCCAACCCATCCACTGCCTGTTCGGCGCCAAAGCGTTTCGATAAAGACCTGACTTCCAATATGTTCAATAATTCCGCCTCCCTAAGACAAAATATAGTATCGGGCCGATAATATTCAGCAAGATGATGATCGCTGCCCACATCCATTTCGGGCCGTTCGGATTCGGGTTTCTGATCAAATCCACTAAAGCGAAAATCATCAAGGCAATCTGCAAAATCAAAATGGGCAGCACCAACAGAATTGTGCGTTCGTCCATCATGTCCATGTACCCCCTGTCTCTTTTTCTCTATATTCATTTCGTTACGTCTGCCCGCTCTCCCTGCATCTGCATAAAAAAAGGGCCGCGATGAGCGGCCTTTCCGGATTTGCTGAATCACCATTTCAGCTGGAGCAACACTTGCCGAAGAGCATCCCGGCGTTCCTCGGCAATCGGCCATGTGTTGATTTCATCAAGCAATTGCTGACGGCTGCCGAAACCTTTGACGAACCCGTTCAGCCGCGCGGCAAAAGTCGATTGCGTCAATAGTGCCGTATCGGGATAAAGTTCCGCCAATTGTCCAAGCGCTTTCGGATAGCGCTTCAAATAATACTTCTGATGGCGCTCCTCCGCTTCCGTAAAGCCAGCGAACGGCCTAATCTCCGTTTCGACCGGCTCATCCAGTTCCACCTCTTTATCTCTTTTCACGCTTTCGATGATACGCTTTTGCTCATCGGTTTCCCAGAAAATCAATGAAATGTATTGACGCCCTTTATAGGCATCGCGATTCGGGTAATGGCTTCGCCAAAATTCACTTACAATCTCTTCGAAGGAAATCCGTCCGGGATCGAATTCCACTTGTATGGTTTCCGTATGGTCGCCCATTTCCCGGTACGTAGGGGTCTCGGATGTTCCCCCGGCATAGCCGGTACGTGTGCGGACCACGCCAGGCAATGAACCGAACTGTGCATCGGGTCCCCAAAAGCAACCCATGCCAAACGTAGCAAGTTCAAGGTTTCTCCTATCCGGCAACTCCTGTTCAAGCGTTGACATCGCTATTTGCTTCATAAATGAATCCTCTCCTTAAGCGTCGGGCTTTGTACTCCGGGCCGTTTTTACTTATGATAGTAGCAAGAAACCCACAAGACAAATCGAATGAAAGCAGGTGCATTTGCATGCCTGGACGTAAACGGGACATCATCGCTTATTTCCATTCACTTGACCGCCGTTCGTTTATGGATCGCCCCCAACAAGATGCCGAGCTCGATGAAGCGTTGCCGATCGGATATGGCCAGACGATTTCACAGCCTTCACTTGTTTTGGAGATGACGATTGCTTTAGGTCTTGAAGAACGACACAAAGTACTTGAGATCGGCACAGGGTCCGGCTTCCAGACTGCGCTTCTGGCGGCCTTTTCCAACGAGGTCTACACAATCGAAAAAATCCCACAGCTATACGAAAGTGCCAAAACCCGGCTTGAAGCGAAAGGATTCAAGAATATCCACTTCCTGTTGGGTGATGGCAGCCTAGGCTGGCCTGAGTACGCACCGTACGACCGGATTACCGTTACCGCTGCCGCATCCGATATTCCGAAGGAGCTAGTGGATCAATTATCCCCAGGCGGCCGCATGATCATCCCCGTGGGCCATCGCTACAGCCAAGATCTGCTCGCCGTCGATAAATCGAGTGACGGAAACATAGAGAAAACAGTACTCGAAGCTGTCCGCTTTGTTCCACTAAAGGGCAAATACGAGAATTAAAAAGGGCAGATTGGGGCATATAGAGAAGAGAGGGATCAAGCGGCATCTTTTGAAGCATTGCGCAAAACAGACCACCCGAGCAAAAAGAGGAAAGCGGCTGTCCCGAGCCATAGCGACTCATAGAAAATCAACTCTCCAGTCGCCCTGATGGTGTGAAGGCCCAGCAATAGGCGGAATACGAGGCTGTCGAATAGTAGCAGCACCCCGCCCCCGATCAAGGCGCTTCCGAAAAAGCGCGCTGGCCAGAAAGCTTTTCGCCTGGCCAGGTCGACAGCGACCCACAGCGACAGCACAGTCAGCCCCCAACCGATTACTTGATAAATGCCTTCACCGGTCAAAATCGCTTGCGGGCCGTTGCCTTCGTAAAAATGATGCCATTGCAAGAAGAAATGAAAAATGCTTTGCTCAATGACCGAAAACATGCCCGCACCAAACAATAAGCCAGCCCAGAAATTTCGGGCGGTGTGGACGCGCCGGTTTCTTGATGTCGTTAGGTCGGTCTTGCGTTCAGCTGCTACCATTCGAACCACCCCTTTTTGAATGCCGCCCGCATCCTTTTTCCATTTATACCCGCTCCGCCAATTGCTTAACCGTGGCGGCTAGTTGAGCCCTTCAGGTGTATAGGTCCCTACTCATTCATTCGTTGCATCCAGCATATCGACCAAGGAGGCGAACCAGTTGCAGAATTCCAAAACCATGCAAAGTGAAATCGGCGGCTATATTTCCACCCTTATCCGTGAACACTTCGGAAAAGGCCCAACTTCTGTATTTGTCATCGTGAAACCGCCATTTGTCATCGTCCATCTCCGTGGGTTCCTAAGCCCGACAGAAAAGATCCTGCTCCAGAAAAACGAGTTCAGGCGCGTAATGGAAATTCGCCACTTGCTGATTGAAGAACTGAAACCCGATATTTGTGATGCTTTCTCCCGTGCTTCCGGCGAAAAAGTGGAATCGCTCTATTCAGATTGGCATCTTGAGAACCAGACAGGCATACTCATCGGTGTCATGGAAAGCCATCACGAAGCAGTTGAATTTGACTGGCAGTCCGATGCGGCGCAAGAAGCTCTTCACGAATCAGTGGTGGAAGCAAGCCGAAAGGCTGAAAAGAAACCCGAAAGCACGAAATTATTCTGGTTGAATGACCGGACTTTATTAATCGAACGAAAGGGCTTTTTGGTTGAAATCGAGCGTGAACTGATCCGCCACGGCCTAGGCGATGAGTTGAAGCAAGTAAAGAGGCCTCTTGAAAAACGGTTGTTGCTGAAGGAAACCCAATTTCCGGACCTGCTCAACCGGGATATCCGTGAAATATTCCTTGATTGGGAATTACCGAAAGACCTCAGTTATATCCTGGTACTGCTTGAACCAACTAAACTTCCATGACATGAAATGAAAAAAGCCGCCAAGGAGGCAGCTTTTTTCCAGGCTGTCGAGAAAGGTGAGAAATTGTATTTTCCGAAGCTTATCGCTCGCTTTCCGTGGGCTCGCGTCCAAGCCTCCTCAGTCGCTTTGCGCCTTGCGGGGTCTCGGTCGTCTCGCTGATCCACAGGAAAGATAAGGTCGACCTACGGGAGACATTATCTTTGCGAAAGTAATGCGCAGCATTATTGAGCAGAAGGGTTTACGAGCGAACGCTTCTCCAAATACTTAAAAATATCATTGTATTTTTGAATGTAAAAAAACGATCCCATTCTCATTCGTAATGGATCAATAGACTTCTTCAACACTCTGGAAAAAAGCCGCCAAGGAGGCGGCTTTTTTCAATTATTCAATTCAACCGACAGTAGATTGGGCAGTCTGGCAATGGGGGCAGTGCTCGTAATCCCCTTCTGCCAAACCCTCCACATACTCTATTTTATCGGTAAATTCCCGTTGCTCTATGGGCGTTTGCAAAAAGCCGCAGCTATCCCCCGCAAACTGGCTGTGATGGATTTTTTTCGTTCGATGGTCTACAAAATAACCCATTACTGCTTCCCCCCTATAAAAAAAGCCGAAAAGACCCCCCATAATGATTGAAAGGAATCTTCCCGGCTTTGCCTCCGGCTCTATAGTCCGCGGCATTTGACCTATTTTAATTATCCATTGCATTCAACAGTTCTTATTGTACACCAACCCTCACCTAAGGGCAAAGAAATCAATCAGTATGGAAGCCTGCTTCTTGTAGAAGCTGAAGGACCTGGCTTTCTTTGATTTTCGTTTCATCCAGCTCCAGCTTGACTTCCCCATCCCCGATATCGACCAGTGCCCGTTCGATTCCGGGCTCTTTCAACAATAAATCCTCCAGTTCATGAATGGGGCGTGCGGATTTTGCTTCTTTCACGTAAATCGTCATTTTTCTCATCTTCTGCACTCCTTCCAGTATATTTCCTGGGAAATATCAAAACTTTATTTTCAATTTACCTTCTTCCAATTCAAGACTGGCATTGAACTTTTTGCCGTTTTTCGAAACGAAGCCTTTAATGACCGGTGTCTTACCTTTCGTACATAGATATTCTATATGTTTGGCGGTCAACCTTTTCTTCAGGAAGACAGCCGGGAACGATTGCTTGCAGCCATTGGCATGTTCCGTACAACCGTATGAACCTTTACGGGAGACAATCGAGCCTTTCCGGCAGCGTGGGCATATCGCAATTGCCGTTCCTTGCAAGGCCGGCATCTGGTCGGGCATGCCGTTGCTGCGCAATTGTTCGGGCACATCCTGCAAAATCTTTTCGATGAATTTGCCGATAGTGGCCAAAAACACTTCCGACGAACCTTCGCCTTTCCCGATTTTCTTCAAATAGCTTTCCCATTTTGCCGTCATCGATGGGCTCGACAGCAAATTGCCTTCAATGGCCTGGCACAGCATACGCCCTTTTTCGGTGACTGATACGACGTTTCTTTTTACCTCGATATAATTATGGCGCTTGATCGTTTCAATGATCCCGCTGCGTGTCGCTTCCGTTCCAAGCCCCTCGACTTCCTTGAGGATTTCGCTATCAGCTACATCTTCCGCAAACTTTCCGCAGGTTTTCATCATGGCGATCAATTGCCCTTCTGTATAAGGCTTTGGCGCAGTGGTCATGCCTTCAACGATGGCAATCGCTGCCGCTACTTGCTCATGGAGCGCCAATTCGGGAAGGGGCGGATCCTGTTTCGCTTCTTTGGACGTTGGAAACAGTGACTTCCAGCCTTTATCGAGTTCTGTCCGGCCGGTGGTGTGAAATTCCAACCCGTTTACATCGGTCACGACTTTCGTTTCAGCATAACGGTAATCCCGGTGGAACATGCCGAGCGTCGTGCGCATCACTTCTTCGTATAAATTCCGTTCGTCTTGCGGCAAGCCTTCGATTCTACGGGCTGTCGGCAAGCTCTTCGTCGGGATGATCGCATAGTGCTCCTGTACTTTCGAGTTGTCGACAAAACGCTTTTTCGGTGTTCTCGAAGCAATCGGAAACGGGGCATCGATGAGCTTTTGGTAACTTTCCACTTGAGCTGACAGGTAGCCGAATTCCCCCGACGTAATATGGCGCGAGTCGGTCCGTGGATAGCTGACGAGTTTTTTCTCGTAAAGCTTCTGCATGGCCGACAGCACTTTTTGCGGGCTGTATTTCCATTTCCGGTTGGCAGTTGCCTGCAGGCTCGATAAGGAATGCAAGGGCTGAGGCGGAATATGCTTTTCCGCCGTCTTTAATTCCTTGATATGGCCTTGTGCTTTGCCGGCCGTCAATTCATGGGCGGCCAAGAGCTCTTCCGCTTTTTTGCGCTCTTTCGCTTTCAGTTTCGCTTTTCCTTTATAGCTGCCTTTCGCTGCTTTGAACTTTCCTTCGATTTCATAAAACGGCTCCGGCTTGAACGCTTCGATTTCCTTTTGGCGCTGATAGATCAAAAATACGGTCGGCGTCTGCACGCGCCCGATCGCGAACACTTCGTGGATGCCGCGCTCTTGAAGCAGCAGCGAGTAAAGCCGCGACCCATTCATGCCAACGAGCCAGTCGCTGATTTGGCGTGCCCTCGCTTCTTCGTATAGGCGCAGGTCTTCCTTATTGTCGCGCAAATTGCGGAAGCCTTCGCGCACTTCATCCACTTCGAGCGAATTGATCCACAACCGCTTGATTTGTTTGCCGCGCACCCCCGTTTGCCGGTAGATGCTATAGAAAATATTCGAGCCTTCACGGTCCACGTCGCAGGCGTTGATGACGGTATCGGTTTCTTTCAGGAGTTTTTTGATGATATTAAATTGAGTTGATTTGCCCCGTGCTACTTGGAATTGATATTCATCCGGCAGAATCGGCAAGGAAGCGAGCGACCATTTGCCCCATTTCGGGTCGTAGGCTTTCGGCTCTTTCAGTTCGACGAGATGCCCGATGCCCCAGGTAATGAACGCGCCTTCCGGAAAAATCGGATTCGGTGCCACCTCCATATACCCGTCCCGCTTCACCGTCTTAAAGGCATCGCCGTACGCTTTCGCCTGGCTCGGCTTTTCGGCTACGATTACTGGTTTCATGCTGTTCTTCCTTTCCCATGCTCTTTGTTTCATTGTACTCTTTCCGCTGAAAAATCCAAATGAAAGCTTATCTGTTTTTCCTGTGGCCATGTACTTTTTTAGGTGCGAGAAATGAATATAGCCAAGGCTTGATTGTGGCAATGTTCCTGAAGTTAATGGGGGGTTCATTTAGGTAATCGCCGCCCGGCTTTGGGTTGGCCTCTTGCCATAAGCCAATGAATTGGCGAAAGGAAGTTGAGCCGATTCATTGGCGACGCATCTGCTTGCAGATGTGGGAGCAAGGGGTTCGACCTGATGCTTGAATAAAACTTTTATCTTATTGCTTCAGATCACCCTGGGCGCTGGGCGGCTTGAAGATTTCATTGGTTGGAGCTTGTCCAGGGAGATCTGCTTCTGTATTCAGTTGCCGGCTAGTGGGGGAATCACTTCCTTCGCAGACTGAAAAAACCGCTTATACTTACTTTCAAAGTGAAAAAAAGCTTCCGGCAGCTGCCGGAAGCTTTTCGTTCTTATAGTATATCGAGCCAGATTTTGATGGCTGTTCCCAAAATCAATAGCGACAGAATCCATTGCAATACTTTAGTGTTCGCTTTTTGGCCCACTTTTGCACCAAGTGGGGCTGCCAAGATACTGGCTACGATCATGACTGCAGCCGGCCCGTACAGGATCTGGTCGGTAACGATTTTACCGACCGTTGAACCGATGGATGAGATGAATGTAATCGCCAGTGAAGTCGCGATGGTCATGCGCGTTGGTATCCGCAAGACAACCAGCATGATCGGCACTAAGATGAACGCGCCTGCTGCACCGACAATCCCAGCGGCAATCCCGACGATGAACGCAAGGCCCGCGGCAATCCATTTATTGAAAGATACTTGGTCCGCGGGGATGTCATCCAAACCTTTTTTGGGGATAAACATCATGACGACTGCGATGGTCGCCAGGATGGCATAGACGATATTGATGGCAGACTCAGATAGGAGTGTCGAACCGTAACCGCCGATAAAGCTCCCGATTAGAATGGCACCGCCCATATAGGCAATGAGGGATTTATTCAAATATCCGCTGCCCCGGTATGCCCATACGCCGGCGATCGTTGCGAAAAATACTTGGATGGCACTGATGCCGGACACTTCATGTGCTGAAAATGCCGTGTACCCCAACATGACTGGAATGTACAACAACATCGGATACTTGATGATGGATCCGCCAATGCCAACCATTCCTGAAATGAAGGAACCGACAAAGCCGATCAAGAAAATAACGATCATAAAATCAATACTCATGGAAACTCACCTTTCTGAAAAAGCAGCTGCTTTTTCTTACCTCTATTTAATGTCACTTACCATTATACCCCCTGGGGTAAATTTGTGAAGTGATTTTGCTCAAAAGATGGAAACTTTACATTCCTACAATCATTTCGGAATCAACTTGAAATATGAATAAGTACTTAAAATATAAGAAATCAGCTATCTTCTCTCAAAGAAGATCTGCTGATTTCTTATATTTCAAAAGTTATAAGGGATAGATCTGCTCCAGCTCACCAGTTTCCACGTGAAAAATGCACCCTGAAATTTCCACGCCTTTCCCGTATTGCCGATAGACCGGGTGCTGCTGCAATCGCTCCACTTGGCTCAGCACATTCAGCTTTGACAGCTCGTCCAGCGTAGGCCCCCGTCGCCTGTTTTCTCAGGTAATCCTCTCCTGATATAAGCCAGCCATTTCTGCAGTTCAGGTTCTTCATTGCCTTCCCAGGCGGCTTTTACGCCTCCACAGCCTGTATGGCCTTTGACGACGAGCTTCTTGACGTTCAAATGGCGGATTGCATAGTACAAACTGGCAGAGAAGCTTTCATCTTCTTCAACGACTTGGTTGGCGATATTCCGGTGGACGAACATATGCCCAAGCGGCATCTGCATGATGACGGAGGGGCTGACGCGCGAATCACTGCATGACAGCAAGAAGTATTCAGGCGTTTGCCCTTTTTTCAATTCGTCGAAGTAGGACGGATCCTGGGCTTTGATTTTTTGGATGAACTCTTCGTTCTGCCGTTTCAGCTCCATGCTTTTCACCGCTGCCCCTCCTCCTTGATTGAAGACAAAGCATCTTCAATGCTCATGTAATGGATGCGGTCGCCGTATTTGCGTTCCCAATCTGCCCGTTTCAGTACGTCCAATACCGTATTCTTGATACCCGCAAAAACCATTTTCACTTTGCCGGATTGGCATTGCTCCATCAGGTCTTCGAGCGCATGGATTGCGACCGCATCGATGGAATTGACGCTGGAGAAGTCGAAGACGACCCATTTTGTCTCGGGCTTTTCTGCAAGCCTCTTGCAAAGCTGCTCTTCCAGGAATGTCATATTGGCGAAATAAAGTGAGGCATCCACACGGAAGATGAGAATTTCCGGATCCGTTTCGGCATCTGGATAGCGGCTTGTATTGCGGTACACATTTTCTTTCGGCAAATAGCCGAGTTCAGCTACATGTGGATAAGCGCTGCGGCGGATGAAGACGAGCAAGGAGAAGATCGCCCCGGCAATGATGCCCTGCTCGATGCCGATGAGCAATGTCGCTAAAAACGTCAATAACCATGTCAAGCCGTCAACTTTATTCACTTTGAACAAGTATTTCAGCTCTTTTGCATCGATCAGGCTATACACGGCGACCATGATGATCGCAGCCAGCACCGCATTCGGCAAGTAATAGAACAAGCCAGTGAAGAACAGCAAGGTCAGGATGATCAGCAAGGCGGTAATGATCGAAGCGAGCGGTGTGCGCGCCCCGGCCTGATAGTTTACGGCAGACCGCGAAAACCCTCCCGTTACGGGATAGCCGGCGAAAAAGGATCCCCCGACGTTGGCCAAGCCAAGCCCGACCAATTCACGGTCAGGGTCGATCTTGTATTTTTCTTTTGCCGCAATCGCCTTAGCCATCGCAATCGATTCCATATACCCGATAAATGAAATCGTCAGGGCAATCGGCAGGAGCGCGATCAAGGCATCCATCTGAAACGCCAGCAAAGACAAGGACGGCAAGCCGGCAGGCACTTCACCGACGATTTTCACCCCTAGCCCGTTCAGATTGAAGAGATAGACAGCCAAGATGCTCAACACAACGACCACCAGCGGGCCTGGTATTTTCTTGACGTATTTTTTCATGAGGATCAGCAAAATGATACTGCCCAAGCCGATAGCCAATGTCGCGGGGTTGATTTCCCCGGCGCGCCGAATCGTCTCACCGACAATCAGAAAGACGTTTTTATCAGCTTCCAGGCTGACACCGATCAAATGTTTCAATTGGCTGAGGCCGATAATGATGGCTGCTGCCGATGTAAATCCGCTGATGACTGCATGGGACAGGAAGTTGACGATGAATCCCAGCTTGAAGACGCCCAATAGCAGCTGGATCACCCCGATCATCAGCATCAGCAATAGCACAAGGGAGATGTACTCGTCCGTGCCCGGTTCCGCCAATAGCGATACACCGGATAGCACAAGCAACGAGACCATCGCCACCGGGCCGACAGCGAGCTGCCTGGAGGTCCCGAATAATGCGTAGATGATGAGCGGAATGGTGGAGGCGTAAAGCCCGATCACCGGCGGCAATCCGGCCAGCATCGCATAAGCCATCCCCTGTGGAATGAGCATGATGGCGACGATCAAACCGGCATTCAAGTCCCCGCTCAAATCCGATTTTTTATAACTGCCCAGCCACTCAAGAGCCGGAATCCATTTTTTCAACACAAAGTCCCCCTCCTATCGAATAAGCAACATTTGTATGGCATGCTTATGCAATGAAGCATGATCGCCCATCGCAAAAACCTATTCTGCAGGAGGGATACATCCGCATCTGCTCCCGCCGTTCCGGTCATTTTTGCATTGTGTCAACAATTTCAGCTAAAAAACGGTAAAAAGAAAAGGACATCATTCGATGCCCTTCACTCTTCAGCCCTTTTTGATCCAGAACTTCAGCACGTCGCCATCGACTTGCTGTTCCAAGAGCTCGTGGCCGCCTGATTTTGCCCAAGCAGTCAAATCTGCTGAAGCGCCTTTATCTGTAGCTTGGATTTCCAAGACTTGCCCGGAATCCATGTCTTTCATTTCTTTTCTTGTTTTTACGATCGGCATTGGGCAAGCCAAGCCTTTTGCGTCTAGTACTTTATCTGCGTTCATCAAAATCGCTCCTTTAGAATGTTAGTTTTTTAGATTGGTCATTTTTAATAGAAATTAACGTACAGCACAGCGGTTCGGGCCGATTTCCATCTCACGCTGCATTTCTTCTTCCGGCGTGATCTTGCCCATATTGGTTTTGCGGATATCTTCGTAAGCATTCGGCTGCGGTGGCAAGTTTTTCGTTACCATATCGCGGAATTCCTGCTCATCTTCGATATTCAAGCCGTGGTTTTCGTTGAACAAGTCGCCCAATTTTTTGGCGACGCTACCGTCTTCGTTCAACTCATCCATGATCATGAAGTGAGCCGGCAGAACAGACAATTCGTTTGCAAGCGCCTGGTAGCGGCTGTATAGGGATTCGCGCAAATCACCGACCCAGTCTTCCGCTAGTCCTGCAAGGTCCGGGCGTCCGATGGAATCGATGAACAGGATATCGCCTGTCATCAAGTATTGATTGTCTACGATAAATGAAGTCGAACCGATGGTGTGTCCTGGCGAATAGAGCGCTTCGACTTTCGAGCTGCCAACTACTGCTTCGAAGCCACCTTCAAGTGGTGTATATTCGAATACCACTTCTTCAGCATCAGCCGGCGGCAAGTAATACGTAGCGCCTGTCGCTTGTGCGATTTTGCGGCCGCCTGAGATATGGTCTGCATGAAGATGTGAATCGAATACGTGCTTGATTTGTGCGCCTTTTTCCTGCGCGAAGTTCAAGAAGACATCCGTCATGCGAGTCGCGTCAATGACTGCCGCTTCCACGCCGGAAATCGCCATGTAAGACAAGCAGCCTTTGCCGATGCGGACGAATTGGTAAAGCTCTCCGCCATCGTTCAAATCGCCGACTTTCACCGGCTCCAAGTGCTCGCTCCATGCTTTCATGCCGCCTGACAGGTAAGCCGTTTCCACGCCTTCATCTGCAAGCATATCTGCGACCATGATGGAAGATCCTTCTTTGGCACAGACAACCAAAATATCGCGGTCTTTCGGCAATTGATCGATGACTTCTTCAACGCCGTCCAATAAATCGAAATATGGGATGTTCAAGTACTGGATGTTGCCGCCTTCGATTTTCCAATCGGCGAATGCGTCGCCGTTGCGGACATCAAGGATGAACAATGGTTCGTTATCAATTACTTTGCGGGCTACTTGCGCCGCGGTCATTGCTTTTACTGACATTTATTAATTACCTCCCGGGGTATTTTTTATTTCAAAAAAAAATTAATGCCTATATTTCTCAAGCTTGCATAGAACATTCCGGCTTGGTGCCAGGACTGGCCCGATTACTCGGTTTTGCCAGTCCAATCACGCATGCCTGGTACCACATTGTACAAGTTTTTAAAGCCTTTTTTCGCCATCATATCGCCAGCAACTCCGCTTCTGCGGCCTGAATAGCAGATGATGTAAATTTCTTGGTCTTGATCCAATTCGTTCATGCGGTTTTCCACTTCACCGAGCGGAATATGCTTGACGCCAGGGATATGCGCTTCATCGTATTCTTCTTGCTCGCGAACATCCAAAATGTTCAACGAATCACCGTTTTCAACCCGTGCTTGAAAATCAGCGAGTGATACTTCAGGGATTTCAATCGTCTCTTCTACTTCATTTGCGCCGTCTTTGCGCAAATAATGAAGCAAGACGTCTCCTTCTGTTTCCGTGCCGATGTATTCGTGGCCTGAGCTCTTTGCCCATGCCTGCAAATCGGCTGTTGACCCTTTATCGGTTGCCTGGACTTCCAGCACATCGCCGGAAGCCAGGTCTTTCATCGCTTTTTTCGTCTTAACGATCGGCATTGGGCATGCAAGCCCTTTAGCGTCCAATACTTTATCTGTTTGAACCATTAATCATTTTCCTCCTTTTATAAATCAGTGCCTGCGGCTGAAGATTACTCGGTGTCGCCTTCCCAGTCCAACATCCCGCCGTCCATATTGATGACGTTATAGCCGCGGTCTTCAAGAAAGCGGGTCGCCTGTCCACTGCGGTTGCCCGAACGGCAGACCATGATATGCTCTTTTGATTTATCGATATCCTGCAAACGGAATTCCAACAAGCCTAATGGAATGTGCTCAGCTCCAGGAATTTTTCCTGCAGCGACTTCTTCCGTTTCGCGCACATCGATCAGCGATGCCTCGGGGTTGTTTTTGATGTATTCCTGAACTTCTTGTGTAGTCATGCTTTTCATGTTAAATTCCTCCTCAAATTATCCGCGGTAACTGCTCATTCCGCCTCTGATATTCACTATATTGGTAAACCCGTTTTTCTTCAATAATTGGCTCGCTCTGCTGCTGCGCATGCCGCTTTGGCAGATGACCAGCGTTTCTTTGTCCTTCGACAATTCATTTACGCGCTTTGGCAAATCATTCAATGGAATGTTCTTGAAGCCCTTAATGTGGTTAGCCTTGAACTCTGCAGGCGTCCGGACATCGATATACTGTTTGTTTTTCTTGCCGAGTGCAGGTTTCAGTTCGTCAGTGGACATCGTCTTGATTCCTTTAGTCGGGGCAGTAAAGCGGGAGATCGCGAAATAGGCAATGATCCCGACTGCAATCCAGAGCAACCATTCCATCCATACTTCATCCTTTCCACTTTTCGGAGTTAGATAAACAAGTTGACGTTGCCGTCTTCTGCGTCGCCAAGATAAGCAGCTACGCCAGCGTATTCGATTTCATCCAGGAGCTCTTCTTTCTGCAATCCAAGAAGGTCCATTGTCATCGTGCAGGCAACCAATTTAATGTCCTGTTCCTGGGCCATCTCGATCAGGTCCGGTAAAGGCATGGCATTATGCTTTTTCATGACTTGCTTGATCAGTTTCGGGCCCATGCCCCCGAATTGCATATTGGATAGCCCGAGCTTGTCGGCTCCGCGCGGCATCATTTTCGAGAACATCGCTTCGAGGCGCCCTTTCTTGATTGCTGGCGGATTTTCTTTGCGCAATGCGTTCAATCCCCAGAATGTATGGAAAATGGTCACTTCGTGATCGTAAGCTGCTGCGCCGTTTGCGATGATGTAAGCGGCCATTGCTTTGTCATAGTCTCCGCTGAAAAGTACGATTGTTGTCTTCTTCTGTTCTGCCATTCTGTAAATTCCTCCAATAATTACCCCTATGGGTATATTTTATTCCAAAAAAAAGAACGTTTTATAGTGGCGTCGCACTCTTTCAAATACCCTATAGGGTATATTAAAGCATCTATTCTACTATGTCAACAGCAAAGTTCTTTTTTTCTTTTATACTGCCTTAGCGGCTTTTTACGAGAAGCTCGACCGCTTCTTTTACGACGTCTTCTGTGTTTTCGCCTTTTTGCAGACTGTCGCGCACACAAGATTGCAGGTTTTCACTGACAATGACTCCGATCGTCCGGTCCACTGCGCTTCTTACTGCTGACAGCTGGGTTACGACATCACGGCATTCACCGTCCGCTTCGACCATTTTGATGACTCCGCGCAATTGGCCTTCGATCCGCTTGAGGCGGTTTTCAATCTTTTTATCGTATTCCATCAGACAAGCCTCCTGTTCAATATATTGAAGTTGTTATGTTCAATAATATACCCCTAAGGGTATAAAGTCAAACGAAAAACTCAAAAGCTTTTTTTACCTTGCCTGATGGTATTTTAACATGGAAAGCCCCCGCCAATACAGCGGGGACCTTTTTATATCCGGCACTGCTTAGACTGCACAGTTGTTCGGGCCGGTTTCCATTTCTTTTTGTTCGTCTTCCGATGGGGTGATTTTCCCCATATTCGTTTTACGGATGTCTTCATAGGCGTTCGGCTGTTCTTTCAAGTTTTCCGTTACGCGCTTGATGAAGCGTTGTTCATCATCGATATTGAGCCCTTCGTTTTGCTTATACAGCTCGCTGAGTTTTTTGTGGACGCTGCCGTCTTCGTTCATTTCCTTGATGTCTGCGTAATGCGCAGGCAAAACGATCAGCTCTTTCGACAGGTCGCCGTAGCGCTCATAAAGCGTTTCATGCAAGTCTTCCGCCCAATCCGTGGCTTTTCCGGCAAGGTCCGGGCGGCCGATTGATTCGATGAATAAAATATCGCCTGTCAGCAAATATTCATCATCGACGATGAACGATGTGCTGCCGATCGTGTGCCCGGGTGAGTAGAACGCTTTGATCTTGACTTTTCCGACTTCAACGATGGTTCCGTCCTCGGCCGGTTCGTAGCCGAATACCACTTCATCTGCATCTTCTGGCGGCAGATGGTACTTCGCCCCGAATTGTTCCGCCAGCTTTCGGCCGCCTGAAATATGGTCGGCATGGAGATGTGTGTCGAGCACATGGGTGATCTTCGCTGAATGTTCCTTGGCGAAGGTTTCGTAGGGCTCAATCATCCGTGCGGCGTCAATCACCGCAGCTTCACCATCTGATTCGATCAGGTAAGACAAACAGCCCTTGCCGACACGGACAAATTGATAAATCGCGCCCCCAGTCTTCAAGTCGCCGATTTTCACGGGTTCCAATTGCTCGCTCCAGGAAGCCATTCCGCCTTCGATCGAAATGACGTTGTCAAAGCCTCGATCTTGCAGATACTCGGCCGCTTTCTTTGAAGTATTGCCTTTTGCACACATGGTGTACAGCGGTTTTTCCTTCGGCAACTTGCCGATTTCTTCACTGCTTTCTTCTATTTTATTGAATGGGATATTGTGCAACTCGACATTGCTGCCTTCCACGTGCCAGTTCTCCACATCTTCTTTGCTGCGGACATCGAGAATGGCAACGGGTTCGTTGTTCATCACTTTTTCTGCAATTTCTTCAGCGGATGTAAATTTGACTGTCATGTAAAGATCCCTCCATATTAATCATTTTTCGGCACTTAAATTACGCGGTCCGGTCGATGCAATCGATCAAGCGCTTTTCAATGTCTTCGGCAACGGCAGTCAATTTGCCGTCGTTTTCAGCCATACCGATCAGTGAGGTCGGCTTCGGCATGCCGATCTTCGTTTCTTCGTCTTCTTTATATACGACAATTTTGCATGGCAGGAAATAGCCGACCATCAAGTTTTCGGAGAGCACCGTATTCGCTTCTTTCGGGTTGCATACTTCAAGGATCTTGTACGGCGTATCGAAATCCTGCCCCTTTTCCTGAAGTTTGGCCGTCAAATCGAAGTTCCACAAGACGCCGAATTGCTCTTGTTTCAAGTTTTCCTCGAGTGATGCTACTGCTTCCTCTACAGATTTGCTGGTCGTCACGGTATAATCGAACATTTTTTCTGCCTCCTCTTAGTTAAATCGCTTTCAGCATTACCCTACCCCCTATTTTTCCGGCTAAACATACGGCCTCTTTACGGACAAAAAACCAGCCTTCTAATGAAGACTGGCTTTGGTGATTGTGAACGGATTCCCTCACCAGATGAAAACCGCAAAAATAATGGCGATTGACGTGATGACAATACTCGAAAAACTTCCGATAAGCAATTGTTCACGCTGTGAAAATGCCCCTTTTTGAAATGCCAGAAAAGTGGTCGGTGAATGGATCGGCAAGATGGTGACACCGCCGATGATCATGATCAACAAGAACGCCATCGGCAAAATCGGCAAGCCCAGCATTTCTGCAAAGCTGACGATGATCGGAAAAATGACGATCATCGACGTAGAAGGCACGACAAATAAGAAGCGCAATAGGAAAATGAGGCAAGCGATAAAGATGATATTTACCCCCTGGCCCATTCCAGCCGGCAGCAATTGAATCAATTGGCTCGCGAGGACGCCGGCCGTTCCGTTTTCTTCTATTAAATAGCCAAGTGAAAACGAAGCCCCGAGCAACAGGAAGGTTTCCCAGTCATAATCCCGGACGAGCCGGTCATCCACGAGCCCATTCATCGGCAAGGCATAATAGGCGAGCAACAGGAACGGTGCCACGATGAGCGGGATTTGTTCCTGATCGATGACGATCCAGCTGATGATCATGGCGAAAAATGGGATGATCACCCACCAGAAACGTTCCGGCAATCGGGCAGCAGGAGTAAATTCCATCTGCTCCATCTGAAGCCCGGCACCGCTGCCGCGCTTAAAAAAGAACCAGACGCCGAAGCTGACCACTAGCAATGACAGCCAAAGCGCAGGCGCGATGCGCACAAACCAGCCGAGCCAGGAGATTTGGATGCCCCCGAAATCACTGAGCAATTGAGCCGCGAGAATCGGGAATCCTCCGCCCGTGAAGACGATCATCGTCGAGTTCTGGTTCATCATGCCGATGACATAAAAGCTGAACTGGCGGAACAGGCTTCTCTTGCCGAGCGCGAAACGATTGTTCACTTGCTCGATGATCGGCTCAAGAATCCGGAACCTGGCGACAGCAGATGGTAGCAGGATGGGCAAAAAGACGATCAATAGCGGCAAGCCGACCAATAGCCGCTGGACTTTGCCTTTGCTCATTTTCAACAACACACCGACAAATACTTGGTCGGCTTTCGCTTTTACCAACACCTTGGAAATCAAAGTCAGCGCCAGGATGAAGTAAAGCGCATCCGACAGAAAACCGGCAAAAGCCTGCTCCGGCTCTTCCGTCAAACGGAAAAGCAGCAGCAGGCCAAGCACCAGAAGACTTGAAGCGGCGAGCGGCATGGCGCTTACCGTCCATAAACCGATGGCGATGCCAAGCAATAGCAGCGTCAGTTTCTGGTCATCCGTATAAACGTCCAATAAGCCGAACATCCATAAAAGAGTAAAACCGGCGGCCAGCAGAAAAGCAAGAACACGCGGCACTAGCTTAGAGTTTCTCACTTTCCCACCCCTTAACGTTGTTTGTATGCCAACCTATTGCTTCTCCATTTGAGGAATGCCGGGACCAATAGTGAAATCAATGCAACCAGGAGCAGGGATAGCGGAAGTGGGCTATCGACAAAAATGCTCAAGCTGCCATTGGAGATGGTCATGGATTGGCGGAAGGCCTGCTCCATCATGCCTCCAAGGATGAATGCCAGGATAAACGGCGGTGCGGGGAATGAAAAGATCCGCATCGCAAACCCTAATGCGCCGAATACCAGCAGCATGTATAGGTCAAAGACGTTGAAGCTGATCGAATAGACCCCGATCAAACTGAACATGATGACGAGTGAAATAAGCAAAGGACGCGGAATGCTCAAGATTTTCGCCAAGTATGGAATCAATGGCAAGTTCAAGATCAACAGGAAGACGTTTCCGAGGTACATCGAAGCGATGATGCCCCAGAAAATTTCCGGGCGGTCCGTCATCAAGAGCGGCCCAGGCTGAACGCCGAGCACAAGGAACGCGCCCAGCATGACAGCTGTCGTCCCTGAGCCTGGAATCCCCAAGCTCAAGAGCGGGACGAACGCACCGCTTGTCGCGGCGTTATTGGAACTTTCCGGTGCTGCGAGCCCTTTGATGGCCCCTTTCCCGAACTCTTCAGGGTTTTTAGCGATTCGTTTTTCAAAAATATAGCTGATGAAAGAAGCGATCGTGGCCCCGGCACCCGGCAAGACGCCGAGCAAGAATCCGACGAACGACTGGCGGCTGACTGGCCCGCTCATTTCTTTCAGGTCTGCCTTGGACAACTTCAAGCTGCCCAGTTTCTGGTCGTCGCTCAAGCTGCGGTTTTTGCGGTTCAAGATCAACATGCAAACTTCAGCGACCGCAAAGAGGCCGAGCGCGATAATCAAAAAGTCGAACCCATCCAGCAGGTTGACGTTACCGAATGTAAAACGCTGCGTCCCTGTCTGCGGGTCGATGCCGATCGTGACGACCATGAAGCCTGCGACGGCTGCGATCATCGCTTTGACCGTTGAGCCTTCAGACAAACTGGAAATGGCGGTAAGCCCCATGAACATCAAAGCGAAATACGCTGGCGGCCCGAAGGAAATCGCGACGCTGGAGAGCGCCGGCGCAAGCATCATCAACAGCACGACCGAGACGGTACCGCCGATGAATGAAGAAATCGCCGCTATGGCGAGTGCTTTACCGGCCTTTCCTTGCTGGGCCATCGGGTAGCCGTCAAAAGCGGTAGCGACGGTTCCCGAGATTCCCGGGGCATTCAACAGGATCGAAGAAGTCGATCCGCCGAATACGGCCCCGTAATAAACGCCCGCCATCATGACGAGTGCCGGTGCCGGGTCCATCCCATATGTAATCGGGATCATAATCGCGATGGCACTGATCGGGCCAAGCCCTGGCATCATCCCGATCAAGGTGCCGACAACGACACCGATTAGCACGAACATGATCCCCTCTAGACTTAAGGCAACTTGAAAACCGGTCAATAGACCTTGAAATGCATCCATATGGAAGCTCCCTCCTTAAAATGGCAAGATGCCGCGCGGCAACACGATTCCCAGCGCGTAAACGAAAATAGCGTACATAACAATCGGGAACAGAAGCGAGACCATTATGTTCGTCTTCCATGCTCGATAACCTAAAAACCACGAACAGAAAAAAATGAACAACGAGGTCGTGATGATAAAGCCGATCGTCTCAAACAATAGAATATAAAGAAAAATCATGGCAAATACAGCGGCAATGACCCCTAGTTCTTTTTTCGGGATATTGCGTTTTGCCTTCTCTGCATCCGTTTCCACTACACGGGAAAAGAACAGGAAGACCGACAGCACCAATAACAAGATGCCCAAGCCCTTCGGAATGACATCCGCATCGATCGGGGCATATTCGTAATTGGGCAATTGAAAACTTAAATACAAATAGACGGCCGCTACAATGAAAATCAGCAGCCCCAACTTACGGTTTATGCTTGCAAGCAAACGAAACGCCTCCTTTTAACTGAAAAGAGAGAAACCGAATGCCAAAGATCCGGTTTCACTTTTTGATGTATTTCACTTTTGAGCTGCCTGGACAGCTATCATTCCTTTTAAATGATCTTGTTATTGGCCTAATCCGATTTCCTCAAGCAATGCGGCAATTTCTTCTTTCTCGCCTTCGAGGAACTCGCTGTATTCCTCGTTGCCCATGTACATTTCAGTCCAGCCATATTTCTCGCGGACTTCCGCAAATTCTTCGGACTCACTCAATTCCTGGAATTTGGCTTCATAATAATCGACCGCTGCCTGGTCCATGCCTGGAGGCCCGAAGAATCCGCGCCAGTTGACAAAGCTCTCATCGATGCCCTGCTCGATCGCCGTCGGGAATTCGGAAAGCACGTCCCCTTCCATGCGCTCTTCTGCTGTCACGCCGAGAACCTTGATATTCCCCGCACGCACTTGCTCGATCGTTTCGCCGACACCTGTGGAGAAGACATCTACAGACCCGTTCAGAACCGCTGTCAAAGCGCCGCCTTCCTGGTCAGAAACATATTTGATCTTTGTCGGGTCCACGCCTGCCGCTTTGGCGATGCGGACAAATTGCATATGGTCCATGCTGCCCGGAGCGGAAGTGCCGATGACCGTGACGCTTTCCGGATCGTCTTTCATCTGGTCGAACAGATCGTTCAAATCTTCAAATTCGCTATCTTCACGGACAGCGAACGCGCCGTAATCCGCAATCATATTGGCAAGCGGCGTGAAGTCTTCATGGCCATGTTCCGATTGGCCGTTGAGCGGCACGAACATGAGTGGCGGTGAAGCAACGAACATGCTATGCGGATCGCCTTCTTTTGCATGGACGTATGCCCAGCCGATTGCGCCGCCTCCGCCTTCACGGTTGATGACCGTCATGTTTTCATCGATGATTCCCGTTTCGCCGAATACACGGGCAACTTCGCGGGCTGTCGTATCCCAGCCGCCACCCGATCCGGCAGGTGCCACCATTTCAATCGTCTTCGATGGTTCGAAGCTTCCTCCTTCTCCTCCTGAAGATGCTGCGTCATCAGAACCACACCCCGCAAACACAAGAGCGCTCAAAGTCAATACACTTGCAAAGACCGTTTTTTTCATAATAGTTCCCCCTCAACTCGAATAGTTTTCTTAATTAACCGAAGTATAACTGTGAATTTTCAGAATGTAACCGTTTGCAAAATAAGCTGTATAAAGGATTTTATGAGCATTTTGTTCATAAAGTTCACGGCGGCTACATTTTTACTGATATTTCATTTATAGGAAACGACAGGTAAATATGCTAGGCTGGATATAACATAAATGCATATAAAGGAGGCCGAAAATGAAACGCATCTCAGCCACGACTCCCGGCATGATAGTCTTTTTTCTCGGCATCACATTATTTCTTGGCATCGGAATCGCCATAGCGGCACAAAGCTATTTCAGCTATGTAGAAGTGACCGAAGCAGCTGGTCGCTGCTATGACTTGGGCGGATTTCCCGAAATCGAAAAAAGCGCTTGGCAAATGACCCGCTTCGAATGCCACACAGACTGATTGCCGAAAATGAAACATCAACGCAAAAAGCAACTTCCCGGTTTAGGGAAGTTGCTTTTTCGTTTATGAAAGCAGTATGGAGTTGAGTTTTCCGAAGCCTGTCGTTTCTTTGAAGCCTGCTTCGCCCATTCTGTTTTCACTTCATTTCACAAAGTATTTCCGTTCCGGCCTGCCGACGATCCCGTAGCCGAGTTCGGCGTAGCAATCATCCGTCGACACCAAGTATTCCAGGTAGCGTCTGGCGGTCGTGCGGGAAGCGCCCATTTCTTCGCCCATCTTCTCGGCGGTCACGCCATCTTCATACTGCGCCAAGAGCTTCTGCACTTTCTGCATCGTCAGCGGGTCGATGCCTTTGACTGCTGGCGCTTCTTTTTTGATGGCCTTGACCCCGAACAGTTCATCCAAATACTCCTGGTCGATGGTTTCTTGGCTCGACAGCTTTTCCCTGTCTTTCCGGTATTTCTCGATGGTCGCCGTGAACTGGCCGAGTTCAGCCGGTTTTAAGATGATGCCCTTTACGCCCTTGCGCAGCGCCGTTTCGATATACTCCCGTTCGTTTGCTGCCGAAACAAGGATGATGTCGGTCTCCGGGCTTTCTTTCCTTAACTCATCGATCAACTCGATGCCGAGCCCGTCCGGCATGTAATTATCCAGCAGCACCAAATCCGGCTGCTCTTGCTTGACCGCCGCCAGCGTCTCGGCGCAGTCTTTCGCTTTCGCTGCCAGTTCCACTTGTTCAATCTTCGCTAAAAACTTCTCGTGCACTTGCGCGACACGAAAATCATCTTCTGCAATCACTACCCGCAGCATTACGCCACCTCCATCGTTTTTTTCGGGATAAAGACGCTGAATACCGTCCCATGCTGCGGCGTCGAATCCACTTCGATCCAGCCTTCCAAGTCTTCGACGGCTTGTTTGACGATCGCCAAGCCGTAGCCCCTATCCGCTTTTTCCAGTTTTGTGGAATATCCTTGTGTGAAAAATTGATCTAGGTTGCCGGTTTCGATTCCACGTCCGCTATCCTGGACTTCGATGACCAAGTCGTTGCCGATATCGGTAATGAAGAAAGACACTTCTTTCCTGTCGCTCGACTCGACTTCTTCAATGGCGTTGTCGATCAGGTTCCCGACAATGTGAATGACTTTGGAAATATCGACATGAGCAGGCAATTGGGCGAGCGAACTGTTTTCATCCACCGACAGCTCGACTTTCGCCTCGGAAGCTTTCCCCATTTTGCCGAGCAGGATTGCCTGGACTTTTTTATCCTCGATATGATTCAGCGTGTGTTTCGTCTGTTTTTCGTGATGATGCGTCTCTTGCTGGATCAGCCGTACCGCTTCCTCGGTCTCTTCCAACTGCAAAAGGCCGGATATGGCATACAGTTTATTGGCGTATTCATGGGTTTGCGCCCGCAGGCTTTCCGAGTACTGGCGAATTTCCGATAAGGTTTCCAGCACTTCCTGCACTTCCGTTTTCTCACGGAATGTCGAAACGGCGCCGACCATTTCCCCATCTGCCCAAATCGGCTTTTGGTTGACGATAAAAACGGTGCCGCCAATCAGGATTTCTTTATTCTTCCATGAATTCCCTGTCGTCAAGGTTTCGCCCATCCTCAGTTCCGGCAGGATATCATCTGACGGCGTATGCAAGAAACTTTGGTCCATGGCGAGCATCTTTTCTGCAGAACTGTTCAACTCAGTGATTCGGCCGTCCTTATCGATGGCGATGACCCCTTCGATGATCGATGACAGCAAGGCTTCCCGGTCCTGGTACAAGCGGGCGATTTCCCGTGGCTCAAGCCCGAGCGTATCTTTTCGGATATTCCGCGCGAGCAGGATGCTGCCGAGGACGCCGATGACGAGCGTCAATAAAGCCAGTGCCATCACGTCCATGATATTGCCGAAAATGATCGCTTCAATATCATCGATCATATATCCGACCGAGACGACACCGATGACGCGTCCATCGCCGTCATAGATCGGCGCTTTTCCGCGCAGGCTTCTGCCGAGCGAACCGAATGCTTCAGACACATAGACTTTGCCTTCCTGAAGGGCACGGTCATTATCACCGCCGACCATCCGTTTGCCGATTTTGTCGGGATCCGGATGCGAGTACCGGACGCTCTCCCTATTGCCGATAACGATGAACTCAGCACCCACTTGCTTGCGCAAGTATTCGGCGAGCGGCTGGATTTTCAGCGCTGGTTCTTCGTCGTCCATCGCTTCGACGATCGTCGGCATGGCCGAAATGCCGATCGCCGTCTCCTGTGCCCGTTGGCCGATATTCTCTTTGATTTCCGCAATTTCCTGATAGCTCAAAATCCCGCCGAACACCGCCGTCGTCAACAGCACGAGCGAAGTCGTCAGCAAGATGATTTTTGTCTGCAGCGATAATTTTTTCATGGCACCCGTCCCCTGTAGCGACCGTTTTTCATTAGATGTAGTCTACCATATCCCAAAATGGCTGAAAGAAAAAATTCTTGGAATTCTCTAAAAACATTATTTTCCCACTAAAAAACCCTGTTCTCCCAAACGGGAAATCAGGGTGTGGCTTCATTTTTTTGTAATATCAGCTTCCAGCTCGACTACGACATTGCCTTGGATGGCGCGCGTGATCATGCAGGAAGACTCCGCTTTTTCCGCGAGTTTTTGGGCCAGCTTGAATTCCTTTTCCCCCGCTTCTGCTGGCAAGACGACTTTCGGCCGGTGGATGATCTTTTTATAGGTGATGACTCCATTTTCGACTTCTACAATTCCTTCCGATTCCATCGTCAGCGACTCTTTCGCAAGTTTGCTGCGCTCCATCATTGCGGCGAGTGTAATGATATAGCAAGTCGCTGCCGCACCGAGCAGCATTTCGTCAGGATTCGTGCCGACTCCTGGGCCGTCCATTTCCGGGGGAATCGAGATTTGCGTCTTCAAATTCCCCGATTCGATGGTCCCGACATCGTTCCGGTTGCCGGGCCAGTCTGCTGTTAAATGAAAACTATGCAAAGCCATTGCTGTTTCCTCCTCTTCTATTCCCAATCTTCCATATCTTCGCTTCGCGGCATCGCTGTGATGGCTCCCGCCCGCGTTGCACAAAGAGCCCCCAGCTTATTGCCGAATCCAGCGCAAGCAATCAATTCTTCCTGGTCTTCCGGCATGCCATTTAAATGGACATGACGGATGATGCCTGCCATGAACGCATCCCCGGCGCCTGTCGTATCCACAGGCTTGACCGGCACAACCGGCACATGGATCGTCTCCTCTTTAAATACCGCGTGCGTGCCATGCTCCCCGTCCGTGACAAAAACGACAGGCAGCCCGTAAGCCTTCAGGCGCTCGATGCCCGCTTCCATTGAATCAGCTTCCATGAGGAACAATAATTCTTCGACCGTCAATTTCAAAATATCCGCCTGCGGCAAAAAGCGCAGGACGGTTTGACGGCACAACTCCTCGCTTTCCCAGCGCAGCGGCCGGATATTGACATCGTATGAACAAATCACTTTGTGGGACTTGGCCAGTTCCAAAGCCTGCGCCGTCGTTTCACGCGCTTCCGGATGGAACAGCGTCCCTGAGCAAAAATGGAACAGGCTCGCCGATTCGAACGCTTCACCCGCCAGTTCCTCTGCCTTCACTTGCACATCCGGCGTTTCATTAT